>DATHKV010000142.1:0-5114 GCA_035488895.1 Steroidobacteraceae bacterium
CGGATGGCACCGCACCGCACCCTGCCCGAATATGATGAGGTTGCGGGTCAATATGTTCGCGCCCTCGACGGTAATGGCCACCGGCACAACCTGGTATCCGCGTCCCAGATAATTGTTCGGCCCCAGCATGATGCCCTTGCCGCCGTGCACGTCCATGGCATCGTTGGCGATCATGCGGCCGATTTCGGTGGCGTGATACTTGAGCATGGCCGAGGGCACCGACGGCTTCTCGCCGCCGTCGATGGCACCCGCTGTGACTGAGCGCGCGGCGTCGATGATGTAGGTGCGCGCCGCCATGCGCGCCAGCACCTGCTCGATGCCCTCGAAACTGCCGATCGGTGTGCTGAACTGGCGGCGGATGCGCGCGTAGGCTCCCGAGGCATACACGGCGGCCTGCGCCCCGCCGGTGGCGTTCGAGGGCAGTGAAATGCAGCGGCCAACGGACAACTGTTCCACCAGCATGCGCCAGCCCTGCCCCGCGGTGGCAAAGCCGCCGATGATCGAATCCAGCGGCACGAACACGTCGTGCCCTTGGATAGGGCCGTTTTGGAATGGGATGTTCAAGGGAAAATGCCGCCGGCCGATCGTCACGCCCGGCGTGTCGCGCGGAATCAGCGCACAGGTAATCCCCAAGTCCGTCTTCTCTCCCATGAGATGCTCGGGATCGTAGAGGCGGAATGCCAAGCCGATCACCGTGGCGATTGGTGCCAGCGTGATGTAGCGCTTCGAAAAATTGAGCCGGATGCCGGTGATTTCCTGACCCTGCCACTGTCCCCTGCAGATGACACCAGTGTCCGGGATCGAGGCGGCATCGGAGCCGGCGCGCGGGCCGGTGAGCGCAAAGCACGGCACGTCATTGCCGCGCGCGAGCCGCGGCAGGTAGTGATTCTTTTGCGCCTCGGTGCCGTAGTGAAGCAGCAATTCCGCCGGTCCCAGCGAGTTCGGCACGGCGATGGTCGAGGAGGCCGTGGCGGAGCGCGAGGCTATTTTGATCAGCACGCAGGAGTGCGCGTAGGCCGAGAACTCGAGCCCGCCGTAGCGTCGCGGAATGATCATCGCGAAAAAGCCCTGCGACTTGATGAAGGCCCACACGGCCGCGGGCAGGTCGGCACGGCGGTGCGTGATATCCCAATCATCGAGCATCGCGCACAGTTCTTCGCACGGTCCGTCGATAAATGCCTGCTCGGCTGCGCTCAGTGCCGGCGCTTTGGCCGACATGAGCTTTGCCCAGTTTGGGCCGCCGGTGAACAGTTCGCCGTCCCACCACACCGTGCCGGCATCGAGCGCCTCGCGTTCCGTGGAGGACATGCTGGGCAGCAGCTTGAGGTATTTCTTCATGAAGGGCCGCGTGACGAGGCGGATGCGCAGCGGCCGGACATTCAAAAAGAGCAGGATCGCGAACGGAACGGAAACCAGGGCCTTCCACCAGTCCGGCGCCGTCCCGTACATCCAGTAAAGCGCGAGCAGAGCCAGGAGAACGCCGGTGCTGACCACGAGACTGGCGCGGCGATAGGCGAGAATGCAAAAGGCGACCGCGAACAACACCAGCCAGCCGATGACAATGCCGGCATCGAGCAGCAGCTCATGCATGGGTCCGCCCCTTATTGTATTAGATCAAATCTTTGACACCGTCGCGTTCTTCCAGCAGTTCGCGCATCGTCGCCTGCATTTTTTCGCGGCTGAAATCGTTGACGTCCAGTCCTTGAACGATGCTGTACTCGCCGTTCTTGCACGTCACCGGATAGGAATAGATGACCCCCTCGGGAATACCATAGCTGCCGTCGGAGGAAACGCCCATGCTCACCCAATCGCCCGACGGCGTACCCAGCATCCAATCGTGCACGTGATCGAGCGCCGCGGCGGCCGCCGATGCGGCCGATGAGGTGCCGCGCGCCTTGATGACGGCGGCGCCGCGCTGCTGCACGGTGGGAATGAAGCTGTCCTTGAACCAGGTTTGATCCACGACCGAGAGCGCCGGCTTGCCGCCGACCGTGGCGTGGTGCAAGTCAGGATATTGGGTTGCGGAATGGTTGCCCCAGATGATGACTTTCTTGACCGTGGACAACGGGGCACCGGACTTCTCCGTGAGCTGCGCGAGGCCGCGGTTGTGGTCGAGACGGGTCATCGCCGTAAAGTGGTTACGAGGCAGCGACGGCGCATTGCGCTGCGCGATGAGCGAATTGGTGTTGGCGGGATTGCCGACGACCAGCACGCGCACGTCGCGGCTGGCCACCGCTTCGAGCGCCTTGCCCTGCGCCGAAAAGATCTTGGCGTTTTCCAGCAAGAGATCCTTGCGCTCCATGCCGGGACCGCGCGGTCTGGCTCCGACCAGCATCGCGAAGTTGCAGTCCTTGAAGCCCACATTGGCATCGGAGGTTGCCGTCACCTTGTTGAGAGTCGCAAAGGCGCAGTCGTTCAGTTCCATCACCACACCCTGTACGGCCGCGCTCGCCGCCGGGATCTCCAACAGATTCAGGTTGATCGGCTGGTCGGGCCCCAGCATCTGCCCGGACGCCACGCGAAATGCCAGCGCGTAGCCGATGTTGCCGGCGGCGCCGGTGATGGTGATGGTGACTGGCTTCTTCATAACGAGCTCCCGCGCAAAAACATGGGATGGTAGCCGAAATCGTCCCGGATCGTCATTGGCGGACGTCGAGCGGGGGTTGGTTCGCCGTGCTCAAGTGCACGCCGAGCAGTTGCGCGACCGTGGGCGCGATTCGGCGCATGTCGATCAGGCCCAGGTCGCGATGCGCCGCGATTCCCGGGCCTGCTATGAAGAACGCGGCGCGCATCTCCGGGTATTCCGGAGAAAATCCGTGGCTGCCCAGAGGGCCCTGGACCTCGCTCAGCAACGGGCTCGTCGCGTCGGACAGTGCGTAGTAGCCCAGTTTCATGATGACCAGAAACGATGCGTCGGGAAACGCCCCGCGCTGCTTGATCGCGTCGCGCTCCAGCACCTCAGCGATGCCATTGTTCGGATCGGCCTTCATGGATTTCAACAAATCTCTAACCTGAGCTTGAATCTGCGAATCGGCGGGATCGTGCAGCATGACCGCCGCCATTCCGGCGCCGGACCAAGGCTGTGCTTTCCATGCGCCGCCGCTCTCTACAAGCCCGGCACGCATAAACGGCTGCATGAGATTCACCTTGTGGGTAATGTGAACGAAGCCGTGATCCGATACCACCACTGCGACGGCTTTGGGATCGTTGGCGCGGGATGCGGCAAACAATTGTGCGAGCTGGCCATCGATCATTTCGAGATTCTGACCGGCTTCCGGACTGAAGGGGCCATGGCCATGTTGCTGTTCATCGAGCGAACTCAAGTGGATGGTCATGAACTTCGGTTTCTGATTCCTGAGGATATCCAACGCATAGCGGGTCTTTACTTCATCGCCCGGCGGACTCGGATCATTGCCCCGCATGTAGGGGCCGAGGCGAGCCTGCATTTTTTGCAGCAGGTCCTCTGGACGCGAGACCGCCGCCAGCAACAGGGCGTCCGACGGATCGACATCGGTCAAGCGAGCCACGCGCCAATACTCCGGGATGAGAACATCCACCGCCGTGGCGCCCACACTCACGGGCCAGCCGATGCTGGCAGTGGTCAATCCGGCCTCATGCGCCGCCTGCCACAGCGTCGGCACGCGAATTTGCTGCGCATACCAATACCAGGCATTCGCGAAGGTGTTTTTGGGATCGAACTCCAGGTTGTTGTAGATGCCGTGTTCGGCCGGCGAGAGGCCGGTCAGCAGCGTCGTATGGCTGGGGTACGTGACGGTCGGCCACACGCCATTGACGCCGCGGGCGTGCGCTCCGTCGCGCAGCATGCCGCGCAGAAATGGAATCTTCAGGCCGTGTGCGTCTGCATCGAGAACGTATTCAGGCTTCAGTCCATCCACCGAGATCATGAGAACAGGGGCGGCGAGCGCGGAGTTGCCCGCGAATACCACCGACAGCAGGAGCGGCAACGCCGGCAGGGCGCGCCAAAATGAAACGCGGCGGTGGTTCACGGGAGAATGGCTCACTGGTTGATGGGAATAGCGTAGTTCGGATAGGCGCTGCGAAAGCGGCGCATCTCCACGTCCGCCTCGGCGCGGCGTCCGGCACGGCGGAGAGCAGTGATATCCGCGAGCCACGCGGCAGGGTTGCGCTCGCGCGCAGAGGCGAGCGCAGCGCGCGGCGGCTCGCTCTTGAACATGCGCACCTGCACCACCCGCGGTTTGTCATCGGGCTTCTTGGCTTGCGGGCCGAAAATGATTGCGAGCACCAGCGCGACCGACAAAAGAACGCTGGCTGCGAGGGCAAGGGGCGCCAGGCTTTGCGACTTGAACGGCCTTTTGGATTTGAGCTGCGCGGGACGCGCGGCTTCAAGGACCATGCGGTCGAGCGCATGCGGCGGCAGCGGCGCGGACTCGCGCTTGTACTGGCTCGACAACGCGCTGCCGCCGCGCAAATACTCGTCGAGTTCATCCGGCACGCGTTCGTCAGGCATAGGTTCGCAACGGCAGAGGCTCGGGTTCCAGGAGTGGGCGCAACGAGTCCTTCAATTTTCGAACGGCATATCGCAGCCGGCTCTTCGCCGTTTCCACCGGCACATCCGTGATGCGCGCAATCTCCTCGACGGTCAGCCCCGTTTCCTCGCGCAACAAGAACGCCTCGCGCTGTTCCTGCGGGAGCGCCGCAACGGCTGCAAGCAATGCCGATTGTTGTTCGACGAATTCCGCGAGCTTGTCGGGCCGCTGATGCTCGGGAACTTCCGGTTCGAGCAGCTGCGCGTCCGGGTCGTGCAAAAGGCTGGCGCGCCGCTGGTTCAGATCGCGCCGAAAAAAATCGACCGCGCAGTTGTGCGCAATATGAAATAGAAACGTCGCGAATTTGGCGCGTGGTTCATAACGCGCGCGCGTCGCGATCAGATGCGACCACACCTCTTGGAACAAGTCCGCGGCGGCACCGGCATTGCGCACATGGCGCAATAAATATCGATACAAAGGCCCTTTGTAGCGTGCATACAGCGCGGCGAAGGCGGCCGTATCACCGTCTCGGTAGCGCAGCATCAACCCCGCGTCTTTGTCTTGCGGCTCCATGGAGGGCAACAGCATACGTGGCGCCATCTTCAG
>DATHKV010000143.1:0-3622 GCA_035488895.1 Steroidobacteraceae bacterium
TCATATTCCGCGCGCAACGCTCATCTCATATGCAGTGAATTCGCAGAGATTTCTCAAGGATTTTCTGGCTTATCCAGTAGTGACCAGGTGTCGAGTACTGTATACGCGGACTCGGAGCCGCCGGTGTCGGAGCGAATCAAACTGAAGTTTGTTGCCCGCCACACGACTGGCGACATTGCTTGCAGCACAGGGGGTTGCGTAACCTTCCTCGCCAGCGTTACATGCGTGCGAAGCCGCTCCCGCGGTAGTCCGATCGCCTCATTTAATCTCGTCCAAAGATCCAGCAGTCCCGGCGGTACTACGCGGGCCGCGGCCACCACGACCTGCGGCTCCCGCCAAAACTCGATTGAGTCGCACTCGAAGCTGAATTGAGGAACTCGCACAGAGCGGCCAATCTGCTGCAGCACCGCGAACCTGCTATCAAACACTTCGCCCACAAACGCGAGGGTTACATGGTAGTTCTTGGGATCAACCCTGCGGCTGCGGCTCTCGAGATTCAGCTGGCGGGCGATATCCGTGAGCTGGCGCGTGACATCGGGATCCGACCAGAGCGCAAAAAATAATCGCACTGCGAACCTCGGCGCGCCGGCGGCTGATCAGCGGGAGAGCAAGCCTTGAAGGGCCGCCCTCACGGTCTTGCGTCGCACCGACTCGCGGTCGCCGCGAAATCGTCTCAGTGCGGTGGCCACGTGAATGGCACCACTGCGGCGCGTGGCCCAACCCAACCAAACGGTTCCGACGGGCTTGCCTGGAACGGCACCGCCCGGGCCGGCGACGCCTGTCACTGCCACGGCGATTTGTGCCTTGCTGCGCCGAAGCGCGCCGGCCGCCATGGCCTTAACGGTCGCTTCGCTGACCGCGCCGCGCCGCTGCAGAACCGCGTGCGGCACACCGAGTTGCAGAACCTTGGACTCATTGCTGTAAGTAACAAACCCTTCGACGAACCAGTCCGAGCTACCCGCAATATCCGTCAGCGCCTTGGCAATCCAGCCGCCTGTGCAGGACTCCGCAGTTGCTGCATGACGGTGCCCTTTTTGCAAGTGCCGGCCAACCCGCTCGGCAAGGCGTTTCAATTCAAGGTCGCTGCCTGTCATGGAAGGCCGTCTACTGGTTTAGAATCCCGTATGGTCGTCTACTGTACGCATTCGTGCTCGGAATGAATATTCAAAACAAAATGGCGCGAGAGTTCCAGTCCCGAGCGTGGAATGATTGATTCTGAAGGGGCAATTAATCATACGCCCATGATGCAGCAGTACCTGCGCATCAAGGCGCAGCATCCGGACGTGCTGCTGTTCTATCGCATGGGTGATTTCTACGAGATGTTCTTTGACGACGCGCGCCGCGCCGCCGAACTCCTGGACATTGCCTTGACTCAGCGCGGCGCATCCGCCGGCGCGCCAATTCCCATGGCCGGCGTCCCCGTGGTGACGCTGGACACCTATTTGGCAAAACTGGTACGCAAGGGCGAATCAGTGGCCATTTGCGAGCAGCGTGGTGAGCCTGGAAAAACCAAGGGGCCGATGGAACGCGAAGTGGTCCGCATCGTCACGCCCGGCACCATTACCGATGAGGCGCTGCTCGAGGAGCGGCGCGACAATGTGCTGGCGAGCGTCTACGGGCAGGAGGGCCGCTACGGACTCGCATGGCTGGATCTGTCGGCAGGGCGCTTCAGCGTCATGCAGCTCGACAGCCTCGCCGCACTCGAATCAGAGATCGAACGACTACGCCCCGCGGAAATATTGGCGCCGGATGGAGCGCAACCCGATTTGGGCCGCTCCTCGGCCGCCGAGGAACGCCCCTGGCGAATCCGGGCGCCCTGGCATTTTGAAATCGACTCCGCCACGCGCGCGCTTACCGAGCAATTCCAAACGCGCGACCTGGCAGGTTTCGGCTGTGCGGACAAACCGTTAGCCGTAGCAGCGGCCGGCGCATTGCTGGCGTATGTGCGCGAGACGCAAAAATCCGCGCTGCCGCATCTGCTGTCGATTACGACAGAGGAAAAAGACGCGGCGCTCATCATGGACCCCGCCACTCGCCGCAACCTCGAACTCGATGAGAGCATTTCCGGCTCCGCCGATCTCACTCTGGCCGGTGTTTTTGACCGAACCACGACCGCCATGGGCGGCCGGCTGCTGCGCCGGTGGCTGCATCGTCCGCTGCGGGATCGCGACGCGCTGCGTGCCCGCTATCACGCGGTCGCGACGCTCATCGATCAGGCCCAAGCGGCGCCAATGAGCGACGCACTCGCGGCCATTGGTGATCTGGAGAGAATTCTGGCGAGGATCGCGCTACGCTCCGCGCGGCCCCGCGATCTCGTGCAATTGCGCGCAGCGCTCGGCGCGGTGCCCACGCTGCGGCGCATTCTCGCGAACGCGCAATCGCCCCTGCTTCGGGAGCTCACCGGAGCAATCGGCGATCATCACGAGGAACATGCCCTGCTTCACCGCGCGATCGCCGAAGCTCCGCCGCACTACCTTCGCGAGGGCGGCGTGATTGCCAAAGGGTTCGACGCAGAACTCGACGAGCTGCGCATGCTCGGCAGCAATACCGAACAATTCCTTGTCGATCTCGAACAGCGCGAACGAGAGCGCAGCGGCCTGTCCAGTTTGAAATTGGGCTTCAACCGGGTGCAGGGGTTCTTCATCGAAGTGAACCGCAGCCAAGCGGACAAGGTTCCGGCCGAGTACCTGCGCCGGCAGACGGTCAAATCAGCGGAGCGCTTCATCACGCCCGAATTGAAGTCCTTCGAGGACAAGGTCTTGGGGGCGCGCGAGCGCGCGCAGGCTCGTGAACGCATGCTCTACGACGCATTGCTGGACCGGCTCTCGGCCAATCTGCCGGCGTTGCAGGGAAGCACTACGGCGATCGCACAAATCGACGTCTTGAACTGTTTCGCCGAGCGCGCCACCACGCTCCAGTGCACGCAGCCTGAACTGATCGATGAACCGACGCTGCGCATTGAAGGCGGCCGCCATCCGGTGGTTGAACGCGCGGGTCGCGAGCCCTTTATTCCGAACGATTTACGCCTCGACGATGCGCGCCGCATGCTCATCATCACGGGCCCCAACATGGGCGGGAAGAGCACCTACATGCGCCAGACGGCGCTCATCGTGATTCTCGCGCACATCGGCTGCTTCGTGCCGGCCCGGCGCGCGGTACTGGGGCCCTTGGACCGCATCTTCACACGCATCGGTGCTTCCGATGACCTCGCGGGCGGGCGTTCGACCTTCATGCTTGAAATGACGGAAACGGCCAATATTCTGAACAATGCGACCGACCGCAGCTTGGTGCTCATGGATGAAGTGGGCCGCGGCACCAGCACTTTCGACGGGCTGTCGCTCGCCTGGGCTTGTGCGGCCTTCATTGCCGCCAAAATCCGAGCCTTTACGCTGTTTGCCACACATTACTTCGAACTTACCAGCCTCGCGAGCGAGGCGCCCGGGGTTGCCAATGTCCATGTCGAGGCCGTCGAGCATGGCGAGCGGCTGGTGTTTCTGCACAGCGTCAAGGAGGGTCCGGCCAACCAGAGCTATGGTTTACAGGTCGCCGCACTGGCGGGAATCCCCAAGTCCGTGACGACCCAGGCGCGGCGCTACTTGACTGAGCTGGAACGCGAGCGGGA
>DATHKV010000144.1:0-2606 GCA_035488895.1 Steroidobacteraceae bacterium
CGCATGCCATCTAGTTTGCCTCCGAACGACACTGCCCATGCGACGCACGCTGAGCCATTTGAGATATCGGTACGCCTTGGGAAGGGGGAAACGATCGCAAGCGCGTTGCAAAAGCTCGGTTTCGGCGCAGACGCCATCGCCGATGTCATTTCTGCGATGGCGCCCCATATCAGGCTCAAACGTCTGCCAATCGGTTTGGGTATGACGGTGCAGATTCGACCTTCGGAGGAGGGCACCAAGCCGAGCCTGCAGACGCTCACACTTCACCCCGAGGGGCGTCGGGATATTAAGGTCGTGCGAGATGGCGACGGCAACTTCACTGTGGAACAGCGGGAACGTTCGTCGGTTAGATGAAGAATCGCCTGAGTCGCAACCAAGTCGGGTTGAGGTCGAGGCGGCTAGCGATGTCGAATGCGACGCGCCGCCAGCCGATGGCCGGTTCAAGGCACGGTTGATCTGGCCGTTTAGTGAGCGCCCGCCGTCAATGCGTTCCAGGCCGCGAGAGAGTCCATGTAGTCTCTCCAGTGCGCGATTTTCCGGTTTTCAATCGTGATGATTGAGCAAAATTGATTGTCGTACTTCACGCCCGTCGCGAGGATGGTCCCATGGACTTCATATTCGATGGCGACGATACGCCCGTCGTCTGCCTTGTGGGCGATCAACTTATCGGCTGATTGAAGCTCGATGTTGTTGCAGTAGCCCCTGAACTGCGCCATCAGATCGGTGCGCCCCTGGATAACGCGAGGCCAACCGGGGACGTCGTAGAGAACCTCGTAGACGACATCGTCGGTGACGATGTCGAAGAAGTGCTCGCCATCAACGAGGTCACCTAGCGCCCCACGGACCAGATCGAAGTAAGGGGCGGCGCTCTCGTAGGCAGCGTATTTCGGGCTCGGCATCCTAGTCATCTGGAACTGAAGTTCATTACATTATAAACTGGCGCTCCGAGCAATCAATGGAGAGCGCTGATGACGAAGGCTATTGGGCGAGGTCGGCCGATCGAGCGGTTGGTGCTGAGTGCCCAGGAGCGGTCCTATCTGGAGCGGCAGGTGCGCCGCCACCGTGTTGCCCGATCGCTGTCGGAGCGGTGTCGCGTCATTCTGCGGTGTTCAGACGGATTGCCCAGCAAGTCCGTCGCCGTCGAGCTTGGCGTCCATGAGCATACGGTTGGCAAGTGGCGCCGGCGCTTTTTGAAGGATCGCTGCGATGGTCTGCTCGACGAGGCTCGCCCTGGCCGGCCTCGAACCATCGACGACGATCAGGTTGCCGCTGTGATCGAGCGGACGTTGCACAGCTTGCCTGCGGATGCCACGCACTGGTCGATCCGATCGATGGCGGCCGAAACCGGTTTTTCGCATACCACGATCCGCCGAATGTGGGGGGCGTTCGGCCTGCAGCCGCACCGCAGCCAGACCTTCAAGCTGTCGACCGATCCGCTGTTCGTCGACAAGGTGCGCGATATCGTTGGCCTTTACCTCTCGCCGCCCAACCGGGCGCTTGTTCTTAGCATCGACGAGAAAAGCCAGATCCAGGCGCTCGATCGCGAGCAGCCAGTATTGCCGATGATGCCTGGCGTACCCGAACGCCGGACACACAATTATCTGCGACACGGCACGACCTCACTGTTCGCCGCCCTCGATGTCGCATCCGGCTTCGTCATCGGCAAATGCTACAAGCGGCACCGGGCGGTCGAGTTCCTGAACTTCCTCAAAGAGATCGACGCTAAGGTCGCCGAAGGGCTCGAAGTCCATATCATCATGGACAACTACGCCACCCACAAGACGCCCAAGATCAAGGCGTGGCTCGCACGCCGGCCGCATTATCATGTCCACTTCACGCCGACTTCAGCATCATGGATCAATCAGGTCGAGCGCTGGTTCGCCGAACTCACCAGGAAGCGACTCCGACGCGGCGTTCATACCTCAGTCAGGCAACTCGAAACCGATATCCGTACCTTCATCGACCGCTACAACCAAAACCCCAAGCCTTTCAAATGGACCAAATCAGCCGACCAAATCCTGGCTTCAGTCAAACGCTTCTGCCAAAAAACACAGAAGACATTATGCGGCGAACTTTAGATTCACGTGACTAGCTGCGGAAGGGTACCTTTTCGCTGGGGGTGACGATTAGATCGTCGATTGTTCCGACGGTCTCGTTTGTTTCGTTGACGACGGTGCTACCCACCACCTTGGATGTCCGGTAGCCGGTCGCCACGGTTTGCGGATCAACCTTCATTATGGCCGCCGTCTGCGGGGTGCCCTGCGACAGGGCCGGGTTGCTAAGTGCCGCCGCAACGACAGCGGCGCCCACCATAAGTGCAATCGAATGTTTCATGTGGCCTCCGGGGTGAGTGTTTGTCTTTCGTCCCAACGAAAAAACCCCATGCACGTTGCCCGTAGAATCTGAAATGTGTCGGTAGCCGCGGTGACATCGGAACGCTTGAGCCCAGCGCGTCGTTGGTGCCCATGCAATACAACGAAATCCTTACTCGTCGGAATTAGCGACAAGCCGTCCCCGCTGCCCGACCTGTCACCTTACGGTCGTGACCGGTTACGCCGGGGTAGACTTCTGGCCCGAGGCGCACAAGTGGCACCAGAACGCGATCC
>DATHKV010000145.1:0-104124 GCA_035488895.1 Steroidobacteraceae bacterium
CTAGAAGGCGACATGTCCGACTGAAATGCCTTTTGCAGACGACCCAACAGCGCCCGCAATTGATCCTCGGACGAATCCTGCAGAGGTGTCACGCTCGAAGGCAAAGAATTCATAAGTTATTCCAGCTTCTTTATACCGAGATTGCCTTGAAACCCCAATTATAGGTATTTTCGACACAGCAACTAACAATTCCGGCGAGCCGCCGTGGGGGCCTGTCTGCAATGATGAAGCCTGTGATGCCGATGCGATTTGCCGTGCTGATGTTCACCTTCGCGGTCGCCCCGGCGGCGCCCTCCGCAACGTCGCCCATCGATGTGGCGCAGGCAAAGGCTGCGTTCGCGGAGGCGGAAGCGATGTCCGACAGGGAGGGCGGGCGCCTGTGGGGTAAAAAGCTCTACGGCGGCCTGTTCTTTGTCGATCCCGAGACACGGGCCGTCGTTGCGAATGAACCGGACTCGGAGGGCGTCCTGCACGCTGCGAATGGCGTCTACCTCGGCACGCTGCCGCAAGAGATCATCGTCTCGAACGCGCCTACGGAATGGCAAGGCAAGCGCTGGACCATGCTCATGTGGCCGACCGTTCCCACCGACACGATCGACCGACGGATTGCTTTCGCGCACGAATTATTCCACCGCATCCAGCCGGGCCTTGGTCTCATGGCGCCGGATTCTCCCAATCTTCAGCTCGACACGCCGGAAGGCCGCCTATGGCTTCAGCTCGAGTGGCGGGCGCTCGCCGCAGCGCTGGTCGGGCAGGGGCCCGCGCAAATCCAGGCCATCCGCGACGCACTCGCGTTCCGCAGCCATCGCCATGAACTATTTCCCGGATCCGCGCAGACAGAAGCGAGCCTCGAAATCGCGGAAGGCGTTCCGGAATATACCGGGGTGATTGCAGGCGAGCCGGACGGCGATTCCGCGCGGTGGCGCGCAATCGGGAAGCTAAGCGATCCTGACCAAAGCATTACTTTCGTGCGGTCGTTTGCCTATACGTCGGGGCCGCCTTACGGGCTGCTGCTCGATCAGCGCCTATCGGGATGGCGCACGAAGCTCTCCTCGCAATCCGATTTAAGCGCACTGCTTGCTTCGACGCTGCCGTCTCACGCGGCGGTGTCAGCCGAAGCGCGCGCGTCCCGTTACGGTGCGGCCGCCATCCGCGTCGCCGAAGCGCAGCGCGCTGAAAAAGCGGCGGCCGCAAAGGCGCGTTACCGTGCACGCCTCATCGAGGGACCCACGCTGCTCTTGCCTGGCGGGCACAAATTTGCCTTCAGCTTCAACCCGAGCACGCTCGTGTCCTTGGGTGACGCCAATACGGTCTATCCCACGTTCCACGCGACCGCCGAATGGGGCACGCTCGACGTGACAGACGGCGTGCTGGTACCCACCGATTTCAGCCGCGCGGCGGTGGCGGCACCCAAAGACACTACGGGTCCGCATCTTCAAGGTCCTGGCTGGACGCTCGAACTCGCGGCCGGGTGGAGCGTGGTGCCGGGGGCGAGAGCGGGAGATTACACGGTCGCCAAGAAATAAGCGCACCCATATACATCAATAAGTTAGAGGCGATTCATCCGATAGCGGATTAAATACCGCACGCCTGACTCCACTCGACATCGCTTCGCGAAGGCCGGTGTGGTACTTTTTACAAAGAATACATATTGCTGTGATGAACACTGCGGAGATGGTGATTCAGGATTCAGCATCACTTGGGAGACTCAAATGAGAAAATCGTGCTCGCACGTTAGCTACATCGCGTTCTTGTTGGCCGCAGGTGGCGCCCTGACGACGGCCGTCGCTCATGCCGAGGACGCCGCGCCTCAGATCCCTACCTGCGATAAAAAAATCGGCACCCTCGCGGTCGCCGAACCACAAAATCAATGGTGGACGGCATTGAATCTGGAATCGCCGGCCGCGCTGATCAAAGTGTTCGTTTCGCAATCCAAGTGCTTTACGCTCGTCGACCGCGGCAAGGGTTTGCAGGCCGCCCAAGCGGAAAGGGCGCTCTCGGCCAGCGGCGAGGAGCGTGCCGGATCAAATATCGGCAAAGGTCAGATGAAGGCTGCGGACTATGTGCTGGTGCCCGACATCGCCAATCAGAATCGCAACTCGGGCGGCACGAAAATCGGCGGCGTCCTCGGCGGCTTGTTACCGCACGGTATCGGCGCCGTGGTTGGCGGCATCAGCCTCAAGAGCAAGACGGCGGACGTGGTATTGACGCTGACCGATGTGCGCTCAACGGAGCAGGTGGCGCTCGAGCAGGGCCACTCCAAAAAGACCGACTTGGGCTGGGGAGCCGGCGGCGGCGGCGCGTTCTTCGGCGGCTTTGCGGCGGGTGGGGCCAGCAGTTACGCCAACACAGAAATTGGACAGGTGGTAAGCATGGCCTACCTGGACGCTTATATCAAAATGGTCGGCGACCTGAAGAACGCGGCGCCCGACGCCAAGGCTGACAATGTGCAGCAGGCAGTCAAGATGGCCAAGCCCGGCAAAATGTATACGGAATCAAATTTGAAATCCAAACTGGTACGCGACTTGGATCCGGGAATGATGCTTTATCCGACCGGCGACAAGATGGGCGTATGGTGGAAAGTCACCGACGAACTCGGCAACGAGGGCTGGGTGGTCTCGACTAATTTTTCGCTGGCCCATTGAGAATTACGGGGCGGACGACGCGGGAGATCGGCCCCGCGGCGTCCCAGTGCGTCCCGTCGTCCAGCATCATGCGGCGATTTCGATCTCGTGCTGGAACACCGAAATGGCGCGGTCGGAAAGGATCTCTTGAAGATCCTTCCTGCTTCGGCTCTCCGGCGTAAGCCACAAATCGACGTGCTCTGGCTTTAAATTGATGATGCAGCGATCGTGACCGGCCGCGGCCACGTCCGCCGGCGGATCATCCGTGATCGCAGCAAATCCTCGCAAGTCAGGTTCATTTGGGTCTGTCCAGTGCGACCACAGACACGCGACGTACATGATTTGCGCCGGCTCTGGCTTGAACTGCAGCACAACATTCTCTTCGGCTTCGCCGACGACAAGTTCCCGATGTTCCATCGTGTGGCGTTTGACGTTCTCGTAAAAGCTTTCCACGACCAGTATGGCGTGACGGGTTCCGAACTGTTCTCCCCAGAATTTCTCTAGGTTGTCGCGCCTGGCGTTGTAGAGACCTGGAAACTTCCGATCATAAGACGCGGGCTTCCCCGCCGGCCGGCAGTGGTATCGCATGGGTGTAAGCAGGTTTTGGCCGTCTTTCCTAACGATGACTGCGGCATATACAAAAGGAAAAATTCGGTTGTCCTCTTCGTTTGGCTCTGAGCTCCGTAAGCGGCTCAATTTGGTTGAGAGGGCATCGATCTTGCCGGTCGAAATCCGCACATCTTCGCGAGCCTTCTTGGTTTCCTTCTCTTTGAGCTGACGCTCGGCATTGACCAGGCGTGTCTTTTGAGTGAAAAGGTCCTTCTCCATTTTTGAAGCCAGCTTTGCGCGATGTTCGTCGATCGCGCCTTTGATGCGGCGTTCTCGATCCGTCGCCGGATCGTCGAAATTGGCTTCGAAACCGCGGGAGATGTTGATGCTCGAATCATCGAGCCGGCGAAAGAAGAGCTTTTCGATGTCGTCGTAGTCAAGCCGAATCCCAAGCTGACGATTCAACTTGCGGGCCATTTGGATGATTTGGGCGGAGTAGCACATCTGCCGATCCTACAGACCGAGCGCCTGACGAAGCTGCGGTGCGGTCATAAGGCGTGTGTACACCGACGTGCCGACGTCAAAGTCGTGCGCGCGCGACAGGGAACCCACCACCACGGGCTCAAAGCCGGCGTCCCTCACCAGCCGCTGCGCCACGGCGGCGAGACCCATTGCCAAGAATTTTTGCAACATTTCGAGGACTCCGGCGCCGCGGCGAACACCCGGACGGTGGGGGATATGCCTCACCGCCCGAGCTAACGCCCGCTCATTTTCTCAATTGGCCTTTGCAAGCTGTACGAGGGCAGCTTTGTCGCCCTTGCTGCGCAACTCATTGTATCGCGTCAGCAGGGGCGCATCGACGCCAGCCACCGCCTCATCGATGGCCTTGCGCACACACGCCTCGCCCTCTTTCCTGCCCCAAGTGGCGGCGCTCTGGCAAAGCGTCTCCGCGGCATAACGAATACGCAAATAGAGTGTCTTTGCGCCTTTCATGGTGGAAACATCAAGGTCTGAAAATCCCACTGGGTAGGTTACCGAGGAATTTGTGCTTGATGCGGCTGTCGGTTCCTGTGCAAGCGCGTTCCCGCCGATCGCAGTGCAGCCAAGAGCAAAGAAGCTGGCAGCCACCATGAATTTCGTTAAATCCGATTGGGTTTTGATGACGTTTTTCATGACTATCTCCTTGGAGTAGAGGGGTAAGTACGTGCGTTTGTTCATCCAGCACCCGTCTTTTCATGCTCGGATGTTAACGCTGTTAACACACTCTAGCACAAATATTAACAGTGTCAATATGGCTGGCCTTTCCCGTCCACACCCGCTATGTTGCAGGCATGTCAACCAAGGCGAAAAACACCCGGAAAGAGACCCGCGAAAAAGGCGCCGCGAAAAAGGCCAGCAGTTACCATCACGGGGCTCTTCAGGAAGCGCTCATTCGCTCTGCCCGCGAAATCCTCGAATCGGAGGGTTACGAGGCGCTGACATTGCGTGCCGCGGCGCGACGAGCCGGTGTCTCGCAGGCCGCGCCGTACAATCATTTTGCCGACAAGGCAGCCTTGCTTGCCGCGATTGCCGCCCAAGGGTTTAAGGAATTCGCCGCAGCGATGCGACATGAAGTGGATGCAGCCGTGGATCCGGAGGCGCGGCTCAATGCGGCCGGCATCGCCTACGTCGCATTTGCAACATCCAACCCCGGCCTATTCAAGCTGATGTTCGGCTCAAACGTCCACCAGTCATCCGGTGACCCGGACCTGGATGCCGCACGAAATTCCGCCTATGAGGTGCTGCGTGGGGCCGTGCATGCTGTTCAGGTGTCGGGACCTCGCCATCCGGCGCCCGAGGAGATCGAGAGCCTTAGATCTTGGGCGTTGGTTCATGGCCTTGCGACGATGATCAACGAGGGCACCATCGCGCCCGGCATTTATGGCGCGAGTTCGGCGCGAGAGCTCACCGCCGCTCTACTAGGTTCGCCGCAAATGGAAAAGACAGGCAGCGCGTCGATCGTGGCAAAAAAGCGTGGGAAATGTTCCTAGTTCGGCGACTGCTCACAAGGGTATGGAATGACCGGTAGACAGAAGGAAGGCGAAACAGGCACAGCGGAGCGCATTCACGCATTGCGGCTCAAGTCGGGGCGAACGGAACAGGATTTGGCGAGCGAGCTGGGCCTGACCATTCATTCCTATTGCGATCTGGAGCAGCACGACGAGGAACTTGAATCCGCCGTGAGTATTGCTCAGGCGTTGAAGTTGGCTGATTTGCTTCATACAGATCTTCTCACGCTCCTTGGTGAAACCGAGATTCCCGTGAAAATGCCGATCGCTCGCGTGCGTTCTGCGCTGAACGCGCAACTGGGGAAATCCGCTGAGGCGAAGGAATTGATGGAAGACACCCTGAACTGGGATCTCGGGCCATTTCTCGAGGGCTCGGAGGAATGGACCACCGTGTATACGATCGAATTCGTGCGGCAATTGGCGATTGCAATTGAGGTTGACTGGCAGGTGCTGCTCGCCGGGATTTCGGCGGCGAGAATGCAAACGTGAGCTCGCATGCGTGGAGTAGGTTATGAGAACCGCACGCTGCTGGCATTCCGGCGCAGATTCACGAGAATGGGTAGGGTGAAAAGATACAGTGCTGCGCCGGCCAGCCACACTAACCCTGGAAAAGTGGGGCGTGTCGCGAAGTAGACGTCACTAATCACCACCGGGCCAACGATCGAGGTCAGACTGAGAAGACTCGCCAATACGCCCTGCAGCTTGCCCTGGTTTTGAGCATCGACCTGCTTGGCGAGCAGAGATTGCAGTGCGGGCAACCCGACGGCGCCGAGACAAAATAGCGGCATCAGCGCGAACGGCATCCACCCCTGGCTTGCAAAGGCTATGAGCACGGAGGCTGCGGCGTCCGTGATCACGCCGGTTAGGATCGCAGTCCGTTCGCCCCATCGCTTGGTCAATGGACCGGCAATGAACGCCTGCGCAAACGCATGAAGGAGGCCGAAGCAAGCCAGCGATACGCCCAACATAAAGGGCGACCACCCATAGCGGTCGGTGCCGTAAAGTATCCAAATCGTACCGCCCACCTGTCCAATCAGCGAAATGACAATGAAAATAAGCAGCAGCGAGAGCAGGCCGGGCAATGAAAACGCCCATCGAAATGCCGCGAATGGATTGAGTGGCACGGTAAAGGGCTGGGCGGTTGGCTCTCGGCGAGGTTCGCGCAGTACCCACAGGGTGACCAAGAACGTGATCCCGTTCAGCAGCGCCGCCGCGATGAACGGCGCGCGCACCCAATATTCCCCCAACATGCCCCCGAGCAGCGGCCCGGCTATGAAGCCGAGCCCCTGGCAAGCATTGAGCAGCCCGAAGCGGTGTGCGCGTTCATCCTCCGCTGTCACATCCGTGATGTAGGCGGAGGCCACAGCTTGACTGGCGCCGGTAATTCCGGCAATCGCGCGGCCGAGAAACAACAGCGCCAGCCAGGGCGCCGCCGCCATGAGCAAATAATCTACGGTCGCTCCGGCCAGAGAGAACAGCAACACCGGCCGCCGTCCAATACGGTCGCTCCAACTGCCGAGGATCGGCGAGAAGATGAATTGCATGAGCGCGTAAAGACTCAGAAAGGCGCCGAAGCGCCAGCCAAGGTCGCCGGTGTGTGCAACTTCCACCAACAGTCGCGGAATGATTGGCAGCGTGAGGCCAATGCCGGCAACATCCAATCCGACGATGGTGAGCAAGACGCCCACCGTTGGCCTTGCCGAATTGTTTGCCATCGTCGCTATTTCGGCGCCGGCGTTGGCGGCGCGAAGGGCTGCTGCTCACGTGCTGGCTTCGGAAAGATCACGAAGTCGCGGTGGGCCTGTTGCACCAGGTTATCGCCCATGGCATCGAGCGCAGTCTGCAGCTCGGGCAGGTTTGAGTAGGGAATCTCGAGCACGTGCTCATCGGCGTGGCTGGGCGCCTCGTCGGGAATGAGCTCTCCAGGCTTTGTGGTCATTTCGATATGAGCGCCGAGAATCCAGGACACGTGCTTGTCCCTGCTAAAACCCGCCACGCGGTCGATGCTATCGCGATAGGTCGTCGCCTCGTTCATCGGTATGTAGAGACGGTAGGGACCGAGCGAGTCGCCCGAGAATAAAAGCCGCGTCCTGCGGTCGAACATCATGATGTGCGCCGACTGGTGGCCGGGCGTCGGAATGATATCGAGCACGCGGCCGCCGAGATCATACGGCACGATCTGATTCGGCCAGTCGGCGATCTTGAAGAAGTCAGCCACGTTCTTGGGATAGAGGCCGACGACAGTGGTATCCGGTCGATCCTGGAATTCCTCGTCACCCTGGTGGTGGTCGCCGTGGCTGTGGGAATGGGAGACGACCAGAGGGATGGAAATCCGGTGATGCCGGGTCGCCCATTCGGCGATCACCCGGTCGATGGTCGGGCGCACCTTCAATCCGCCGGCTCCGGTGTCGATCAGCAGGGCGCGGGTGTTACCGAACAGCACATAAAGAAAGGGCCCCTCGAAGTTGGTGCGGATCGACTGGCGGATGACGTAGGTGTCGTCGTCGTAGCGCTGCACTTGCATCTGCGCCTCACCGGGCGAGATGCCGCTGCTCCATGGCTTGAATAACGGCGCGTGCATTGGTGGATCTGCGGCATCGGTTACGGAGACCCCCGTACCGCCCAGTAAAAGAGCGATCAGTCCACTCGAAATGCGCATTCTTAGCATTGAACCGGCCTTGTTTTTGAGGTTGCAGCCGAAGCAAGTATACGATGGCCAATGGGAGCTTCTCGGCGGTGGAGTGGCAGAAACGGCGTGAGCAGGGAATACTTGACCGAATGTCAAACGACAGGAGCGAGGACAATGAAAGGCAAGGTCTGGTTCATAACAGGCACGTCCAAGGGGTTTGGACGCGTATGGGCAGAAGCCGCGCTGGCACGAGGCGATCGAGTCGCCGCCACCGCGCGCGACATCAAGTCGCTAGACACATTGGTGCAACGCTTTGGCGATCAGGTTGCGGCGCTTGCGCTTGATGTGACCGACAAGAATGCCGTGCACGCGGCAATCGGTGCGGCCCATGCACGTTTTGGCCGCCTAGACGTGGTGGTCAACAACGCGGGCTACGGATTATTCGGCGCCATTGAAGAGATTGGCGAAGCGGAAGCCCGCGCCCAGATGGAAACAAATCTCTTCGGCGCGTTGTGGGTGACGCAGGCGGCGCTACCCATCATGCGGGCGCAAGGATCGGGTCACATCATTCAGGTGTCTTCAATTGGCGGCGTCAATGCATTCCCAACCGTTGGTCTTTATCACGCATCCAAGTGGGCGCTCGAAGGTTTCAGTCAATCGCTCGCCGCGGAAGTCTCACCCTTCGGCATCAAGGTCACCTTGATCGAGCCAGGCGGCTTCGCCACCGACTGGGGCGGCGCATCTGCGCAGCGCGCCCAGCAGCTCTCTGTCTACGATGACGCCCGCGCGATGATCGCCGCTGTTCGTAGCGGCTATGTGCCGGGCGACCCGGATGCGACTGGACCGGCCATCCTGAAGGTCGTCGACGCAGAAGAGCCGCCGCTGCGAATTTTCTTTGGATCCAGCGGGTTGCCGATGACGCGAGCCGAGTATGCGCGCCGCATTGAGATGTGGGAGAAATGGAACACCGTGTCGCTGGAGGCGCAAGGAGATCTCGCCTCAAAACGAGCGCACGGTTAACGGCTCTGGTCGGGCACCAGGAGTTCCTGGGCGCGAAGTGCAAAAGTGGCGCCTGGCTTCCGTCTAGCGAAATCCCACGAATACGTTGCGCTGTTCATCCCATAGGCGAAACGTGAGACATTTGAGGCTGGCCAGGAGCGTGACCGGCTGAATCGTCTTGAAGAAAGGGTCTGCTTCATGGCAAAACTGAAGATGGTAGTTCGGAATGCGCGGACTCAAGTGATGGATGTGGTGAAACCCAATATTGCCGGTAAACCATTGTAGGATTCGCGGCAGCTTATAGAACGAACTGCCCTGCAGCGCCGCCGCCGTATAGTTCCAATGCTCGGAGCGAGCCCAATAGGCACCGTCGAATTGATGCTGTACATAAAATAACCACAAGCCGAGTGCGCCGGCGAATCCCAACACTGTGAACTGGATCAGGAGTAAGGCTTTAAGACCGATCATCGCGCACATCAACAGCGCGACGCCAAGTAACACCCAATTCGTACGGCGAACCGACTCGCGTTCCTGTACGGACGCGGTGGACACCGCAAACCGATGATGTACCACGAACACATACAGCGGTGCGAACACAAAGAGCACGATTGGATTGCGTGCGAGTCGATAGGCAAAGCGCTGCCAGCGTGTGCTCCGCAGATACTCCTCTACCGTAAGGGTCCAGATATCGCCCGACCCGCGCCGATCCAAGTCGCCGGCGGTTCCGTGATGCAATGCGTGCTGCCAGCGCCAGTGCCGATAGGGAGTCAAAAGCAATAGGCCGGCAATGGCACCTGTCGCGTTGTTGGCCCGCAGGGTTTTAAAGAATGAACCATGGCCGCAATCATGAAAAATAATGAAGATGCGTACAAGAAAGCCGGCGGCAAGGATCGCAATCGGAAACATCAGCCAGTAAGAGACCGCCAGTGCGCGGACCATCGCAAGCCAAAGCAGCGCGTAGGGAACAAACGAATTGATCACTTGCCACCGGGCTCTCCATAGCGACGGAGTCTGAAATCTCGCAACGTTGTCTTTGGAGACGGACTGAGGGTCGATACTAAGGGTGTCATCCATGCGTGGGCTTCGGTAGGACGGGCGAACGAATAAATCTGCGCGTCCGGGCCATTATCGGTCTGTGCGGTAGCGTACATTCGAGGGGCGCCCCAGCCCGTCCTTCATGAGAGCAGCGGCAGACGGAACCCAAGCGCGCTGAATCCAGGCGTGATGTAATTTATAATATAGCGGTTTATACCATTGATTCTAGGGCTTTCTCTGAAAACCGCCGAGTTGCGGTAGCCGAGCGGTGTCGCCGATTGGCTGGCGCATTTCGGCTTCGCGTTGCAGCCGTTCCGTCTCCGGTTGCGCATTCATAACCGCCAAGCGGCACTCTTCGAGCCGGTATTTCAGCAACGGCAGCAGCACCGCCTGCGGTTCCGTCTCGGCTGAGTCGGTGCAGAAATACGTACGGCAAAAGATCTGGAAGTACTCCGCGTAAAGCTCCTGATAGCTCTTCATCGGATCGAAGAAACCGGGGTCGCGGACGACATTGCCGCCTACGTGGCTCGTACACATAAAACTGCAGGCCTTACGTAGATACCGTCCATGCTCGGCAATGACGGCTCGGGTGTAATCCCGCGCCGGATGGAAATGGACGATGATGCGCCGGCGCACGTCGCCACGAATTTGCTCATCGCGCAGAAATTCGAACAGCGCCTTGCTGTGGATCAGCCGAAAAGTCGCCTTTTTGAGCAGGGCAGCTTGGGTACGCCTGAAGCTGGGGATAGCGACCTGGAGCATCAGCCCGGAATGTTCGCTCTCCCAGGTTTCAAACGCAGAAGGACTCTCCAATAGTCGGCTGGCGACCAATTGTTCGTTGGGATCGTCACTGTAAAGCGCGCTTTGAACGCGATCAGTCGATTCGCGCATGAGGCGCTTGTGATTTACGGAATTCCGGTGCACCCGTTCGCTCCCCTAAATTTATTTTTCTCCTGGTGCACGCTCCAGTTTGGCACTGCGTTCAGATTCAGGGTTTTGCTGAATCATGTCAACCAAATTTGTTAGTTTTTCTTGGCGATGGCGCAGTTGGCAGGATTGCACAGCAACAAAATTGCGCACCGGCGCCATGATCCGTTTGTACTCTAGCGCACATTGGAGATCTGCCAGGCAAGTGCCTGCGGTTACCCTGGCGGCGGTCTTTGCCCTTACCGAGCGGCCGAGGAGGAGGGGGGTGGGGATCCCAGTTCTCATTGACCACGATGGGGGATAGGGCTACTTTCGGGTCGGAAAGAAATTCATCGGTTGAATCTTTCAGGGATGAAATGCGCCGCCCCGCGCGATCAAGCATAAGGAGGATGCGTCATGGCTAACTACGTCGCCGCCGCCGGAAACCGTTACTACCGCACAAGACCGTCGGCGCCGAGCGCGCCAAGTTGTTACTCGGCCTGTGAATTCATTTCGCGTGCTGACCCAAATAGAGTAAGGGCCAAGACGATCGAGGCTTGCGGCTGCTTCATCCTGCTGCTGGTAGTCGGATTCGCGCGAATACACTTGGCGGCGGCAGCGGATTGTGTCGTTCCCTCTTCGGATGTCACGAACTCGGTGACACTGCGCTCAGCGCCCAATACCACCAGTGCCGCAATCGGGTCATTGAGCGCGGGAGCGGGCCTGCCATTGATCGCTTCTGTGCCGCGCTGGTACGAGGCGCGCCGAGCAGATGGAACTTCTGCTTTCGCCGCGAAGCGGTGGACCATCATCGCGCCTTGTCCGGCCGGGACGACACTTGGTCCAACTACAGTGCCCGCGGCTGCGGGCGGCTTAGGTGGAGGGGGATTCGAATTGCACGCAATCGATGTCGGTACAGGGCTATCCGTGCTGGTCCGCGGGGCTGATTTCAACCTTTTGTACGATGCCGGCAGCAATGACGATCTCGCACGCGGCGATCAGAATCGCACGATGGCGTACCTTAAGACTCTGCAGCCCCAGGTCGTGAAGATCGACAATGTCATTCTCAGCCATCCTCACCGCGATCATGTTGAGTTGCTGCCGGACGTTGTGACTCACTTCCAACCAGGAGATGTATGGAATTCTGGGGCTTACAATGATATCTGCGGCTACCGCAATTTCCTGCTGGCCATCGCCGCGGAGGCGTCCGTGCAATATCACACGGCGACCCACGACGAGGGAGACGAGGCGGTTGAGCTCGGGGCGAGAACTTGCTACGGGGATAGTCAACCGCAGCAGATCATCACTCTCAAGCACGGCAAGCGGATCGATCAAGAGTCTGTCAGGCTGGGGCAAAACGCGTCGATGACCTTCCTTTACATGGACGGCTCGCCGCACTCCAATTTCAATGAAAACAGCCTGGTAGTGCGGCTCGATCTGGGCTCACACCGAGTACTGCTGATGGGCGATGCCGAGGCGGGAGGCCGCAAGTCACCCTCGGTTGCGCCCGGCGCCAGCTCCATCGAGGCCAAGCTGCTCGCCTGCTGTGCCTCAGACTTGAAGGCCGACGTTCTCATCGTGGGTCATCACGGCAGCAAATCCTCCTCCCGGGCCACTTTTTTATCCAAGGTGGCTGCGGACTTGTTTATCATTTCTGCCGGCCCCACCAAGTACCAGAGTGTCACTCTCCCCGATCAGGAAATTGTGGACGAGGTCGAGGGTCTCGGGAAGCTGTTTCGCACCGATCTTGAGGATGACGCATGTGCCGAATCGACGGCCAAGGTGGGCCCGGACAATGACGGAAAGCCGGGCGGGTGCGATAACGTTCTCGTCCTGATTCCGTTGAATGGGCCGCTCTCGGCGCAGTACCGACGCATGGCGGACTGACATGGCGCTAATTGATTTAGGTCACGATCGTCGGCGTGGGCTGCTCCCCATGCAAGTCGCGTGCAATCGTGCTTCAAATAAGTCAAACGCGTTTGATCTCAGATGTTGTTGGACAGAGACATCTCGCTAGCCAGGTACGCTTGCGCAAATATCGCTGACCCTGTCCACAGAAGCGGTTCATGTTTCCCACTACTTATCTCCTCAAAAGCCTGTTTGGATTTGCCGCCATTTCTTCATTTTCTGGTTTTGTCTTTCATGCATTCACCGGAAACCCCGACATGGCACTTATTTGCTTTGTCGGAATCGGCGGAAGCGCAGCGATGGCATGGATGTTCGCCGCCTGGCGACACGGTTAGACTTCCACATCTGGCCAGGGGCGTAGATCTCTCCCCAACGCGGATCAGCTCGATAGCGCGGAACAATTGACCAATGCAAATGCGGGCAGCGGTTGCCGAGCAGCGCGGTGTTCATGGGGTCGGGGGGTAGGCCGATAGGCAACGGTCGAGGCCAGTTGCTCCGCCCATTTATCGCTTGCTGTGGTCACACCTCATCCTGCGCGCAGGTTCTAACTCATGTTAAGGGCGGCTTGCAACGTTACATATAGCCTTGGCTATTGGCGACAATGACGCATTGTCGTCGGTTGGCTATAGGACAACCTGGGCAAGGCGGGTAGAACTAGGTCTGCAGAAATATCGTTGCTGGGGAGGCGAAGTTAGGCTCTCTCACTTACGAAGGCGCGGAGGATGGTGACGATGGAACTCTTGAAACGACTGAGCCAGTACGGTCGATCCGCCGGTGCTTTTGTGTCGAGCGTTGAGTCCTCGCATCCGTTGGTCTCGGCGACATTGCGGAAAGTGGGCTTGTCGAGACCGTTCAAGCCAACGCCAGCGGCAGTCAAGGCTTATGCCGCGGTCATTGCGCAGAAAGTCGGTCTAATCGACCGACTTCCGGCGAAGTACCGGCAGGAGGCGTACCAACTCATTTGGAACCATGTGATGAAGGGATACGATGCGTCCGGCCTGGCGCGCGAATTGCCCAATCGACTCGGAATCGCTCCGGATAGAGCAAAGCTGATTGCGCGATCTCAATGCAATATGGCCCGCGCCGTGATGGAGAATGCAGAACGCATGGAGATGGGCATTAGGGAAGCGGTGTGGCACTACGAAACGCGATGCGGAGTCCGAAGTCACCGTGCCTTGAATGGACGGCAATACGAGTTGGCACAGGGCGCCAGTCTGGATGGGAAGAGGCTATGGCCGAGTAGCGAGCCGTCATGCAATTGCTCGAGCATCGACATCAAAGGGTAGTTCTTTGTCGATCAGGCGGGCGCGCCGGGTGCCAGGGTGGGTGATTTGCGAAGCGAGGTCCAAGCGGCCGCCGCAAAAACCAGTATGTTGGCGATAATGACTGGCAATGCGCCGATCAGCAAGCCATAGGTTATCCAGAGCAGCGCACCCAGCATTTGGATTGCACGCAGCCTTGAGGGCCTGGCAAAAAAATACGAGGCAACAAATACACTGGTGGCCGACCATCCCAGGCACTCGATCCAGAAGGCATTCATAGCGCCTCGGCCTGCACCACGTCGCTGGGAGAAAGCATCTTGCCGATCTTGAGTCGGTCCGTCCGGTCCTTTTCCCACTCCTCGAGCGTCAAGCCATACGACTCGAACAGCTCCCGGATCTCGCCGGTCCGCCAGTGCAGCAGTTGGTCAAGGATCGGCGCCATGATGCTAAACGCGTTGTCACTGAGAACCACGCGCTGCGCGATCCGCGCAAGTTGCTTGTTCTCGGAAACTGCGATCGTAAATCCATGATGATTGTTGACGTGCAGCATCACGTGCACATCCGATCCGCCATCTCCCACGTAGATCACGCGGTCGGCTGCGATACTCAAGCGCTTTTGCAGTTCTTCGATGACGGCGACCTTGCCGTAGCCCGCAGGCACGCGATTGATTGCTTTCACCTCGCGCGAGTGCGCATCGAATTCCAACTCCGTGCCGAATATGTGCTCGGGAGGGATGATGCCGGCCAACGCCGAAGTCACGATTTCGCGAGGCGCGGCTGAAATCACAAAAAAAGAAAATTGATAACCCGTGGCACCACGTTGCATGAAATCCACCAGCGCCGGGATGTCGCTTTTGAGGCGCACGCGCCGTCCAGTTTCCAACAAGTGCTCGCGACGAACACCGCGAAATTCCGGATCATGCCGAATCAAGTAAGCTAGTTCGCCGCCCTGCTGAACCAGGTTGGTTCGACCGAGTCCTGCAACGCGCTCCTTAAATCCGGAAATTCCGAGCAGTTCGCTCAGGACCACGCCTGAATCTTTGAAACTCAGCGTCTGATCAAAGTCGGAGGCCAACAAGTAGTGTTTGGCTGATGGTTCGCTCATAAATGGTCTCTAAGGGAATCCTTTGACCATAGTCTATGAGCGGAGTGTGAAAGTCAGGTGATAAAGAGTCGCTTATGACGCTTTTCATTTCACTTCGACATGGACTTGCCCGATAAGCGTGCGTATATGCCGCCCATGCGCACCGTTCAAGTGCATGGAATGCGTCGCTCGAAGATTGCGGAGCCCTGAGCGCTAGATCGAATCACTCTGTGACTCGTGGGCCTACCGCTGCTTAACCACGTCGAGTTTGTCGCTCCCCGTGTCCAAAACGAGCTTGGTGATCGCACCCGACGGCTCGGCGATGAACGTGACGGTAAATTCCTGCCCCTTGACCACGAACGACGTCGGGGACGTGGCCGCGAGTTCGTTCTTCTTCGGCGCATCCCCCTGTTGCAGCATCAGTTTGTTTCCGTCGCGGCTCACCGTGAACGCCACGTCCGAGCTCAACTCGTACACTCCGACGTAGCGGTCGAAGAGGCTCGGATCCAGTGAGATGATTTTGGGCTCAGGCGCGGACGTATAGTCCTCGCCGCGAAGAAGTTTGAGCGCCGCCTCGCCTATCACCGCCGGTGCCCCGGAGTTCGACATGAAGTACACGCCCACCTTTGCGTCCAGATCCCCCGCCATATAGGAACTCTGGCCCGGGATGCCGCCGTTGTGGTTGATGATCGTATGGCCGTTTGGGTCTTTCCGAACCGAGAAACCGAAGGCATAAGTGCCGCCGAACTGGGGTTCGTGCATCGCGTTAACAGACGCTTCCGACAAGATCCGCTTCCCGCGGAACATGCCGCCGTTTAGATGCATCGCGAGGAATCGCGCCATGTCCTCGGCGGTGAGGTAGATGTCTCCGGCGGGGTACACGTCGAAATGAACCTGTTCTACCGGCTGCGGCTTGCCGTTCGGCCCTCCGGGTTCGTACGGTAGCGCCATGACTTCCACCATCTCGGGCGACGGATAGACCGGATGGGGTGTGGTGACGCCGAGCGGGGCGAGCACATGCTCCACCATATACTTCTCGTACTCCTGGCCGGAGATCTTCTCGATCAGGAGTCCCGCCATCCCGTATGCGAAGTTGTTGTACTCCCACTTCGTCTCCGGCGGGCGGACCGAATAAAGCCCGCCAACCATCTTCTCCAGCGACTTGGGAAGTTCCCGGCCCCACAGCGGCTTGGTCACTGCCCCAGCGGTCAGGCCGGACCAATGTGACAGCATGTGCCGGAAAGTGACCGGCTTTTCGGCCTGGAGGCGATCCTGTACCTGGACATCGCCCAAGTATTTGTTGACGGGCTGGTCGAGTTTGAACTTGCCCTGTTCCGCAAGCTGCATGAGGGCGGTGGCCGTGGCCGACTTGAAGGTGGATCCGGTGCTGTAGAGCGTGTCCGTAGTCGCGGGGGTCTTGGTTCGGACGTTGGCGTACCCGAAAGCAGCTTTCCATACAATCGAATCGCCCCGGACCAGCGCGATCGACACCGACGGCACCCCGCGGTCCTTCATTTTCTGCTCGATGAGGCGACTCATCACGGTCTTGGTCTTCTCGAGGTCGAATTGCCCGGCCTGGGCGTCGGCGGAGCCGGTGAGAGTCGCGACGATCACCGGAATAAGGAGGAGCAGTGCAGTCGGTCTCATGAATGGTTCCTGGAAACGAGAAATCCGTGGGTCGTATCTGGGTTGTTCGTTTTGCAATAAAGGAGCCGCACAGCTGTTCTCCCATCACCCATTGCGACATATCTTAGGCTACATCGTCGGCCTGAGAGGCGCTTTCGGGCGCGAGTCAAATCATCGGTCAAAGTTCGGTGAGATAGATTCGCCTGCCCCGTAAAGGCGGCGAAAGGGCAGGGCATCATGCCTCGAAACCACTTCCTCGCAGCCTCCGTTATACTTCTTTGTAACCTCATCATGAAGCGCCACGTCCTCATCTTCGGTCTCGTCGGCGGTTTCCTCATCGCCGTCCTCCAATACTCCGAATACCGCTTCATCATCATCGGGCACTCCGTCGAGATCTACGTCGCGCTCGTCGCCATCCTTTTCGCAACGTTCGGCATCTGGCTCGGGCTGCGCATTGCGCGCAGGCGGGAACCCACCCGCGAAGGCGTGGTGAGAGAGGCGCTACTCCCTGCAGAGGTCACCGCCCTCGAACCGTTCACTCCCAATGCGGCCAACCAGCAGACCGTTGGCATAACGGCACGCGAGCTCGAAATTCTTGGCCTGATCGCGCGCGGCTTCAGCAATCGCGAGATCGCCGCGCAGCTTTTCGTTTCCGAAAACACCGTCAAGACGCACTGTGCGCGCGCCTTCGAGAAGCTGGGAGCCGCGCGTCGCACCCAGGCCGTCCAGCGCTGCAAAGAACTAGGCCTTCTGCCGTGACCCCAAGTCATCCGAAAGCATGATTTCCGCTCCATTCCTCGCAAAATCATCCGAAAGGATGACGACATCCGGCGCCGTTACACCGCATCGTGACTCCATCCTCACTCGTACCAGGAGCCTCACATGAAGAAAACCGTCCTCACCTTCGGCCTCATCTCCGGCCTCATCATTTCCGTACTGATGGGCGGCTCGCTACTGCTCGCCGACAAGATCGGCTCCGGCCACAGCATGGCTCTTGGCTACACCATCATGGTGGCCTCGTTCCTGTTGATTTACTTCGGCATCCGCAGCTACCGAGACAACGACCTCGCCGGCCAAATCTCTTTCGGCCGCGCCTTCACCTGCGGAATCCTGATCACCCTCATCACCACAATCTGCTACGTCGCCATGTGGGAGGTCCTCTATTTCAATTTCATGCCCCACTTTATGGACAGCTATTTCGCAGCGCAGATTCATAAGGTCCAGTCCTCCGGACTTGACCCTGCCATCATTGCCGCCCAGGTCGCTGCAATACAGCACTCTCAACAGCTCTACCAAAACCCGTTCGTCAACATGGCCTATACCTTCATCGAGCCGCTGCCCGTCGGCCTTATCATTACTCTCGTCTCCGCTGCCATCCTGCGCCGCAAGGCGCCGATCGACTCTGCCTCCGCTCCAGCAGCCATGACTACATAAGAAAGGCCGGAGCGTTAGCGGGTGCTTGCGCCCCGGGGCTTTGTGACGACATGAAAAGCGTATTCGCCGCGGTAATAAAGATTCGCAACGATAATCCGTACATCCTCGTGAGTGCGGTCCGAGCCAGCGGCATCAGGCCAGGAAGCTATAGAAGCGGACCTCAGCATTCAATGCCCATATGGTTCCGACAGGGACTCAAGGCGTCTCCGAAAGCCAAAATGAACTGGCAAGCATTGACCCCGAGTCGCAAAAAGGAAGTCCTGCGCTACTTTTCACGCCTTAAGTCTCCGGCCGCCCGGGGCCGGAACCTTGCCAAGGTCCTCCACGCTCTCTCGGGAACGGCCGGCCGATTCATGGGTAGAACATGGGCTGACGGTTCGTAAAATAACAGCGCAGCAGTCCCCCGAGATAGAGCAGGCCCGTCTCGTATCCCAGCTGTCCGAAATGAGCTCCCGCGGCGGTCACTGACAATCGTCAATACATGACGCGGTCTGTCATGTTTTCCATGCGTTAATGGCGTTTTACCTGGAGGGATGTAGCGATGAAGTCCACTCGCATGGCAGGCGCGCTCGGATCGGTGTTGGTCTCAGCAACTCTTTCCTCGATTGCAACACCGCAAAACGCTCCGAACGCCGCTAACGCGGCATTACAGGGCATACATGGATTTGATTTCGAGTACGGTAATTGGCGGGTGCATCATCGAGTGAAAAGCGCCGGTGACGGCACATGGAAGGAATTCGATGGCACATGTACGACCCGGCCTTTCATGGCAGGGCAGGGCGATATCGAAGAACACATTTTTTCAAGGCCGACCGGCGTTACCTACGGTACCGCGATGCGGGCGTTCGATCTCAAGACCCAAGAATGGGCAATCTGGTGGATCGACAGCCGTTTTCCTCACCTTCCACTCGACCCGCCAGTTAAGGGGCGATTCGAGAATGGCGTGGGCACTTTCTACTCGGACAGCCCACTGAACGGCAAAACCGTACGCACGCGCTTTACGTGGTCGCAAATTACGTCTAAATCTGCACATTGGGAGCAGGCGAGCTCGGAAGACGCGGGCAAGACTTGGGACACTAACTGGATCATGGAATTCCATCGTGTCCGGTAGAGACAATCAGCTCAGCGAACTCATATATGAGAGCCGAAATTCGAAAGAGGGCGCGCGGCAGGTCGATGTTCGGATCTGCTCATGCGGCCGAAAGCCCGCCGAAAAGAGAGGTGAAAAAAGGAAGCAGACGAGTATAAGGTGTATCCGTACAATCACACCGAAGACGAACCGCATGGAAGCGCGCGGCGCGGCTTAAGACGAAGAACACATTGCCGCGCGGCACCCGATAAATTGGAGAATCTCATGAAGATATCGTGGGTCGTTTGTTCAATTGTGCTCGTTTTACTTGCAGCCGAAACCGTACAAGCAAGTGATACGTACTCGCAAGTCGAGGCCGAGCGCTACATCAAGGAAAGCGAAGCGGCATGGGCAGAGAGTGTTGCAACGAACGATGCCTCTGTGGTGAAGCGAATCTTGGCAGATGATTTTGTTTGGGTCTTGGATGGAGAGGTTCTGAACAAGGCCCGCGCCGTATCGGATGCAGAAAAGGGTCTTGGCGATTTCCTGTCAAATCATCTCGACTACGCTCACGTGCGTTTTTTTGGCGATACGGCCATCGCGCAAGGCAGCGAAACCTGGACACGCAAGGGTGGCAAAAAAGGTCACTTTGTCTGGACCGACACCTGGCTTCGGCGTCACGGCCAATGGCAAATCGTGGCAGCCGAAGATGTTTCCGTGCCTGTAAAGGAATAGCCGGCGAGCCGATTTGTGCCAAGCCTTGCGTACACATCTAGCATTCGCGAGACTGCGGAGTGTGCAGTAGGGAGTGCTTCATGGCATGGTTTAAGCGCGTGGAAAACTCCTCGGAGGCAGAAGGTCGGCCATCGAGCGTCTCCGCGCCAGTTATTATCAGTTATGCGTCCCAGGATGCGGGTATCGCGAATACCCTCGTCGAGAATCTCGAAAAGCACGGGATCGGGTGCTGGATTGCGCCTCGTGACGTAACACCGGGGCTGCAATACGCTGATGAGATCGCGGCGGTAATTAACGACGCCACTGTCCTTGTATTGGTGCTTTCGGAACACACGGTCGCTTCTCCGCATGTAGGACGAGAGGTTGAGCGGGCCGCTTCAAAGCGGCGGGGAATTATCGTGCTGCGAACCGATGCGGCACTACTGACCCGGTCCTTTGAGTATTTCTTGAGCGAGTCGCAGTGGATTGATGTCGCGGCCTTAGGTGTGCCGGCCGCGTTGACGAAGCTCATGCAAGCTGTGAGACAACGTCTGGCACCCTCCTCGTGGATCAGCCCGGGATTGGGGAACGACGTTAGGGATCCGGCCGATCGGAACCGTCAACCCAGTTATCTGACTATCAGACGTCTGGTCGCCGCCGCGGTGTTCCTGGCCATGGCTGCCCTTGTCGTCGGTGTTCTAGTGCGCTACTGGCCGTCGAAGTAGGGCGAGGGTTTGCAATCATGGATACCGCTTCGCATTTCTTCGTTCATTTCCCAAAGACCTCGAGATTAATTGCGTTGCTCGCCGTGTTTACGGTCCTGCCGGTGAGATATGCGAGCGCTCAATCGACTCCAAGTGCCCATAGCGAAAGCAGTGTCACGCTGTACGGCGGCGGCCGGTTCGGCGGTAGTGTGACGGATTCGACGACCAATTCGTCCGTCGATTTTAAGGACGGTTCGAGTTTTGGTATGGCCGTCGATATCGGATTGGACCACAGCCGACAGTTGGAACTCTTCTATAGCCGGCAGGACACGACGCTCACTTCGGGCGCGTTCTCATCGCAGTCTGGCAACGTAGGACTGGCTCTTCATAGCTATCACATTGGCGGGACTGCCTTCATTGACGAAATTGGCAGGGGTGTCTATGTCATGGGCGGCATTGGCGGCACGACTGCTACGCCAAAAGGCAGCGGTTTGAATTCGCAGACTTTTTTCTCGGGAAATCTAGGCGTCGGTTGGATGGTGCCCTTGGCGAAACATGTGGGGTTCCGTTTCGAAGCACGCGGCTATGGAGTCGTGCTCAACGGCAACGGGTCGCTCTTTTGCGGCGGTGCCGCTGGCTGTACGGTCGTGGTCAAGGGGAAGGGCTTGTATTACGGGGAGTTGCTAGGTGGGGTAACAGTGAGGTTTTAAGGCACCCGGCCGCCACCGCGAATTCGTCAAGGGGTGCTTGAACAAGAATCTCGATGCGACGCCTGCGGCCTTTGTGAGTTGGAGTGCCATTGGTGTGACGAGGCTAAACCGACGGGCACATCACTGCTGCGGTAAGCTGTGCCTGTAGCATCAAACGGGGAGGTGGTCATGGCGATCAAACGTCCAACAAAAGGCAAGGGTACGCCGTCACACAAACCGGTCGCCACAGCTCCGTTGCGCCACGTCGACGTCAAGGCGCCGCAACAGATGGTGGCGGGCGAAGTCTACGTCGGGTGGCTGTGTAAGAATCGAGCGTGCGGGAGAGTCATCGCGATTGCGTCGACACCACCGGCCGCCAAAGGGTTGACAGACTTCGACGATCAACTGACCGCGATCAAATGCCCTCATTGTCAGGATGAAAATCTGTACCGCTGGAGCGCTCGGAGCGAACAGAGTTACACCGCGAAGAGTGTCTCCACTCAAGACTAGGGCGAGTGTCTCGACAGGGACGTCCACGCGGGACGCCGCAGAGGGATGGCGTGGTGCGGCCAATACCCATCGCGCCGGCCTGGAAATTCCGGCAAACCACGATGAGTTAAGCCTAACTTAAGAGTTGGTCAGAACCTCCATTTGTTGTGCAAAGGCGGGCGGTGCATTGTGTTGTCTATTCGATCAGTTCATTCAACGGAGCATGCACACATGAGCAACAGCAATTTCATCACGCGGATTGGACAGGGGCTCCTGGCCCTCGCCACCACTGGCGCTACTGTGGTGGTTTTGCAATTGGCGATGCTGGCGCCTTAGGTAGCGCGGAGGAGATTTCGACCACGGCATGTCGAATCCGGGCCCTCTTGTTCGTCTTAGAGTTATACATCAACGAGATGCACTGCGATGAACCTAAGGAATGCCATGTTGAACTTGAAGGGTGGTGCCAACCAGCTCGACGGCCGATCGATACTCGCGCTGTGCAAATGGATCGGTTTCGCCGGGGCTGTCATAGCGCGGATTCGAGCTCTCGCACCGTATGCGCTGATAGAGCTGATTCTCCCGGGTGGTTCCGTGGTCGCGCTGATGTTGTGGCTTTATCGCCGGCGGAAGAGTGGGGTCGGTTTTGGCCCGCTCCCGGTTAAATTATTGGTATTCCTCCGATTGGCCGGTCCTCTACGATCCAGAGGCGTGGTGTAGGCCCTGATAACGTTGCAACCCTTGCGCGTGGCGCTGATCGGTGCCTGAACATGGTCGTCGTAGCCCGGATCGAGGCAACAAACTCATTTTCGTAATCGTCACTCGCAACCGCGGTGTTTCCTGCCACAATCGCGCCGATGGGTGCCGCACGTCTTGAAGTCTACATCCAGCCTCGGGCGTCCAAGTCGGAAGTGGCGGGGATGCACGATGGCATCATGAAGATTCGAATCGCGGCGCCAGCGGTAGAGAATGCGGCCAATGTTGCATTGACGCAATTTGTCGCAGAAGCTCTCGGCATTTCGAAGCAGTCGGTGCAGATCGTGTCGGGGCTGGCGAGCAGACGGAAAGTGCTGGCAATTGACGGCGTGACGAAAGAGGTGATCGCGGCGAAACTAAGATAGCGAAGCCAGGATGCCAGAACGGCCCGATCGAACGGAGAGTGTCCGGCCGACGAAGAGGAACATCCGTAATGGTTTGAAAGGAGCATCGCGATGACGGAGCGCATCTTATTGGTCGATTACGAGAATATTCGGGCGGTCGATCTTGAGGCGCTGCCGAACGACGTTAAGGTGGGTTTTGTTTTGGGGGGCAAGCAGGGAACGCTACCCACCGCACTTGTCGTTCAGGCGCAGTCCATGGGAAGTCGATTCGACTACGTGCGCATCTTGAGCGTCGAACGTAACGCCTGTGACTTCTGTATTGCCTATTATTTAGGCGAATTGTTGCACGCAAACCCGCAGGCAGAGTGCGTCATCCTCTCGAAGGACAAGAAAGGATTCGATCCGTTGGTGAAGCATCTTACGATTGAGCGTGGATTCAAGGTTCGCCGGGTGAGTGAGCAACAGGACGCATTTGCGGAGATTCCGGGTACCCCGCGGAAGACCCCGTTTGAGCGGCTCATCTGGTTGCTCAAGAAGGAGAAGGTCTTGCCACGCAAAAGGAAGGGATTGGAAGGCAAGGTCAAGGCTTGGTTTCAGGACCTCTCGGCGACAGATCGCGATGGACTAGTGGCGCAGCTGTTTCAAGATGGGTTTGTCAAAGAATCAGGAAAGGACGAGCTGACGTTTTTCAGGGCGCGCCTTGGATAGAGCTTGGAGTCGACCAAGGGTTTCCAGCCAGACGAAGAAGTGCTATCTTTACTACGTCGCCGATTTACAGACTACTTGCAGGGCGACTCATAAATTCTGCTAAAGCGTCGGTCTCGGAAGCCAACCCCTCGAGTGCCGGCACAACCGGAATTCTTGGGGTTTTTGCATTTCTGGAGACCACCATGGCTACTTCCGATGATTTTGTTCGAGCCCAGGCCCGGGCCTTGATTCGAGTCCTTGTGCACTACGGACTTGATCGCGTATCAGTTGGAGAACGGACGTCAATTTGGCGTGACGTGGAAACATTTGGCCATAGCATGGCGGCGGCGGGAGATTTGAGGACAATTGGCCGCAAGCACGCGGGCACGGCAGCCGCGGCCTTTTGTGGAGGTGTGAAGCATCGAGCGCCGAATTCTGCGTTGTATTTGGCGTTGGCTTCATTTACTCGAGCGAGCCCTGCGTATCGTTTTCTAGATTCCTCTCGATGGATCGCGCTCACTTTTGCCTTCAGGGACAAGAAAGCAGTCGCGGAGGCCGCTATTCAGAATGAAGTGTTAGAGAGACTCGAAGCGGCATTTGCGGCTGAGATCGAAGGCCGCCACCAGGGGTGTGGTCGCGCTGAAGACTGATTATCCGAACGGCCCGACCAACGGAGGATTGTCACAATAGCTTGTCGATCGCGCCTTGCTCTACATTGCTGAGCTCAAAGTCGAAGATGCTGAGGCCTTCGCGCATGTGCGTCTTGGACTTCGTGCCAGTGAGGGGAACCACTCCGATCTGTGTAAGATAGCGAAAGAGAATCTGTGCTGCGGTTCGATTGTGGGTGGAGACAAGGGCGGTCATCGTTTCGTGAGCGAGCAAGTGAGGATTGGCGCTCAAAGTCCAGAAGCTTTGATAAATGATGTTGTGTTGAACGCAATAGGCGCGCAAGTCGCGGTCGTAGTTCGTGTCCGCGTAGAAGCGATTTTGAACAACGGCGGGCTTGACTCGGACGGTTTCATTTAGACTCCTGAGATCGTCCAGGCGATAGCAGTTGCTGATGCCGAGTTGGCGAACAAGGCCGGTGTCGACGAGAGTTTCGAGCGCGCGCCAAACGGCCAGATCTTGCGTCGCCGTTGGCATAGGAGAGTGCAGGAGCACGCAGTCGAGGTAGTTCGTCTGCAAGTTTTTCAGGGATGCAGCGACGGATTGAGCGACTTGCTGGGGTAGCGGCGCCTTTGAATCATAGGGAATGCGCTTCGGATCCTGGCCTGAGAGCGAGGTGAATTTGGTTTGCAGGTAAAGATCGGCGCGGGTCAGTCCCCTTTTTAGGCTGGCGGCAATGCCGGCACCTACGCCTGGTTCATCGTAATGTTTTGGCTGGCAAGCAGTGTCAATGCCACGAAATCCGTTTTGAATCGCGAGACTTACCAGGCGCCGCGTATCAGCCTTCTTCCAGGCCGTTCCATAGATAATTCTGGGCACTCGAATCTGCGCGTTGGAGATCGTGAAAGGGTTCATTCGAATCATATTCATCGTGGCTCGCTTCGCCCCGCCTCCCCCGCTGTATAAGTCGGGCCGTATTGAGAAACGTAAGCGCTGTATACTCTAAATGCAATCACAGGAGTGAGATCATGCCGGTGCAGCTGAATCATACGATCGTCTGGTGCCGCGACAAGAAGAGATCCTCAGCGTGGCTGGTCCGAATTCTCGGCTGCTCGCCTGCAATACCGTTCTACCATTTCATGGTGGTCCAACTAGACAACAAAGTCTCGCTCGATTTCATGGAAGAGAGCGGACCTATCGCGATTCAGCACTACGCATTTCTTATCGAGGAGAGCGAATTTGACGCAACGTTCTCACGGATTCGCAACGAGGGCTTGAGTTACTGGGCTGACCCGGGGAAATCCAGGCCTAACGAGATCAACCGTAACGACGGCGGTCGCGGCGTTTATTTTGAAGATCTCGATGGCCACATGCTCGAGGTCATCACGCGTCCTTATGGAAGCGGATGACATTGCGTCGAAAGGTACCGCAAGTTCATGTACGGTCGCTTCGCAATGGGGGAAGCGCATCAAAACGTTGCCATCCGTAAGGACCCGCTCTAGGGATGGGTCGGCGTGCACAACTCACCAGATTGCGCGCCATTTGAATTAAGATAACTCAATGCCTCCGGATGTGCCTCTGATCAACCGTCTCAAGGCGGCCGCTTACGCACTAACGGCTGCCACGCTCTGCTTCGTCCTCGCGCTGCACCTTTTGCCTGCGCTGTTTGCGGGTTTGCTGGTGTATTCGTTGGTCGCGACGCTTGCTCCCGTGCTGCAGCGGAAGGTGCCGGGCGTTCACGCACACTGGTTGGTCGTCGCATTACTCGCAATTCTCGTGGTGGGGCTATTCACTCTCGCCATTGGCGCGAGTGTTGCCTTTCTCAACTCGGAGAATGGCAATCCCACTGTATTCTTCGAGCGCTTGGCGCCGTTGATCGAGCGAGCGCATAGACAATTACCCGCATTCATCGTCGATTACCTACCCGACGATTCCAGGGAAATGCGCACGGCCGTGATGGACTGGTTAGGGGAACACACGGCTGAGCTGCAGGTTGCCGGCAAGCAGGCGGTGCGTGTGGTCGTACAGTTGATCATCGGCATCATGCTCGGCGGCATGCTTGCCTTGCATGGCGCGCGCAATCGCCCTCCGGGAGGCTTCTTAAGTGTCGCGCTCAAGGCGCGTGCCGTTCACCTCGTGAGTGCGTTCCGCGACGTGGTTTTTGCGCAGGTCAAGATTTCAGCGTTGAACACCCTCTTCACGGGTGGGTTTTTGTTAATAGCCCTGCCATTGTTCGGCGTCTCTTTGCCGCTCGCCAAGACTCTCGTCGTGCTTACCTTCGTGGTTGGTCTGTTGCCGGTAATTGGGAATCTGATCTCCAACACCCTTATCTTCGTCGTTGCGCTGTCACACTCACTGTTTGTGGCGTTCTCGGCTCTTGCATTCCTAATTGTTATTCATAAGCTTGAATACTTCTTCATTGCTCGCTTCCTTGGCGCCCGAATCCAAGCCTTTGCGTGGGAATTGCTCATCGCAATGCTGGCTATGGAAACCTTGTTCGGAACCGCCGGTCTCATCGCGGCGCCAATTTACTATGCCTATTTGAAACGAGAGCTGAGGGAAGAGGGCTTGATTTAGGAGGGTGAGAAACGTAAAGACCCCCTAAAGCCCGCAATTGCGACCTGGTTGGCTGTACTGAGCGCGCCGGTCCCATACGATGAAAATCGAATAGTGATCCTCGCACAGGCGCTAAGGCCGACGGTCGTCGGCGTGCAGGGGATGCAAGAACGGCGTCAAGGAGGGCGAATGCAAGCGCAAAACTTAAGTGCTGCGGCATGGGTCGCCTGTGCGCTTGCGGGGCAGAATCTCCTCGGTAGCGGTCACGGAGAGTTTGCCGATGTCGCCACGCGCACGGACTTCAAGCGCGCCGTGTTCCTGAAACTCGAGTGCCGACTGTGACAAATCGCGGATGACCCTCCGCAGCACGAAGAGTTACCGTCTCACGCGATCCGCTGGACCCACTGGCTCCGCCAGGCCGGGGCTTCGAAGGGATCCGCGAAATACTGTGTCTCGTGCACGACCTTGCCGTTGCGAAACTCCATGATGCTCACGGTGTATGTGAGTCGTCCCTGGTAGCTAATGATGTACTCGGTGATCCATAAATCACCCATCCCAAGAATTCGCTTGACGTTGAAACCCGACGGCTTGCCGGGATGATGACTGCGCAAGGCCTGCAAATTATTTCGCCCTAGAATTCGTTCACCTGACTGAGGATAGTCACAAATCGCATCGTCATCGTAAATATCGTGTTCCGCGTTTGCATCGCCGGCTGCGGATGCCTGCCAGTGTGCATTCAGGGCATCAGCGATTGGTTCGTCTTGCATGGGCTGCTCCAGATTGGATGGACCGCTCATGGCGGCACGATTTTATAGTTAGGGGAGTCCGCTTCCGCTTAGTGTGACCCCTTCAACCGATGTCGGTGGGCAATCTGCTTCGCCCGATTGCCGCAGATCCCCATGCTGCACCATCGACGCGAACGGCCTCGCGTGCGGTCAACAAACATAAGGGTGCAGTCGGCTCCCTCACATGTTTTCACATCCGAGAGGTCTTCCTCGGCCAGCAACTTCGCCAGTGCTTCGCCAATCGGGAGCAGGAGCGATTCCGGCGATCGCCAGCGTCGCGCGCGCTCAAGCCGAAGTGCTGTCGCCTTGCCACGCTTGTGCGCCACCAATTGTTCGAACCCTTCATCCCTCGCAAGAATTCGATTCAGCGGCTCGACATCAGGGAGAGCCGCGGCCTTGCGTGACTTGCCGCTGTCATGGACGAAAGTCCTGAACCATTCGCGTAGATTCCGCGCTTGCTCTGCCACGCGATCAAGTTCTTCAGGCTCTGCGTGCTTGCGTATGACTTCGAGCGCCTCCATCGGCACAAGCTGCGCTTGCTCCAACCAAGCCAACAACCCGTCGCCATCGCCAATCCAGTCAATTGTGCTATCGGCCGGGGTCGCGATCGAATTCAAAAAATTCAGCGCGACAGAATCGGTGATGAATATGGCAGGAGATTTCTGCTGCATCGGAACTACCTCTTCGGCATTGCACCATAACCGCCTTAAATGAATTTGACAAGTTACGGGATTCTTCATAACCTCTATGTGCGCGTTATGGCGGTTATGGCGTAACGATCGAAGGCAAATCCAAGGCGGCCGGCGCTCGGGTTCGAATCATCGGGAGAGGAGATGTCCGTAGATAATGTCAGCGTCGTGCTCGCCCACGGGGCTTGGACCGATGGGTCGAGTCGGCGCAAGGTAATCGCGGCGCTCCAAAAGGAAGGTGTAACCACGATTGCGGCACCCTTGCCGCTCACATCCCTTTCGGATGATGTTGCCGCGCTCGACCGGGCGTCGGAGCGAGTCCAAGGCGAACTCGTGCTCGTCGGTCACGCGTACGCCAGTGCAGTGATCGGATCGACCCGAAACGACCGCTGAAGCCGTTCCATTGTCACTGAGGAAAGATGCCATGCCATCCACTAAATATCGCAGCCTTGCAGTCGATGCTCTCAAGGTCTTTTATCGAGAGGCGGGAGCGGCCGACGCGCCCAAGCTGCTGCTGCTCCATGGCTTCCCGAGCGCCGGGCACATGTTCCGGGATTTGATCCCGCTGCTGGCCGATCGCTTCCACATTGTCGCCCCCGACCTACCGGGTTTCGGTCAGTCAGATATGCCGTCACGCGGTCAATTCAATTACAGCTTCGACAACATCGCGCGCGTCATCGACCGCTTTACCGAAGTAGTGGGGTTCGACCGATTTGCGGTCTACGTGTTTGATTACGGGGCCCCAACCGGATTCCGATTGGCTGCGTGGCATCCCGAGCGGATTACCGCGATTATCTCTCAGAACGGTAATGCCTATGAGGAGGGACTCAGCGATGGTTGGAATCCCATCCGCACTTATTGGGAAGACCCTTCCGCGGCCAATCGGAACGCATTGCGGAGTTTCCTCGCTCCGGAGACGACACGCTGGCAGTACACCCATGGGGTGCCCGATTCAGCAGGCGTTTCCCCGGACGGCATGTCGCTCGATAACTTCTATCTCGCCCGCGCCGGCGCGGACGAAGTGCAGTTGGATCTATTCAGCGACTACAAAAGCAATGTTTCGCTGTACCCGGCATTCCAAGATTACTTCCGTACGCACAAGCCGCCTTTTCTTGCCGTTTGGGGCAAGCACGATCCGTTCTTTCTGCCGGCTGGCGCGAACGCGTTTAAACGAGACATTCCGCAAGCGGACATCCGTTTTTTCGACACCGGTCACTTCGCGCTGGAAACGCACGCTGAACAAATTGCACTGGCGATGCGGGAGTTCCTGTCACGCCTGTAACCGGAACTCTCTACTGGACCGCAAGGAGATAGGTACATGACAAGCTCGGTAGCGATTGTGACCGGCCACCGAGAAATTTCCCAGGGATGCCGGCATTGCCCGCTATGGAAAGCCGGAGGAGATTGCTGACCTGATTGCCTTTCTCGTCTCGCCAGGTGCCCGGTGGATGACCGGATCCACGCTTCGCATGGACGGGGGCGAAGCCAAGTCGATTTGATCAGTCTACATTTGCCCGAGCGAAGTGCTGCCAAATAGAAAAAACGGCGGGGCCTTTTGGAGGGGCCCCGACCGTTAGGGATTGCACCGACGGGGGAGTGCATGCCGGCACAATTTCTGCAAACCTGTCAAACCAGCACAACGGAATGGTTTGAAATCACACTGCCTTCCCAGGGATCTGACTTCGCTCAGGATGGCGCGAAGAGAATAAAAATGTTGTCAAAAGTGATTGACGCAGTGCGACTCGAGTCAAAGCGCGGCTACATGCGCGCTAAATTGAATGCCTCTACGAAGAGCTCTCCACCTATGCTGCCAGATATACCACCGATCACTGTGGCCGGTGATGTTGCTGTGTCAAGCGTCAAGAGACCTGACGCAACTACACCGTTAAGGCCTGCAGAGGTTCCCGTGCAGTTGGCGAAAGTCAGCTGAATCCCGTAGGCATTGTATGAGGCGTTGATGATTGATACCTGGCCACTCATCACGCATCCGTTCGGACCTTGCTCGAAAACCGCGCCGTTCGCGTCAAGCGTCATATTCAGGCCACCGTCGTTGTAGTTGCCTGCAATTGCGGCGAGCGAGGAGGGATTCAGGTACAGGCTTGAGAACGTATAGTTTGTTGTCTCAATCAATGCACTGCCCAGAGAAGTCGTGCCGGTAGCAGTCACCATCAAACTCGCGCGCGCCGCAACTTGTCCTGCAAGTGTTCCGGTAGCGCTGGTTGAGCCGTCGGGATAGACGCAGTTGGTTGCTCCACCCGGCATGGTTGAATAGCGGACCATCGCTGAATTCCCGGTACCGGTTGCATTCGCTCCGCTCACGGAAAGCTGTCCGAATTCGAGCCCTGCGCACCCTGTGGTGGTGTCCTTGCTATAAGCAAAATACTGACCGGTTTCGGAAACAATTCCTTCCGCCTGAATGACGTCACCCGTATTCGCTCCCGAGGTGACCGTGTATTGGCTGGTCCAAATCCCACCTGGAGATTGGTCCATCGGACCGGGTATTGGCGCAATGCCATCAGCTATGTGACTGCCGCCCCCGCCACCGCATGAGGCGAGGGTTGTGAGGGCGGTAGTTGTCAGAAGGTGTTTAATCGAGCGCATGCGTAATTGTTTCCCCTAAGTTGGACGTCCCATCGCTGGGGCGTCAATTTATTCGGCGCCATTCAACATGGCGTTGTCGTGGGTCACGTAATAGAAATGACAACGTTGATCTCATTCAACGATCCGGCGAACGCGGGTGCACGTGGCGGCAAGAAGAGGTAGCTTCTTTGCATTTCTTGGCATGCCCTGCTGATGTCTGCGAGACCGTAGCAGGAGATAGTGATCGTCTGCGCCGCGGGGGCGAGCCGACCGCGGGCAACCTTATTCCCGCGACCAGCTCGCCCGCACCTTCGTCAAACGTTTCGACAAGCGCTGTCCTGTCGATGATCCCACGCTATTGGCGGGCAATGAGACAGTAACTCGTTATCATTGCGATGCGGTTTCGGAAAGATGGTGATTCTGTAACTGCGCTTGGAGAAGGCGCGGCGCCGTAAGCCGCCGGGCAATGCCGCACCAATAGGCGAGGCGACGAAGAACTCTATGAAGTGGTTCTATAGGAATGTCAAGAAGTGGATATTGTTTTAGTCCGCTTAGGACGCTAATTTTCTGCCATAGCGGGATCAGTCGCGGTTGCGAGCCGCACGGACGCGCAAGACCTAACGGAGATTCGAATGTCACTCAAAGATCACCTTGCCGCCTTGACGGGATTCGCTTGCCTCGCCTTATTCAGCTTCGGTGCCAGTGCCGATGATCATGCTTACACGGAAGGACCCGTCGTCAGCGTCTCGAGCATACGAACGGTGGACGGCAAGTTCGATGATTACATGCAATTCGTCGACACCAATTGGAAGCAGCAGCAGGAGCTGGCAAAAAAAGCAGGCGATGTTCTCAGCTATCAGGTGCTGAACGTGGTTCCGCGCGGTCCAGATGATCCCGATCTGCTATTGGTGGTCACTTACAAAAGCTGGGCCGCAGGTTTGGACGGTGCGCTGGCGAAGAACGATGCAATTTCGAAAACCGTCGATGGCTCAGTTTCCACGACAAACCAAGGAGTGGGGAATCGCGCCCAAATACGGCGGCTTCTCGGCACGACGTGGATGCAGGTGCTGAACCTGAAATAAGGCGCCCAGGGCCGGCGAACCGGGCCCCGGCCCGCCCGCTTTAGCCGCCAGGTATTGACGGTGGGCGGCTGCCAACGCACCACCTTGTCGAGCGTGAGCTTGGCCACGCAAAAATCGCCGCGGTGTTCGATGGGTAGTCGTGGCGCCGCCCGTTGCGTCTTCAAGTGCGCGGGCGGGGGGTGGATTTGCGCCATTTTCGAGATGGGAGGGGGGCGCTTACTGTCAAATAGAGATTCGCGTCACCGAAGAGAAGGGATAATCCTGGCAGATTGGCATTTCAATACTCTCGGAGACAAGGAATGTCGAACCAATCACCACTCAAGGACAAACCACTGCGCCTTCCGGGCGAGTCTCTCGATAAAGAGATAGACAGGTGGGTATACGATAAGGCTCTCGGGGTGCTTTTCGGGGCCGGTTTCTTCTGCTTTGTCGCGTACTTCGAATGGTACGGATATCTTACTCATTCGCCCCGACGTCCGGTTCTATTCACGGTTGTAGCCGCCGCCGCGGTCATCTTTGCGGCTTGGCGTATCTGGAACATCCGCGGGCGGGTAAAACGGTTAGTGCAGGGTAGAGACGGCGAGCGGGCGGTGGGGCAGTTCCTGGAGCGTCTGCGAGAGGGCGGCGGCCAGGTATTTCACGACATTCCGGGCGAGGGCTTTAATCTCGACCATGTCGTAATTTCGACGCACGGGATATATGCCATCGAGACCAAGACTTTGAGCAAACCGTGGCCGAATGCCAAGATCGTGGTCGAAGGCGATGCACTAAGCGTTGCGGGGCAACCGCCCGACCGCAAACCGATCGTGCAAGTAACTGCCGCAAGTCGCTGGCTTGAAAGTGAGTTGAAGAAGTCCACAGGAAAACGCTTCTTCGTGCGCGGCGTTGTGGTTTTTCCAGGATGGTTTGTAGAGCAAAGAGGACCGTGCGGGGACGTGTGGGTGCTGGAACCCAAAGCCTTGCCTGCTTTTATAGACAACGCTCCAGCGATGATCAGCGCAGCTGATGTTGCGCTCGCTGCCTATCATCTGTCGCGGTATGTGCGGAGTGAGGCGAAAAAGGCGGCCTAGATGATGGCTCGGGATAGCCACCTCGAGCGAAGCTAGTGTTTTTCGGGCGGTGGCTTTGCGTCGCCTATCGCAATTCCGCCATGTGCGGCGAACCAGCCGGCTATGTGCGCCGTCCAATCCAGAGCTCCCCGTGGATCATCAGGACCATGACCCGAATTCGGGTAGGCGAGTAAGGCCACATCCATCCGGGCTCCATGAGGTATCGTGATCGGTCACAGGGCCCCCGTACGAGTAGGAGTCAACCACTGCGCGACGTTGAGCGCCTGTTTTGGCATCGATGATCCACAATTGACGGGACGGCGGGGTTCCGGCCAGCAAATCGTTGTTCTCGCTAAACCAAAACGACAGTGGTGCGCTGCTGGTCGCGGCCCGTGGCGTTTCGATGGCAGCGATCTGTGTGCCGTCGGGAGAAATCGAAAAATTGCTGATGGAGCTGCCATGAGTCAGGCGCGTGACTGCAACGGTCCGCGAATCGATCCAGAAAAGCTGTTTGGTCCCGTCCTTGTCCTGCAACAAGGCGGCGAGGCGGCGGCCATCGGGCGCCCAATGCAATTCCGCGACCCGCAGCCGCCTAGGGATTTCGCGAATTACGCCATTCGATTCGAGAATCAGCCAGATCTCCTCGATCGAATCGTGTTTCAAATCGGCATAGTGATCGTTGAAGAGTACGGCGCCCGTCGAGGCCGCCTCGATCGTATCGGTGCCCGCGAGAAATGGGGCGATGTCGGTGAGAGACCAGGGTCGCGCCTCCGTTCGCGGCGAGCACGCGAGGAACACAGACGCTAAAATCCACGAGGATGTTCTGAGCATGAGATTCCTCTGAGCATTAAACGACTCAAGGGAGGGGTATTCGGAAATTACTCTCTCGCGTTGCACTTCCCGTTCAGAGGTTGCGACTCCAATACTGGCCCACCAGATCATGCCCGAAGCTTCGGTGGGGAGCTTCCTCGACCAGGGAAAATCCTGCGCCTTCGTATATGCGACGCGCAGAGACAAGAACGTCGTTCGTCCACAAGATGATCCGGCGGTAGCCGGCAGACTTCGAAAACTGGATGCACTGATCGACGAGTCGTCGCCCCAAACCGAGGCCGCGAGCCTTGGGGTCGACCAATAGACATCTCAGTTGCGCCGCACTCGCGTCTTTCTCGGAGCGGACGACAAATACACAGCCGCTACGCTCTCCATCGACGTCGGCGACCCAGAACTGCTCGGCTGCTGAATCATGCTGGGTCGCAAACTTGGCGAAAAGCTTGGCGACAAGCGCTTCGAACTCTTCGTTCCAACCATACTCGTCGGCGTAAAGCTGCCCGTGTCGCTCGATAGCCCAACCCACATCGCCAACTCGGTAAGGTCGGATCGCAACGGTCGGCTCCGGACCCGAGGGAACAGATGAAAGGGTCTCCTGCAGGACTCGCATGCTATCAAGGAGTCGTGCGCGCTTCGGTTCTGACAGACCAGCTATCAACTCACCGATGCAACGCCGAGACCGATTGTCCAGTTCGGCGAACGCTTTTCGACCCTTATGGGTGAGCGATAGATTGGTGCGTCGACGGTCATCGGGCGATTGCCTGCGCGAAACCAAGCTCGAGTCAGCAAACTCTTGAAGAATCCGGCTTAGATATCCAGGATCCAGCCCCAAGGCACCAATTAGGTCGCCGGCGGTGCACATCTTCCGAGTGCCAATTTCGAATAGCACCCGCGCCTGAGTCAACGTAAAGTCACTTGCCAGCAAGCCTTCATCCAATACGCCAATCCGCTGCGTAAAAAAGCGGTTGAATTGTCGTACGGCTTTGACTTGTGCCGCCATGTCCTCTTGCAGGGGAGGCCTTGTATTCACAGCACACATCGTAGCAGGATACTTGACTCAGTCAACTATCGATATTGGGAGTTTTTAGGATCCATTGAGAATGTCCGAGGAGGGTAGAGTCATGACATCGCTGAGAGTCCTGAAAGTTAGTTGCGCGCTCGCCATTTGTGGATTTGGTTTGACTGCCTTGGCAGCTGAACCATCAGCCAGCGAACCCGAGCAGGGTGTCTGGCAAAAGCACGAATACAGTTTTCAATACTTGGGCTTCACGACGACTTACTCGTGCGACGGTCTTGCAAGCAAGCTCAAGGTGCTCTTGATTGCGGCGGGCGCGCGTGCAGATGCCAAATCGACCTCAGGCGGTTGCGCCAGCGGATACGGAAGTCCGGACAAATTCGCCCGCGCGGATCTTAGGTTCTATGCGCTTGCACCAAATAGAAATGGCGAGATCGCGAACCCGCCGATCAACGGCGCGTGGCACACGGTGGCAATTGCAGATCGTTCGCCTCGTGAGGTCGCTCCCGGCGATTGCGAACTCATAGAGCAATTTCGCGATAAGGTGCTGCCGATGTTTACCACGCGCAACATCGACAATCGAATGACGTGCGTTCCGAATCAGCTGTCAGGTTCTGTGATCAATCTGAAATTTGAGGTTTTCGCCGGGTTGGCGGCCAAGAGGAAGTGAACGAAAAGTCAAAAGTACAAGTTATCTATCATATAGTTAGAGCATATTCCTCGATTCTCTCACGCAGCCCTTAGCTGGAGCGACGGCGCTTTGTCGTTTTCCGCCGCTCTAAAAACTCGTCTATCGCCTGCCGGATAAGGTACTGCGCGGCTGTCTCAGTGTCGTCGGAAAGCTTACTGAGCGCAGCGATTTGCCGCGCAAGCAAATAGGGCGGATATCGTTTCGCGATCTGTTGGCTCGAGCGTTTTTTGGCAGACATGTCGAGGTCCTCCTGGTCGGTGTGGAGGATGCCACAAGTTGGCGCGCGTTTAGTTAGGGAACAAATGGCTTTCGTATAAACTGCAATCCGGTTAGGAGGATCGAACGGGGATTTATGACGATAACAAAGACGTTGCTATTCATCGCCTCACTCGCCTCCGCAGCGGCGCTCGCCCAGCAGGCGCCCTCAAGCACCGGCGAGTACTACCGGGACTATCAACCCGAAGCCATCATCAGGGAACTCAAGCACGACGCCGTCTCGGACGACGCCATCATGATCCCCATGCGCGACGGCGTGGGTCTCGATACGAATGTCTATCGGCCGAAGAATGCCAAGGGGCCGCTGCCCACTATCTTCTGGAAGACCCCGTACAACGAGTTGGAGATGAAGGCCGGACCTGCGCTGAACTATGCGCTCGCGGCCGTGCGGCGTGGATACGCCTTCGTCGTGCAGAACGAACGTGGACGATACTTCTCCCAGGGTGACTGGCAAATCCTCGGCCATCCGCAAACCGACGGCTATGACACCCTCACCTGGATTGCCAAGCAGGCATGGTCCAATGGCAAGGTGGGCACGCTCGGTTGTTCATCGAGCGCCGAGTGGCAGTTGGCCCTCGCAGGGACCCATCACCCAGCCCTGGCGGCGATGGTGCCCATGTCTGCCGGTGCCGGTATCGGCAAAGTGGGGCGCTTTCAGGAGCAGGGCAATTGGTACACGGGCGGTGTGCCGCGAAGTCTCTTCTTCGTCTGGCTCTACGGCGTCGACAATCCGCTGCGCGCGCAGCTGCCGCTCATCACTGATCCCGCCATGCATGCTCGTGTGTCCCGATACAACGATCTTTCGGTGACCAAACCCAAGGTGGAGTGGACCAAGCAGATCAAACACTTGCCGGTCGACAAGATGTTGGATGATCTCGGCGAGCCTGCGGGCACTTTTGAACAACTGATCGATCGCACGCCCGCAGATCCGGCCTGGCGTCAGGGTGGCCTCTACCACGAGGACATGGGTTGGGGTGTGCCGGCGCTGTGGTTCGACTCCTGGTACGACGTGTCCATCGGACCGAACCTCGAACTTTTCAACCATGCGCGAACCGATGGCGACAAGAACGCTGCCCCCAATCAATACGCAGTAGTCGCCCCCATACCTCATTGCACCTACTGGAAGATGGGTCCCGACACGACGGTCGGGGAGCGTTCCATGGGCGACACGAGCTTCGATGTGGACGGAACCATTTTCGCCTGGTTTGACCGGTGGTTGAAGGCGGACGCCAACGCCTGGCCCGCCACCACTCCGCATGTCCGCTACTTCACCATGGGCGAGAACCGCTGGAATGCCTCAAACAGCTGGCCTCCCAAGGAAGTGAAGTCGGTGCGCATGTACCTTCGCAGCGAGGGAGCCGCCAACAGCCTGTATGGCAATGGCCGGTTGGACCTTGCGGCGCCGCCGGGCAGCGAGAAGCCCGATCACTTCACCTACGACCCCATGAATCCGGTACAGACCCTGGGAGGCAGCGATTGCTGTAACGGTGGCCTGGTTACGCCAGGTGCCTACGATCAACGTTCCATCGAGGCGCGCTCGGATGTGCTCGTGTATTCGAGTGAACCCCTGAAGGAAGCAATGAACGTCACAGGCTTCGTCAATGCAGTCTTGAAAGTGTCCTCCAGTGCGAAGGATACGGACTTCACCGTCAAGCTCGTAGATGTGCTGCCCGATGGCACGGCCTACATCATTGCAGATACGATTTTCCGGGCCCGCTACCGCAACGGCTTCGACAAACCAGAGATGATGACGCCGAATGCCGTTTACACCATCAACCCGACGCCGATGACCACCAGCACGCGGTTCGACAAAGGGCACCGCATACGGGTGGAGATCGCTTCATCCGACTTTCCAAAATTTGTGCGCAACTTGAACACGGGCGGAGCGAACGAAAGCGAGAGCACGGGCGTATTGGCCAACAACACGATTCACCACGCCGGTGAGAACGCCTCGTACGTCGAATTGCCAGTCATGCCGAGCAAACCATAACCGGCTCGGTCGGCTACACTGGCGGCTGGCTGCCGTAAAAGGTTGATCATGAAGCACGCACTCCGCTTGAGCCTCGCCGCTTGTCTCGGGTTGTTCGCCGTAGGCGCAAAAGCGGATCCCGCCGAACTTCGCACCCTGGCGCATGAGTACTACCTGTGGCGTGACGCGGCTTATCCGGTGGCCAGCAGCAGCAATGGCGAGCATCGCTTTGACTCGCGCCTCACTGACTTTCGCATGGCCGCCGTGATCGATCGCCAGCGCCACATCAGTGAACTGCTGGCGCAAGTGCGTGCCATGTCCGATGCCGGCTGGGCCAAGGATGATCGCGTCGATCGGCTGTTGTTCCAGGCGCAGCTGGCGGGTGCTGATTTCTTCGACCGCGAGCGAAATCCGCAGGCTTCGGATCCCCAACTGTACGTCAACGAATGTACCAATGGCATTTTCAGCCTGCTGCAAAAAGACTACGCTCCCACCCGCACGCGCGCCTTGGCAGCCACGGCACGTCTGAAGCAAATGCCGGCGCTGCTCTTGACGGCACGCGGCAATCTCACCCAACCGGTCAAGCTGTACGCTTCCCTCGCCATCGACGCGGCGCGCGGCGGCGATGAGCTATATACGGTAAGTCTCATGTCCCTGGCGGATAAGCTCTCATCGACGGAACGGCGAGAACTGGTGCAGGCACGCGACGGCGCCGTGAAGACGCTGCACGAGTTTGCTGAGTGGCTGAGCGCCAAAGCGCCTCAAATGCCGGATTGGCAGCCGATGGGCGAAGCCAAATACAACTACCTGCTGAAATCGGTGTTGCTCTTGCCCATGGATGCGCATGACGTCGCGCACCTTGGCGAAGTGGAACTGGCGCGCTATCGCGCGCTCGAGGCGATGCTCAAGGATCCCAGCCTCGCCTCGCCGGATCCCGCGAGGGCGGCCCATATTCCGAGGGATCAGGCCGAATTCCTGGCCGCTTATCAGGCGCGGCTGGATGACATCGTGAGTTTCCTCAAAAACAATCACTTGGTCACATTGCCGCCCTACTTAGGCTCCTTTCAAATTCGTCAGCTACCGGAAGCCTTCAAGCCCACCTCGCCCGGTGGCTTCATGAACGCGCCGGGCCTGTATGACAAAGACCCGACCGGCTTTTACTACATCCCTACCTACGATCCGAAAAGCGGCAACTTCTATATTCGCGCCGCCATCGAAGATCCGCGGCCCATTCTGGGGCACGAGGGGATACCCGGTCATTTTCTGCAGATTTCCATCGCCAATCACCTCAGCAATGAAATCAGGCGCCAGCACGGCGATTCTGTATTCGTCGAGGGATGGGCACTATATGGCGAGGAAATGCTGAGCCGCGAGGGTCTATACCCTCAAGATTCCGCCTCGCAAGGCCAGGTGCTTCGGCTGAGTCGCTACCGATCCGCGCGCATCGGCGTGGATGTCAACCTGCAATCCGGACGCTGGAGTTTCGAGCAAGCGGTTAAGTATTTCATGGATGCCGGGGGTCTCGATCGTGAAGCGGCCGAGGGCGAGGCGGCGGGCGCCGCATCCAGCCCGTCACAGAAGATTTCCTATATCACGGGCAAGTGGCAAATCATGCGACTGCTTGGGCGCTATCGCGACCGAGAGGGCGCGAATTTCAAGCTCGGTGCCTTTCACGACCAACTCATCAGCTATGGCTCGCTACCCGTCTCCGTGATCGAATGGCTCATGTTCGACGATGACAGTCAGGTGCAGAAGGCTTCCCGATGACGGTGACGTTGCGATAGCGGGTACTTGCATATGACGGCAAAGTGGAAGTGGATGCTTTGGATCAGCGGCGCTCTGTTGCTGGCAATCGTTACTTTTGTGGTTTTTGTCGAGAATCGTGGTGGGCACTACCCGATTTATAAGGCCTCGAGTTTTTCGCACCTTAAGGTGCCGACCGAGAGCACGGCGTCAACCAGCGATCCTGTGGTGCAGATCAGTGCTGGAACGCTGCGTGGTACCAACGCTGGATCCGCAATCGCGTTTCGAGGGGTACCCTACGCGAAGCCACCCATAGGCGAGTTGCGCTGGCAACCGCCGGAGCCACCGTTACCCTGGCAAGGCGTGCGAGAAGCGGTGCAGCCAGCCAGCGCCTGCACGCAGCGAACCTCGGGCCTCACTCCTTTTATCGCCCCGTTGGCTCACGCGTATGGCTCAAATTTTGAGCAACCTCCGATTAAATCGTCCGAGGACTGTCTTTATCTCGATGTATGGATCCCAGAGTGGCCGGTTAAACGTGCGCTGCCCGTGATGGTTTGGCTGCACGGCGGCAGCAACACCGTGGGCAGCGGCACACAGCCGGCGTATGACGGAGTTCCTTTAACGCGGCATGGCGTGTTGCTGGTCACCTTGAACTATCGACTCGGGGTGATGGGCTTCTTCAGTCATCCTGAGCTCACGGCCGAATCGCCGCATCACAGCTCGGGCAACTATGGATTGTTGGACCAACTCGCCGCCCTAACATGGGTGAAGCAAAACATCGCTCAGTTTGGCGGTGATCCCGATAATGTCACGCTGTTCGGCGAGTCTGCCGGCGCGATTGACGCAGGTCGTTTGATGACCTCGCCGCTCGCTGCGGGGCTATTCAAACGCGTGATATCAGAAAGCGGTCCTGCGTTTGAGTCGGGACAAACATTATCGCAAGCGGAAGGTTTCGGCAGCGCAGTAAGTGCCTTGGCCCCAGGTACTGCGTCGACGGCACTCACTAAATTGCGTGCACTACCGGCAACGGAAGTTGACGCACTGGTACTCAAGGCTAAGGAACATTTCCCGGCTGACATGACGGCCGCGACGACCGACGGTTGGGTGCTTCCGATGTCGCCGCAGCAAGCCTTTCTTACCGGATCAATCCAAAAGGTGGATTTGCTGATCGGTCTCAATGGCCGGGAGCTCAGCGCTTTTCGTCTCTCCGCTGCGGCCGCCGCCAAAGCTTCGGGCGGTCAGAGCAACGTCCCAGAATCGGCTGGGCTGGGGAAGGTTTCGGAGGCTGCTCGGCTCTATTTCGGAATCTGGACCAATCCCGCCATCGCTTTCTACTTCGGCAGAATACTGTTGAATAGAAGTACCGGGCTAGATAAGGCCGCCAATGACTTGATTGCCGCGTGTCCGGTTGGCGCGTTGGCGAGCCTTACCAAGGCCTCCGGTCAGCATGTGTTTGTATACCGTTTTGATCGATCGATTCCTGGGAAGGGCGAGGCAACCTTAGGGGCGTTTCATAGTTTGGAAGTACCCTACGTTTTCGGTAGTTTGCGAACCCAAGAATGGCGGTGGCTTCCCTCGACTGCTGACGATGCATCGCTGTCCGACCTGCTGCAAACTTATTGGACCAATTTCGCAAGGACCAGCAATCCGAATACTTCGGGCTTGCCCAATTGGCCGGCATGGAGCGATGAAGAGAAAGAGTTTCTGGTGGTCAATCAGGATGCGAGCGTCACAGCGCAGCGCAATTTCCCGCCGCTTTTCTCCAGCCTTAAGGCAAATGAGCTGAAAAAGAGTTTCAAAGACAATGAGTGAGATGGGCGGCGCGAGCAATATGAAGGCAATCCAGCTTTATGAGCGGTTAGGTTGAACAGGGGGAGTCAATCGTGAAGTTAATCATCACTGTTTTTGCCGCCACTTGGCTAATCTCGGGCTGCTTGACAAACACTCCGCAGCAAGATAGCAGTGGCGTTGGCCAGAAGGATCCGCGTACCGGATTGTGCCATGACGCCACGCCACCGCCTTGCGAGCCTCCTAAAGACTAACGGGAATTCGCCTCGCGGTAGTATGGCGGACGCCCATCTTCGTCCAGCCGGGCTGTCCGCGCCGCGCGCGTCATCACGCATTCTTTGGGGAGAGTTCACCCATGCTTAATAAACGAGTCGGCAGAGAAGTTTATCGGTGGTTGAGCCGGTCTTTCCCGGTTGCGGTGCAGGGTCGCTGCCCGCGATCGATTCCGGCTGTGGTGGCGCTCGCTGGCGTATTTTTTTGCACGCCAAGCGGTGCCGATCCCGGTGGCTATGCCGCTCTGGTGAGACGGGCTGCACCTAGCGTGGTCACCATTCTCGTGGAAGAAGCACCCGTCGCTGCAGGCCAACTTGCCGCCTCAAGGGCAATTGCACGTGATTATGACTCGATACAGTCCGCGATTCAGCGGCTGCTGTCCGGAGTCAACCGTGATCAATCGCGCGACGATGGGGCCACCGCCTCATTGGGATCGGGATTTGTCGTGCGCGCGGATGGCATGATCGTGACGAATCGGCACGTGATTCTCGGGGCTCGCAAAGTTCATGTGCATCTGCCGGATGGCCGGGACGTCACTGCGGACATTGTCGGCGCGGACGCGCTGACCGATATAGCACTGCTGAGAGTCCACGCGGGGAATTTGCCGGCCCTGCGATTGGGGTCTTCCGAGGATGTCGCGGTCGGCGATGCGGTGATCGCCATTGGTAACCCCTTCGGGCTGGGTCAATCGGTCAGCGCAGGCATCGTCTCGGCACGCGCGCGCGCGCTGGAAGATGATCCCTACATCAATTTTCTGCAGACGGATGCCGCCATCAATCGCGGTAACTCGGGTGGTCCGCTCCTATCGACCTCAGGCTCAGTGGTTGGGGTGACGTCTGTCATTTTCTCCCCGAGTGGTGGCTCGGTTGGCTTGGGTTTCGCGATACCCGCGGAAACCGTATCTGCGGTAATCCGGCAACTTGAGGCACACGGTCGGGTTGAGCGGGGGTATCTGGGAATCTCTGCGCAAGAATTGACGCCCGAGGTGGCTACGGCATTGCATGTGAAGGCTGCTGGCCACGCCTTGATCACAGGGCTTGATCCGCAGGGCCCGTCGACGCAATCGCTGGCCATCGGGGATGTGTTGTTGAGCATCAATTTAGCGTCTGCCACATTTAAGACGTTGAGTACGATTACGGCGCGATTGGTACCGAATTCGCTGGCGACGATTCGGATTGCACGCGATGGGAAAGAGCAGTCACTGGCCATCAAGGTGGCTCGTCTGCCTGATCCTCCCGTTGATGCGGCCGCGTCCGGCGGCCAGGATAGTTGGGTGCCCGCGTTGGGGTTAGGCCTCGCAGATACCACAAGCGCCATCCGCGATGCCATCAAAGCCAACAACGAGCCGAGTGGCCTGATCGTGACGCAGCTTAGGTCCGCCGGCCCAGGCGCACTGGCGGGTTTGAAAGTCGGCGACTTAGTCACACACGTCGGAACCAAGCAATTGATCGCCATCGCGGACTTAGGGGTGATTCACGCTCCGACTCGCCAGGCTCCGCTGCTTCTGCGTGTCGTGCGCGAGGGATCCCCAGCGTTTGTCGCCGTCACCGGAGAGGCCGAGATGTCTTTGGTCCCGCACTAACGAATGCGGCAGTGCCGGTGCGCCAGTGCGCCATTTCTACTGGGGTTCGATGAGATTTTGATACGGAGACAATAGTGAAACTGAAGGCAAATTTTGCAATCTCGGCCTTGTTAGTGGTTACTGCGGGCTGCACCGACCTTAAACCCCTGGAAGAGCGTGTTTCGGAGCTGGAGGGGCAAGTCAGTCAGCTTAAGGTCGACCTCGCGAAATCGGCGAGCAATGCAGCGGCCGCCAATAGAGCAACTGCAGCGTCCGCGTCGGCAGCGTCTGGCGAGGCGAAGCAGGCTTTGTCGATCGCCGAGTCAAATACCGCAGCCATCGACAAACTCAATGCAAAAATCGATCAGATGTTCAGGAAGCGGCCGGACTCCTAGAGCGTCAGTTCTCATCGAGCAAACGTCGGGCTTCACGAATAATGGATTCGGAAAAACCGATTCTTTCCAGCAGCTTGATGGCATTCCTCGCGTGGCTAATGCCGGCGCGCAGCTTGTAGTCAAACACTTCAGGCAAATCGGGATTTTCTGTGAAGTGATAGATGGAATATTGCTGCTCCAAGTGCGCCTGAAGCTCTACATCGTGCGTTGTGGCCAGCACCTGGGCGTGCCGAGCCATCTCCTCCAACACCGCCTTAGCCGCGGCGATGCGTTCCGGCGTGTTAGTGCCGCGGAAAAGTTCGTCAATCAAAAATACTCCGCGCCCGGCTTCCTTAGCGTTCCTTAGAAACAACAGAATGCGTTCAATCTCCGAGAAAAAGTGACTCTTGCCTGATTCAATCGAGTGTTCCAACCGTATCGAAGTCATGACAGGGGATCGTGGAATCACGGCTGATGACGCGAAGCAGACGCCTAGCGTGCGTCCAAGAACGATATTTGTCCCGATCATCTTGATGAACGTCGTTTTCCCGGCCATGTTTGACCCGACGATAAGCGCCGATCGCCCCGCCAAGCTGATTGAGTTCGTCACCGCATCCGATAGAACCGGATGATATCCGTCCTGAATTTCGATTCGCTGCTCGCCGCATATCTTTGGAAAGCAGTGCCCTGGAAGTCGCCTTATCCACGAAGCAACGGAAACCGTCGCGTCCAATGACCCTACGGCCACAAAGAGTGCCTGCAGCGGTCTACGTAACCGCTGCATCCGTGCGATGGCGATTGCTCCTGCAGCGAGGTCCACCAAAAACAGCAGCTGTAGATAGAAGACCATGGATCCAACCAAAGACTCGTCGCGCTTCACCAAAAACCAGCGAAAAGCGCGCCTTATTTCAACGTTGTGCTGCAGCAAGTCTCTAAGCTCAGCGATTTGCGACAAAGATGCAGCAGATTGTATTCGCGACAGGCGAACTGCTACTCCGACCATAGTGCCAATTCGGGCCGCCGTTGAATAAACGTCGTGAAATCGGTGGCTACCAAAGAACAGGAAAACAACGTTGCAAAGAACCAATGCCGCAAAAGCCCAAGCCACTGGATGTACAAAAATAGCGACGACGCAGGACAGAATCGAGAGTCCCGAGGACAGAAATATCAAAGGCGCCCACAGTGGCTGGCGAGGCTCCTGGCCAAATAGCGCGTCGCAAATTAATGCGTTTGAATCGTTCTGCAGGAGCGAAGCCGCGAGTTGTATCGATTCTCTGAGAGGTGCGTCGTTCGCGAGTATCCGATAGTTTTCGTACTCGCCCGCGAGCGCCAATTCGTCAGCCACGTAAGTGCGCAGCCGTCGGTACAAGCATTGGCTGCCCAGCGGGCTTCTGGTGCTATCCGCCAATGAAAATAGTCGGTCGAATTCCAAGTCAGACCAGGTGCGATCATCCATGGTCAGCTCATTCGTGGTCTTGCGGGTAAGTTCGAACAGTCGGCCGGCCAACCAAGGCGTCTTAGGAATTGGAGAAGCCCAATCGGCTCGAATTCTTTCCAACGGGGAATTGTTCCAGGAATACGCGTGTTTTAACGAAGTGATCCACTGCGAGATCCATAGCGGCATGTCCAAGTATGGCAGATTGGCGGTTACTTTTTCCCCGGCGGATCATGCAGCCTGACGCGGCGCGCAGGCGGCGAGTGCCTAAAGTCATCCCGATCTCGTAGAGCGGCGTTGGGTGACGGTGGCGAGGTTTTTCGTTAGCCCTAAGCCCGCACCCGCGCGGGGTTCCCGAGCGCGGTCGCGCCGCGTGAGACATTCCGCGTGACGACGCTGCCAGCCCCGATGATGGCGTCGTCATCTATCGTGACGCCGGGCAGAATAATGGCGCCGCCGCCAATCCATACATTGCGACCGATAGTGATGGGCCTGCCGAACTCGGCTCCCGACCGTCGCGCCGCGGGATCGCGTGGATGATCGGCCGTGTATATTTGAACTGCGGGTCCGATCTGTGTTCCTGCGCCGATGCTCACCGCTACCACGTCGAGAATCACGCAATTGAAATTCAGAAAGACATCGGCTCCCAGCGAGATGTTGTAGCCATAGTCGCAATGGAACGGCGGGCGGATTACCGCGCCGTTGCCGACGGCGGCCAAGCGCTCCCGCAGCAATTCGCGGCGCTCATCGGCGGTGGCACCGAGGGCGGCGTTGTAGCGCACCATCCAGGCCTTTGCCGCCTCCTGGTCCGATTGAATCTCAGGATCGCTGGCGTGATAGAGCTCGCCGGCCAACATGTTTTGCTTCTGAGTTTGCTCCATCGTGTCCGCCTCCATAAATGCGACAGCATAGCGTCGTTTCCCTTTCAACACGACAACCACCGCTCGCGTCGGCGGGTACCGTAATCTGAATGCCGCGAGATGTCCCCGCATCATGATACGATCGCGTGCTCGAGACGACTACACGTCAATGTTTTGGCTGTCTATGGAATGGATGCAATGCTCGCAGACACGACTGTAACTTTCCGGCAACTTGCTCAGCGCCGATTCAAAGGATTGGTGGTTGTGCTGGGTTTTATCGTGCTCGCAGCGTGCCAAACGCAAGGGGATGTCGTTCAACAAGAGAACACGCTCGCCGCGGCCGGATTCAGCGTGCGCATCGCCAATACGGCGGCGCGACAATCCATGTTGAATCGCCTACCGCCGAACCAGTTCGTGACGCGCGTTCATGATGGCGTCACGCACTACGTATACGCAGACCCGGGATGCGGATGTCTCTATGTGGGCTCGCAGCAAGCATTCAACCAGTACGTATCCAACCAACAGCTCGATATCGCCCATGAGCAGCAAATGGCGATACAGGATTACTACGACGCTGCCTGGGATTGGGCCGCGTGGGGTCCTTGGGGTCCATTAGGTCCAGTGTATGGCCCGGCAGTCGGGGGCTGGTAGGAGTACCGCGCAGGATTGGGGTCGTGGTGGCAACTCCAGAAGCGTTGGGTGCGATCAAGGCGAGCACACAGACATTGTTATTTTGCTGCTCACTCTGTTCTGCAGCTGCGTCAGGTCGCGCGGCGAGCTCTCGTTCAACCCACCGTCAGCTCCTTCTCAGCTGCCTCACACCTTGAAATCTTTACAGGCGCCGCAATCGAGGTCATTCTTAGATTTATTTGAGGCGCGCGGCTTCGGTGGGCGGCACGCGCGGAGATTCAGCCCACGGCAACTGAAGGAGGTGATCCAAGTGGCACATACAAACGTTGGTTCGGTCGCGCCTCGTGGCGCACTGGTTGGTGTCGAGGTTCTTCGTTAGTCCACCTCGTACTGGCTGGAATGCCATGAGGGATGCGCGCAGGCTCGTTGCCACGCGCGCGATCCAAGTCCAACGGACGGACGCTCCGATGCAGTTGCTGACGTAGACTACCTTGGTCTGCAGGCAATAAGGCTGGAGCAGGAATGGCGGGGTCCTCGCGGACTCCGCCATTTTTTGAATGGCCCGAAGTTGTGTGGGATGAACGGCCCGGCCGGACGAAGAATACGACTAGCTACGATCGTCGGGCGCCCCTACTGACTGGGGCTTGCAGGAATAATGCCCCTCGGCGAGTTTGGTGACCAGCGAGGCGGCCTTGGCAACACAGTAGGCGTAGCCGGATTTTGAGGACCAGAGCGTCGTGGTTCTGCCGTTCCGCGTGTAGTCGACGCGGCAAGCCTTGGGCTCGCGGGCAGCGTCGGTCTTTACGACGCTCACTGTTCGACTATCAGCGCCAAAGGTGCAGATGAATTCCTCGATGGATTGGGCCTGAATAATAGGCGTCATCACGAACGAGAGGAAAATGAGAGAAACGAGTCTTGACGCCATAGGTCGTGGATTCCCAAATTGGGTTGCCGGGCAGGTTGGGGTGTCGACATCAGCATTCTCTGGCGTTTATTTCAACTGCAATGCCATCAAAGATCGACTCCCATCCGGCCAAAGTCGAATGATATGCGAGAATGCCTCCCCGTCCGGCTGTCGGTTGGTGGAATAGACTTGCCCCGCGTTCTTGGCACACCGCATAACGCCGCCATGTCGGCGGTTCCCCGCCTCGCGGCACTTCTTGCCGGTTCGGCGCGAACCGTCGTTTTCACCGGCGCCGGGATGTCGACTGAATCTGGGATCCCGGATTTCCGTAGCCCAGGCGGCGTCTGGAGCCGGATGAAGCCGATCGACTTCGGCTCATTCATGCACCACGAAGATGCGCGGCGCGAGGCTTGGCAGCGCACCTTTTCCGGTGCGGCCGGCTGGGTAGGCGCCAAAGCGAATGAAGGTCATTTTGCCATTGCACATCTGGTCGGCATCGGCAAGATCGGCCTTGTGATCACGCAGAATGTGGACAATCTGCACCAGGATGCCGGCGTGCCCGCGCATCAGGTGATCGAGCTTCATGGCAACGCCAGCTATGCCACGTGCCTCATCTGCGGGCTGCGACACGAGCTCGCTGACTTGCGCGACCCATTTCTTGAGCAAGGCACGCTGCCAACCTGCCGAGCGTGCGGCGGCATCGTCAAGTCGGCGACGATCTCGTTCGGTCAGCCGATGCCCGTCGAAGCGATGCGCCGCGCCGACGCTGCTTCGCGTGAATGCGACCTGTTCATCGTGCTCGGCTCGTCGCTGTTGGTCTATCCCGCTGCGGCACTACCGATGGTCGCAAAGTCGAACGGTGCCGCGCTCGTCATTGTTAACCGCGAGCCGACCGACATGGATGGAAGGTCGGATCTTGTCCTTCATGCTGAAATCGGCGATGTGCTGAAAGCAATTGTGACCTGATGCGGCCATCTCTAACCGTTGGGTCAGTTGACTGCCGCGCAGCTGCGAGCGATGCTAGCGGGCGCCACAACGCGCGGCCAGTTCGCGAACTTATAACAAGAGGAAATTGCATGCGTGGATATCTAATGCCGATTTTCGTGGTCGCTGCTCTGGTGCTAGCCGGCTGCAACAAGTCGAAGTCACCGGAGGACGTATCGAAGGACGTCGCCAAGGCCGAGCAGAAGGCGGCCAACGAGGTGACGAAGAGCGAAGAACGCGCGCAGAGCGCACTGGATAAATCCTACGAGAAGGTAAGTGGACAGGAGATTAAATTCAACAACGACGCCGCACACCAAACCTACAATGTGGCCGTCGCAAAAGCCGATGGCAATCGCAAGGTGGCTCTGGCAACTTGCGAATCGCAAGGCGGCGCTGCTCAAAGGGCGTGCAAAGATCAGGCGGAAGCCGACTACAAGGCGGCGCGTGCAGACGCCAGGGCCAGCGCCGAGGCGGCGGTGCAGCAGAAGTGAGGGGACTGAAAAAAGGCCTGCAAGGATTGTTCTGAGGGAAGAAGCGACCCTTCAACACGGCACCGATCCAGGCAAGGGCGGCCATATGCAACGGCCTACGCACTCTCTAATGCTGCCCTAAACTAGAGTTCAGGCTAGGGCGTCCATGTATGAACTAACATTGGAAGCTAAGCTCCAAGCAATCAGATCCCGATAACGAGGCGCAGAGCCGGGACACGCTCGCCGATGCCGAACGACAACGGCTGGCGTACGCCATCGGGGTCCACATAGGTGCCGAAGACGTGGTCCCAGATTGGGAAAAGGGCCGCCAAATTTCCCCGGTAGTGGGCCGGATCATCGCTGTGATGCACGTGATGATAGCGCGGCGTGACGATGATCCACTCCAACCACTTGGAGCCCCACGGGACATTCAAATGCATCCAATCGTTTTGCAGCGTGTTCTTGCCGAGAATGACGAACACCATCCACCATGGCGAGATATACACCAGCGTCGCGGCGGCGATGTACGGAATGTTCACCAAAACTTGTTGGGTCAACGAGCCTCGCACGCCGGCCAACCAGTACATGTAAGTGGGGTAATGGTGCCACTTATGCACGCGCCACAGGCCGGGTGAGTGCATGGCCCGATGCACCCAATAGTGGCCGAAGTCGGCGATGACGATATACACCAAAAATCGCAGCACCAACGGCAAGGCATTTACGACTTGGGGGATTACAGGCCGGAAGGCGATCCAACGATTTACATAATCCGCTGCCGGACTGACCAACAGGCCGAACACCACCAGGGCGACCAAGTCGCGCGCCACTACTTTCTTATAATCGACCTCGCGGGCCGGACGCAGCTTCTCGACGGTCGTGAGCACGATCGCGCGCGCCCCTAGTGCCACAATCGCAAGCAGGAGGGGGGTGTGCAACATATACGATGCAAACCGGTGCAAATAAACGAAGTTCGACACCTCCCAATTATCGCATGGCCCCAATATGTACAGAGTTGAATTGCGGCTTTCCGTGAATTGTCTGAGCCGGCGCACCTAGTTCACCATCGTGGATCACCGCGAGCGAGGCGCATGAGAGGGAGCGCGAGAGCTACTTGTATTCGCGTACACTGAGAGGGCCAACTTTATTGGTAGAATGCGGCAATCAGAATCAACGAGTAATCCGCATGACAGATCGCCGCCGATTTCCAAGGCTGTCCGCAGCCATTGCCGCCTCGCTGATGTCACTGGCTGCCGTGACTGCCGATGCGGCTTCGGGCTCGCCCGTCGCGCAATTTCAACCGTTCAAAATTGGCAGCTATAGCGCGGTGGCCCTCAAAGACGGTAGGCTTGAGATGCCGGTCGACGGCAAGAGTTTCGTCCTCGGGCAGCCGAACGAGACGGTCGGTGCCGTGCTCAAGGCGGGTGGGGCCCCCGCCGATCACTTTGAGTTCAGCATTCAGCCGCTGCTCGTACACGCCGGAAATCATGTGCTGTTGTTTGATGCCGGCGTCGGCAATTGGTATGGAGACATTGGCGGCAAGCTGCCTGATTCAATGAAAGCGGCGGGTGAAAAGCCGGCGAGCGTCACGGACATCTTTATTTCGCATGCCCATGGCGATCACATCGGAGGCCTCATAACGCCTTCCGGCGCGCTCGCTTTCCCCAATGCGACCATTCACATGTCCGGGCCTGAATGGAAATGGCTCTCGAGCCTTACCGAAGAACAGGCGAAGAGCATGGCCATTCAACACGTCGCCGCATTCGTGAGCACAATCAAACCGAAGGTCGTGGCCTTCGAGCCGGGCGCAGATCTCCTCCCCGGGATCGTCAAGGCGGTTGACCTCAAGGGACATACGCCCGGTCACTCCGGCTATCTCATCGGCTCAGGTCCGGATAGTGTGCTGGTCTTCGGTGATGCGATGCACAGCTACCTGGTGTCTGTTGGCAAGCCGTCCTGGCAAGTTGCCTTCGATAGCGACAAGCAGCTTGGAGCGACGACACGGGTCGACCTGGTTAAGAACTCCGCCGCAAGTGCTCAGCGCCTCTACTCGGAACACTTCCCGTTCCCGGGCATCGGCAAGATCGTGAAGGGCAAGGACGGTGCGAGCTGGCAGCCGGAGTCGCTGCACTAAATCCCGAATCGCGCGGTCTCTATTTCTGGCCAGAACCCTTTCTGTCCGTCGAATTGTCGGGCAGTTTCGAATGCGCAGCCTGGGACTCTGGATCCCTAGAAGTTGTATTTGCGATGTGCTCTCTCGCCTCGCGTGAAATGTGCTGCTCGATCGCGTTAACGTCAAAAAAATCCGACACATCCGGCTTGGCGGGAAATGTCAGGCCCAAGAAGGCCGCTGATCCTTTCATATGCGGGTTCATGCCTAGATCCTTAGCCGCCTGCATGATTTCTTCATCCGAGACATCAATCAGCTCTTGCCCAAAAGCCCTCAAGATGCGAGTGAGCACCACCTCAGGCAACGCCGGTTTTACTTTGGTTCGCATGTCAGTCCCTCTCGCAGCAGCGCGCGACGCATGCGCCTTCGCGCCGAGTCGTAGTCGGTTTTGGATATTTCCATGGCGCCGCGAATATGCTCAGCGGAACGCCCTTGGCCCAACCCAGCGATGGTCTTCAAGACAACGGGATCGTCGTCGAAAAGGCGCTCAATTGCCCTGAGTCCCTGCTGAGCAGTCAACATACGCTCAGGGCCCGGTGCCGGGTCGGGCAAATCAACCTTGCAGGGCCCATCGCCTATTCGATCAAGCCTCACCGCCTCGTTGCTGCCAGATCGCTTACCCCGGCGACGCCAGTGCTCGGCTCTCAGACTGCGCATGATACCGGCCACAAATGCAACTATTGCCACGCCTATGATGCCAACCATGCCTAGGGCGAGTGCCGTCTCAGCCGGTCTCAGATCGCGCTTGTCTACGAGGTTTAGTGTTTGAGGCATATCCGCGGCCCTTTATCTCATTGGGTATGCGCAACAAAAGGCGGCCTTCGGACAGGGGTGTGAAATTATTTATTCCGGCAATGGACCGAGAAGAATGGTGGTGAAGGAGGGAGTTGAACCCTCGACCCCGGCGTTATGAATGCCGTGCTCTAACCAACTGAGCTACTTCACCACGGAGAGGCGCGAATTCTAAGGAGAGAGGCGCCGATGTCAACCAAAAGAGAGGTAAGAATACTATAAATCAATGGCTTACGCGCGCTAAAGGTGCCGCGGACGCTGGATGGTGATGGAAGCGCGGGGGCCTTGAAGAAGAGCGGGGTTGGAACCGCTCACGCAATCAGCGCGGTTGATCGCGGTATTAAATTGAGCCGAGTCAGGGCTGCACCGATACCACCCGATCGTCGCGCGACCGCGAAGTTGACGTCACTGCGTACACCGCAATTTTCGCAAGACTGTGTAGGAGCAACGGCAGCAGAAAAAGATCGTCCACCACGCCCAACACCGGAATCGCGAAATTAAAGGGCTCCAACGCGAAGAACCCCAAAGCGAGTATTGCAGGAAGCAACCAAGTCGGTCGGTTCGGGTGCCGCAGCGCCAGCCACAGAAGCCTAAGATCGTTACGGCTCATCCGCCATAATCTGAATATCCTACGCATGGTGTCCTCACGTCGATTCGCCTATTTATGTTCGACTTCGCGCATTGAAAGTCGTTCAGCCAGTGGTCTACGTCAATGACGCGGTTGCCAAAGTGGGCGTGATGCTGCGACGCCATATCCCAAGTTGACCTGGCTCGTCAGCTATTCTATAAGGCGGGTGTCTCCGATCCTGTTTATTCAAATGGGAAGGTGCGCCATGATGAACGAGAAGCAGAAAGCTCGGCCGTCGACCAGTCGGCGATCCCTCAGTCACAAACCAGTTCGATACCGCGTGCCACTTCGCGCAGCTGATGCCAAGCATTCGGTGGAGAACATCTTGATGTGGAATTCCTACTTACCAAGCGACTGCGTCAGAACCATGGTAAGGATGGGCTGGGACTACACCACCTGAGTCAGCGGCCGATCGCGGTGGCCTGCTCATCACCATCCGGAAAAGCGCTGCCATACGTCGATGCCTTCATCGGTCTCGTTCAACACGTGATATCGATCGAACTGGGTGGCGGTTGCGCAGGCGTGATTCGGGAGTATGCGAACGCGTGATCCGATCGCGATATCGGGGAGCTTCGCGGTCGATCCGGCCCGTAGTGAAACTATGCCGTGTTCCTGATTGACCCGCGTGACGATCAGATCGGGATAGGGCACGCCGGCAAGGTCGCAGACCAGTCCGTAACCCTGATCGACGGCTTGCTGTGCCGTACCGCGATCTTGCGATAGTGCCGTCCAACCGGCGTCGACGAGAATCCAGCCCTTGCCGGTTTGGTGCCCGATCACCGTGGCGAGCACACTCATTGCAATTTCGTCGATGCTGCAAACGCCAAGGCCAGTCATCACCAGGTCAAAAAACACGAAGACGCCGGCACGCACTTCGGTTACGCCAGAGAGATCCTGCGCAAAGAGTGCCGCGGGTGTCGAGCCGACACTGACCACGGCGCACGGCAAATCCGCGCGTCGAAGCGCCGCGGCGGCGCTGACGGCGGCTGAGCGCTCCGCCTCTGCCGCCGTGCGGAGCGAATCCGCACCTGCTCGAGCGTAAGAGCCGCCCGAGTGACTCATCACGCCGCGCAACTCTGCGCCGCCTTGAACCAGCACGCGACCGATCTCGATTACACGTGGATCTTCCGGGTGAAGACCGGCACGTTGGTCGTCGGCATCGATCTCAATCAGCACAGGAATCCGGGTTTGCGAATCCTTACAGGCAGCAACGACCGCGCGCGCCTGGTCCAGGCTGTCCAGCACGATGGCGAGGTCGATGCCATTCTTGCGCAGCGCCAGAACTCTTGGCAGCTTGTCCGGGCCAATTCCCACCGCGTAAAGCAAGTCGCGCACGCCGGCGGCCGCAAACTGTTCCGCCTCCCGGAGCGTCGAGACCGTAGCAGGACCTGCCGCCGTGGTCATGACCATGCGAGCCACTTCGGCGCACTTGGCGGTCTTGAGGTGTGGTCGTAGCGGGACGCCGAGGCTCTGGAGATGACTTCGCAGCCGCGCGATATTCCGTCGCACGCGCTCGACACTGAGGAGCAGTGCGGGCGTCGTTAGTGCTTTGATGCTTTCCGAATGAGTCACTGACTTCCTAATATTGTGGCTATTAAGCTGCGAAGTATACGATAGAGAGTGAGTCTCACATCGTATCGATAGACGTGCGGCAGGCGCCGGAGCAATCGCTCTCTCATGCCTCAATTGGCTTTCGCGAGCATCCCTTACTTCATTCGGGAGCCTACTGAGCGCAGGACCACCCATTTACCGGCGCGCTTTTCAAGGAGATCCATCCAAACGAACTCACCGCTTACGTCTTTTCCGTCCCGAATCCTCTTTTCGGCGACACTACTATGAGCTACCGCCAGATTGCCGAACACCTGCACTTCCACAGGACCATTTTCAAACGACACGAGCTTATCGTGGAAGGCCTCGAAATCGCCTAGCAGTTCCTTTTTGGTGATGATCTTGCCGGAGGATCCGACGGTCGCGAAATCGTCGGCGTAGATCTGGCCGAGTCTATTGGTGTCGACACGCACCATTGCATCGCCCATGTCCTGCTCGAGTTTCTTGATCGCGTTGATATCGGCCGGGTCGTTGGAGGGCGGAGGCGCTCCGGCGACACTGGCGCCGGCGCACAGGGAGCAAAGCAAAATCGATGTGACAAGCGTGTTCATCTGCGTATCTCCTTCGGTTTGTGGAATCAGGCTCGGTTATTGAATTTAACTCCGGCTCAAGTGTAGGTGCACCCAACGCTGTGAGCCCATACCGCTTATTGCACCCTGGAGACCATTCGTTGCATTCCTAGGCCGCGCGCGAAGGCCTTGGGGTAGAGTGACAACCATGATCGAGAACCCTCCTGGCGTGCGCTCGTCCCGGTGGCGCTGGATTGCCGCAATGTGGGTTGCGGGAGCGCTTTTTGAAGCGGCTCAGTCGGTGCTTTTCATGCGGGCAATCGGCCGGCAGCATGCGTGGTTGATCTTCGCAACTGAGCTGGCGTCCTGGATACCGTGGGCGTTGGCTACGCCGCTCGTTATCGGGCTGGCACGTCGACACGAAATCATTCACAGCAGAACCCTGCGTGGGACCGTCGTACATGTTGTAGCTTTCGCGGCCATCAGTCTGGTGGCAGAAATATGGTTTGCGGTGCTGCAAATGCTCTTTAATCCGTGGGGCTATCCACAGCAGCCGACGTTTATGGATGCGTGGCGGACGTCGCTGCTCTTTCAAGCCCTGACGTACCTGATCGTCTATGCGCTGATCTTGACCGTTACTTATGTCACGGATGCTCGAGAGAGAATGGCCCGTCAGATGATGGAAACCGCGCGTCTCAGCGAGGCACTCTCCAAGTCGCAGCTGGCTGCGCTGCGCCAGCAGATGGAGCCGCACTTCATGTTTAACACGCTTCATTCCATCACTGGGTTGGTGCGAGATCGTGAAAATGATGCCGCCGTCAGCATGATCGTGGGCTTAAGTGAGTTTCTGCGTCGCGGCTTGGAGGATTCGCACAGGTCGCAGGTAACGCTGCAGGAGGAAATGGAGTATTTGCAGCGTTATCTTGACATTCAAAAGGTTCGCTTCGGAGAACGCCTCAACGTGAACATGAGTATCCCGGCCGACCTCCTGCGGGCGCAGGTGCCGAATTTGCTGCTGCAGCCCTTGGTGGAGAATGCCATCAAGCACGGCATCGCGAAACGCACCGAGGGCGGAAGTGTTCGGGTTGCGGTGGCACGTAATCAAGGCCAGGTTTGTGTGACCGTTTACAACGACGGCCCGGATTTCCCTGCAGATACCAAAGCGACGCATACTGGGGTGGGCATCCGCAATTTAAGGACCCGGCTGCAAATCCTGTACGGCGAACGGGCCGAACTACAACTCAAGCACACCGATTCGGGGGCAGTCGAAGTCACCGTCGTCCTGCCCCTTGAGGTTTCGTGAATGGTGGCGTCGGACAAGCTGACCGCGCGGCCCATAACGGCTCTGGTCGTCGACGATGAGTCGTGGGCGCGTCGCAACCTGACCGTCCTCTTAGGCCGTGATCCGGATATGGGGTCGGTGGTCGAATGTGGGTCCGGGTTGGAGGCGGTTGAAAAGATTAGGCGCTCGAAGCCAGATCTCGTGTTTCTGGACGTACAAATGGCCGGATGCGATGGCTTTGACGTGCTCGAGCTTTTGGGCAACGAGCTGCCTTCCATCGTTATTTTCGTAACGGCATACGATGAATATGCACTGCGGGCCTTTGAAGCGGGCGCCCTCGATTACTTGTTGAAGCCGTTTGACGACGCGCGGTTCCGTCGTGCCTTGGATCGCGCCAAGGACAAGCTCGCGCATTACACACCGCAGAAGGCGCGCCCCGCGGCGCGATTGGTGGTCAAGAATCGCGGCGAAGTGATGTTCCTGAATATTGCAGACATCGACTGGATCGAGGCGGTAGGCTGCTATGCGTGCCTGCACGTTGGCGACGACACACACATCATACGTCGAACCTTGTCAGAACTCGAACAGGATCTCGGCGAGGAGAAGTTTATCCGCATTCACCGCTCGATCATCGTGCAGCTCGAGCAGATCCAGGGACTGGAGCTGCAGAACAGTGGCGAGTATCAGGTGGTATTGAAATCCAAAGCTCGACTGCGCCTGAGTCGACGGTTTCGCAAGCGCCTTCAGGATCGTCTGCGCGCGTAGAGGAATCGAGCTGGCTCAGCGATTTGCGAATAGCGCTTGCAACTCTTGGTACGGCTTACAGTGCGCGTTGAGCGGCGCTGACTCTCCTGTCGCCAGAAACCCTCTTGCCAAGACTTCAGCTTGTGCCCAGAGCACCTGCGATAGGGCAGAGCCTGCGCTCAGCCTGCGGACGCCGAGCTTGCTGAGCGCATCGGCCGCGCCTTGGCCCGGCCATACCATCACGTTAAGGGGCAGATCAACCTCGCCGGCAATCCTTCGAATCTGAAGCGGCTCGGTAAGGGCGGGAACAAAAAAGCCGTCGGCTCCCGCTTGCTGATAGCGGCGGCCTCGCGCGATAGTCTCCTCAAGGCGGTTGTCCTCGGTCACTAGGCCTTGCAGATAGACGTCCGTGCGCGCATTGACGAACAGGTCCGTGCCATGGGTAATGGCGCATCGCTTGATTTGATCAATCTTTGCGACCAATTGATCCGGGGAATTGCTGCCATCCTCGATATTGATTCCGACGACACCGGCATCGAGGAGAAGTTTAACGTTCTGTCCCACGATCGTCGGCGAGTCCGAAAAGCCGCCTTCGAAATCAACCGATAGAGGAACGCGAATCAGCCGAACGATGCCAGCCGCGAGATCGGTGAGGCGCTGTATCGGAAGACGGTTGCCGTCCGGGAATCCGAGAGCCCAGGCAGCCCCGGCGCTCGTAGTGGCAATGGCTGGTGCGCCAACACTCTCAATAAGACGCGCACTTGCGGCGTCCCATGCGTTGGCGAGAAGCAACGGCTGCGTTTTTGTATGAAGCTTTCGAAAGGTAGCGGCCAAATTGTTCATATCAAATCCTCTGCATTTTATGGGACCAAGAATAGCCGAATCTGAGGATCAGGTAGACCAGGGTGAGTCGCCCGACGAGAGGCCGGGAGCGCCATGCCCATCCATATATACTTGCGGGGGCGCGCCTGACCTGAGGCGACCGGGCGAAACTGCGGGCGGCCGTATATAGCTGGTGTGGTACTAGCGAGGTTCAATTTATGGCGAATTCTAGATCCAAACTGGAAATCGGTGTCGAGCGGGTGTTGTTTGGCAGTCGTTGGATTCTCGCCCCTTTCTATCTTGGAATGGTACTTGCACTCGTACTGATCCTCGTCGCCTTCGTGCGTACGCTGTTCATCGACCTTGCGCATATCCCGACCATGGATGCCGAGCACGCGATTCTGCTTGCGCTCTCCCTGATCGATCTGTCGCTAACAGGTAACCTGTTGTTAATTGTCATCTTCTCCGGTTATGAGAACTTCGTGTCGAAGATCCATGTTGGCGATCATGAGGATCGCCCGAGTTGGATGGGAACTGTAGATTTCTCAGGCCTCAAAATAAAGCTGATTGCATCGATCGTCGCAATTAGCGCGATTGCGCTGTTGCGTGCCTTTCTGCCTCTCGGAGACACCGGAGCAGAGGTCGATGGCCCACGTCTTCGCTGGATGGTCGTCATTCATCTGACCTTTGTGGTGTCGGGAGTCTTGATGGCGCTCATGGATTGGATCGCATCGAAGGCCGAAAAGCACGCTCAAGTCGAGAGCGGCGGTAGCCGATCTTAAGACATAGGTACGGCAGACCTAAAAGATAGGGATCGCCTCCCCATGCGCCAAATGGCCATTTTCGGCACTCTACGGTCTACGATGCCAATTGCGGTTACACACTCAGGAGTTCACCGATGAATCCAAACCAGGTGCTGTGGGAGAAAGGAGATTTTACGCGCATCGCGCAAAGTATGAGGCGAAGCGGGGAGTCATTGGTCAAAGGACTTGAAATCACCAAGGGTATGAAGATTCTGGACCTGGGATGTGGTGACGGGACGACCGCACTCCCTGAAGCAATGCTCGGAGCCGACGTGCTTGGCGTCGATATCGCCGGCAATCTGATTGAAGCCGGGAAAACGCGCGCCCGTGACGCAGGCTTGACGAATTGCAGGTTTCAACAGGGTGATGCCAGCGATCTTCATGAACTGAAAGACAAATCTTTCGACTTGGTCGTCAGTATCTTTGGTGCCATGTTTGCGCCCAAACCGTTCGATGTGGCCAAAGAGATGGTGCGTGTAAGCCGATCCGGTGGGCGGATCGTGATGGGTAATTGGATTCCGAATGATCCGACATTGGTCGCTCAAATCCTCAAAATAAGTTCCGCCTATTCGCCGCCTCCTCCGCAAGGGTTCATCAGCCCCATGACTTGGGGAGTGGAAAATAACGTGATCGAACGATTCTCAGGGGCGGGAATACCGAGCGGGAGCACTGCCTTCGCTAACGAGACCTACACCTTTGAGTTTCCGGGGTCGGCATCCCAGTTTGTGGATGCGTTTAGGAGATTTTACGGTCCTACCATGAACGCATTTGAAGCAGCAGAACGCAGCGGTAGGGCCAAGGATTTGCAAGGTGAGCTGGAAGAGTTGTTCCACAGTCAGAACACGAGCTCGGGCAAAGAGACAACGACGATCCCGGCGACATACCTGCGTGTCACGGTCCAGGTCAGCTAGCCCATGGCCGGCGTGTGTCGATTCCGGTGAGAATCCCCGGCTGCGCCTAGACATAGTCGAGCCGGGTGTGACTCCAAGCACGGTTCTCTCAACTACGGCCTGGTCAGGTGCTCAATTGGCTTTTGCCAGCTGCACGAGGCCGGCTTTGTCGCCTTTGCTACGCAGCTCAGAATATCGCGTGAGCAGTGGGACGTTGACGCGGGCGACGGCGTCATTGACTGCCTTGCGCATACAGGCCTCCCGGTCGCTTTTGCCCCAGGTGGCGGCGTTCTGACAGAGCGTTTCGGCGGCATACCGAATGCGCAAGTAGAGTACCTTGGCTCCTTTTATCTTCGACACGTCGAGGTCTGAATATCCGACGGGATAGGTCACCTGTTCGCGGGATGCTTCGGCGACTGTGGGTTGATCCGCCGCGTTCGCGCCGCTCGCTGTGAAGCTGAGCGCAAAGACGCTGGCGGCAACGATTTTCACCAAATTGGACTGCGTCTTGATTGCGTATTTCATGACTATCTCCTGGGGTAATTGCTGGTCTAAACACGATTCCCCAAGTTAGGGAGACGCGAATCCGGTCGCATGATCGTTGGATCAAAGTTGGGTGAAACTTCGCTGAAAGCTGGATGAATGGGTGATATTCCTCATGAATTACGATTCTGGCGCCTTAGCTGCAGCGCAGCAATTGGTTGCCAAGTCAGGACGGCTAGACCAAGATTGTCCAGCGAGGTGGCGAGGCGAGGCCAAGCGCTTCGGTCGCAACAACGAACAACAACGAGCAATGCAGCCACCACTCTCACCTGACGCTGGGACACTTCCGCCGCGGTTTGTCATTGACGACCTGGAAGTGGACATCGGCAAAGCCGAAGTGAGGCGCGACGGCGGGCAGATCCCGTTGCCCAAATTGTCATTTGACCTGTTGTGCGTGCTAGCCAAAGCCGCGCCAGCAATCGTGACGATCGAAGACTTACTGCAACAAGTGTGGCCGGGTTTGCACGTCAGCCCGGAATCGGTCGCTCAACGGGTGAAGCTTCTGCGCAGTGCCATCGGTGATGATTCGCAACAACCTCGATACATTTTGGGGGTTCGGGGCAGAGGCTATCGTCTGATTTCGGTGCCCGCGCCGATTGCCAACCGGAATGAGCCGGCGGGGCCTGGATTGGTTCCTGCATCCAAACCTGCGCCGGGTGGGATCAGAAAGCCCCTGGGAATCGCCGCGGCGATTCTCATGGCGCTCAGTGCTGTGGTTCTCTTGGGGCTGCGTTACTGGTCTTCGAATCACCATGCCGCGCAGGCTGTCGCAACGGCGGACAGATCGATTGCGGTGTTGCCATTCGTGGACATGAGCGAGAAGAAGGATCAGGAGTATTTTGCTGACGGGATGGCGGAGGAGATTATCGATCTCTTGGTGAAGATTCCGGAACTGAGGGTCATCGGGCGTACGTCGTCCTTTCAATTCAAAGGCCAAACGCAGGATCTGCGTTCCATCGGTGAGAAACTCGGCGCCCACTATGTCCTCGAGGGCAGTGTGCGCAAGTCCGGTGATCACCTACGGGTAACCGCACAGCTGATCAACAGCCAGGACGGCACCCATCTCTGGTCACAGACCTACGACCGGGAATTAATTGACGTCCTCAAGATGCAGGATGAGATCGCTGCCAATCTCGTACGGGCGCTGCAAATTGAAGTGCGAGCCGGCTCGTTTGTGTCCCGCCCGGCCTTGCACAACACGGAGGCGTACACGTTTTCTCTGCGAGGCATGCACGCGTCCGCGCGCTTCGATCAGCAAGGCTTTGAGCAAGCCTTGAGCGACTTTCAGCGAGCGCTCGATCTTGACCCGACATTCGTGCCTGCGTCTATCGGACTTGCCTGGACTTACTACCTTCTTGGACAGTTTCAATACATGCCGGCCGCCGTTGCTTTGGAGCAGTCCCGTCGCGCGGCCGAGCAGACTCTAAAGCTGGATCCGAAACTTGCCATGGCGCACGCTGTGCTCGCCAGAATTCATTTCGCCTACGATCGAGATTGGCCCGCGGCGGAACGAGAACTGCAGCTGGCACGGGCACTTGCACCCAATGACGATGCTATCTTGTCGGTCGCTGTTGACCAAACGTTGATCATGGGCCATTGGGACGAGGGTCTGAAACTGTCGAACAAACGTTTGGAATTGGACCCGCTAAACCCGGGTGGGTACTTTGCGCTCAGCTGGATACAGCTGAAACGCGAGCGACTGGCGGAGGCGGAAAGCGCCATTCGTCGCACCCTGGAGATCAGCCCAACCTTTTCCGCCGGGCATTATTACCTCGGCCTCATATTACTCGCTCGTAACCAACCCGACGCAGCCCTGGCGGAGTTTGTGATAGAGCGAGATGAAGGCTGTCGCCTCGCGGGGTCAACCAGGACATTTTTGGTGTTGGGGCGAAAATCCGATTCCGATGCAGCGCTCGCGCAAACGCTGAAGGACTTTGCCAATCGTCCCGTCGGAATCGCCGGCATGTACGCATTTCGCGGCGAAGTGGACGATGCGTTCAAATGGCTGGATCGCGCGTTTGAGCAGAAGGACCCAACTCTTTATCACATCAAGAGCGATCCGCAGTTTCAGCGCCGAATCGAGCACGACCCACGCTACAGCGTGCTCTTGAAGAAGATGAACTTGCCGGAAGGGTAATCGCGGTAGTCATGTTCCGGGCCGCGGACAACAGAATCGAGGCACTCAAAAAAGCAATTCCGGTTGCGTAAAAGTGTCTCGCCTGAGATCGTAGAACTTGCTTTATACACCAGCGGAATATACATCTATGAGAACACTCCTCTTTTCGGCAATGATGATGTGGGGTAGCGCGGCAAATGCTCAAAACCCTACCGCGACGCAAGCTCAAGGACAGGCTAGGGCATTGGGCATGTTAGTCGGCGGTACCGCAACCGCGTACGATCTTTGCGTCAAGAAGGGGTTTATTGCCAAAAGTGATCAGAATGCTGAAGAAATTGCGAAGGCGTTTTTCGAAAAGGCACGCGCCAACGGCAGCCCAGACCAATCCGCTTACATCCAGGATGGGTGGGACACCATCGCAAAGGAAATCTCGGCGCATGAATCGTTCTACACCCAAGAGAAATGCGTTGGCGTCGGCAAAGAGTGGGCAAAAATCACGGCGACGATGCGCAAGAAATAATCGATTTGAAACATGGGGAGGTGAATTTCATGATGGCAACAGCAGGCACTTTGTTGAGCGCGGCGGTGACGGTACTCGCGGTACTTCTTGGTCTCTACACGATGACTCTCGTGGGCCGCATGCGCGGAAAGCACGCGGTGCATGCCCCGGCGGTGACCGGCGCTCCCGAATTCGAGCGCGCGTTCCGGGTGCAGATGAATACTCTCGAGCAGTTCGTGTTGTTTCTGCCGCTGCTCTGGCTTGCAACCGTTTACCCAGTCCTATCGGGATACTTGGCCCCAGGCTTAGGGTTCGTCTGGCTGGTGGGGCGCGTCTTGTATTCTTTAGGCTATATGGCAGACGCCGCCAAGCGCAGTTCGGGTTTTCTCATCGCTGGAATCGCGCTCCTCGGATTGCTGGTGCTGTCGATAGTCGGAATTATCCATGCGTGGCTGGTGACACGTCCGATGTGAATAGCATCCATCTTCCGTCCGCCGTCTGGATTTGATCGCCTTTGTGGTGTGCAGGGGAGGGCGCAGCGAGTTCCAATCCACCGTGCCTCGAATCTAAGAATAATCGGCACCCGAGAATGTTAATGAATACTTTCTTATAAGATTATGTTTTATATAGTGATTATATAGCCGTGATGGCTAGCCGGATTGGCTGGATGCAGCCCAGATATTGAGTCCGCCATCGCTTGCGTGGAAGTCAATCTGGGCGAGTTCTGCGGGGGTAAACGCGCCGTTCTGCAATGCGCCTAGGCAATCCTGGATTTGCGCCCAGCTGCTGGCGCCGATGAGCGCGCTGGTGATGGCGGGGTTCTTGAGCACCCAGGCAATCGCCATTTGCGCAAGGCTTTGGCCACGCTTTTGGGCAATGTCATTGAGCGCACGCACATTGGCGAGATTCTGGGGAGTCAGCATGGAGGTTCGGAATGAGCCTTCTTGAGCTGCTCGCGCGGAGGGCGGAATTCCATTCAGGTACTTGGTGGTGAGTAAACCTTGTGCCAGAGGTGAGAAGGCGATGCAGCCGATCCTTTCCTGCTCGAGCACGTCGAGCAAGCCGTCTTCCACCCAGCGATTGAGCAGGGAATACGAGGGCTGGTGAATGACGCAGGGAACTTTGAGGTCGCGCAAGATTGCGGCAGCCTCGCGAGTCTTCTTCGGTCCATAGGAGGAGATGCCTACGTAGAGAGCCTTGCCACTGTGGACGGCGGTGGCGAGAGCGCCCATTGTCTCCTCCAGGGGAGTGTCGGGGTCGAAGCGATGAGAATAAAAAATGTCGACGTAGTCGAGCTTCATGCGCTTGAGGCTCTGGTCGAGACTGGCGAGCAGGTATTTGCGCGATCCCCATTCCCCATAAGGGCCCGGCCACATGAGATAGCCGGCTTTGGTTGAGATGATGAGCTCGTCACGATGCGCGACCAGATCGGTTGACAGGATACGGCCGAAGTTTTCCTCGGCCGACCCCGGTGGCGGGCCATAGTTGTTCGCCAGATCAAAATGCGTGATGCCGTGATCAAAGGATTTGAGGATCATGTCGCGGGCGTTCTCGAAGGAACTCGAACCCCCAAAATTCTGCCAAAGCCCGAGCGAGATGCGCGGCAGTCTCAGTCCGCTCAAGCCGCAACGGGCATAGGGGAGCAATTCGTATCGATCTGCGGCAACGTCCATCGCGACTCCTTAAAACGAGGCCCGATTTTAGCGCTTAGCGCTCGACGCGGGCCACAGATCAATACTTGGTCCGCTCTACAGTGGTGACGGGAAGTGATTGGTGTCACAGCAGTGATCGCGGCAGCGTCTAGGGTATGACGATTGACAGTTCGTGCTCCAACAGACACGGAGGCCTCATGACCGAAAACCTGTTGAAAAATGGCATCGCATCGTGCTCACACAAGACCCTGGCGGATTGAGCGATTTGCTGGCCGACGATGCGGTCTTTTATTCACCGGTTGCTTATTCGCCGCACCGCGGCAGGGAGGTTACGATTCGCTTCCTAAGCGCCGCCTTGCGCGTGTTTTTCAATCCGAGCTTTCGCTGCGTGCGTAAGATTGTCGGCCCGACGGAGGGCCTTTTCGAGTTCGAGACCCGAATCGATGAAGTAATGGTCAACGCAGTTGATTTGCTCACATGGAACAGCAATGGACGAGTGGTCGAGTTTAAGGTCATGGTAAGGCCGCTCAAGGCGCTCAACCTGACGCAGCAAAGAATGGCAGCCATGCTGGAGTCGATGCAATGAAAGCGCGGTGCGCTAAGCCGGGGACGATTCACGCCTTTTACGGGGTTGGTCGGCACTGCGGAGTTGACCGCGGTAGCTCGCCCGGCGTTAATATCCCAGACAGGTTTGTCCTAACTCGGAGTCCAGCCCCATGCGCAGCATCGCGTTCGCTCCTGCATTTCTGATAATCGGCTCATTGTCGCTCGCGCAGAGCGTGTCGAGGGTTGACCTCGACCGACCCGGCGTTCTAGATCAACTCAAACAGCAGCATCCGCAGCGTTACCAGGCGGTTAGCGCACTGCTACGTGCCTCCGAGCACGCTCCGTGCCAGGCCAGCGAGCTTGAAGTGCTTAAGACCCGCTTCAGCGTAAGGGATCTCGAGTGCGGCATGATTCTATCCACAAGCTATCCGGCGAAGCGCCACGTGAGTTTCGAATTGGACGGAACCCAATATGAGGCGACGGTCGTGCTCAAGGACGCCGAAACGGTACAGCCGATATCTCCCGTGACTGAGTTGCCGGCTCACTAACGAGGCAAGTTTCCCTGCGTGGATGGGAAACCGCGTTAGAATCGCGTTCAAAGATCATGGACGATAGCGCGTGAACCGAAACGGCCGTCTGGCTGCATCTTGCTCGCTTCTTCTTTGTTGTGAATCCCGTGCCTCCGCCTCAGGTTCAGCTCGAAGGAGTAAATCGCCAGTCAATAACCAAGAAAGATGCGGAGTCCGGAGATCCTAAGCAGTGATCGGGACCATTTTCTATCGACTCGCCAACTGTTTTTTCATCTTGGCCTCAATATCTTTTTTTTGCATGAAATAGTCGACTTCTTGCCCAACCGTGTTGAGAGCTCGCAAGTAAGCCAAGTCAGCCGCCGTAATTGACTGGGATTTCTCGCGCGTGCAGGCCGACGCCATCAGGTCAAGAATGCTTGGCAGTTCGCCACAACCTTCACCCAGGCGCACCTGCGACAGGGTCAGCATGGCGATGTAGTCTGAGATCGCACTGATTGGATACCCCAATACCTTCCTTCCATCGACTACAACCAATGTGAAGAGAATGAAACTGTGCACACCGTTAGAGCTTCGGTTGGCCCAAGTTACAATCAGCGGGGGAGCCCAAACGCTATCGAGCTGAACACCTCCGCCCGCGGCCTGAAGGCCTGTTACGTGCCACACCTGAATCGGGTGATCGAACGTTTTAAGCTTTTTAGTTTGGGACGACCAATGATATCCGAGTATTTCCGGGTTTTGATCGACCGCCATATCAATAGCCCTCTGGGGCTCATTGGTGAAAATGACATAGACATTTGGCCTGCATGGATTTCTCTTCTCACGCGGAGTTTTGACTGCGGCGGCAATCGCTTCGACCCGCGCCGAAACATAATCCTCATACGCTGATGGCAATCCTAGTGTCTTTATGCAGACAGCTTCTTTCCAGCGTGACAACGTGCCCGTTCCGCTGGTTTTGGGTTTGCTATGCGAATCGATGAACGTCATCACATTGTCGCCGGCAACTTCGCTTGCGGTAGGTGGCCTCGGGGCAATCACGGTGATTTCTGCCAAGTCCGGTGGTGGCGCGGCTGGTAATGAACTCGTCTGTGCCCAAGCCTTGCAATGGCCGAAGAGGCATACCGATGCAGCCAAGAGTGCAATCGCGATTGCTTGTCTCATGCGCGCACCTTCCAGAAAGCCATTTCAATGAACACGACGATTTGGGCGTCAGAGAGACCAATACGATCGAGCGGAGCAATTTGAGGACGTCGCACCAAAACGATCAGCACTTGTCTCGATTCCACCAGTTCTAATTTTGCGACTTCGGAGCAATGTCCTTTAGCGCCGCTGTTTGCATTTGCGAAATCTGCATTACGCTGGTTTGTGAGGTGCTATAGAGAGCATGCAAAAGAGCCCTGTCCCACATGGACATTTCCGGGGGCCGCGACTGCCCCGAACTCTCAAATAGCCTCAGGATAGTAGGCACATCACCCGGTTGCTTCTCAAAATTTATCTGGGCGAGACCGACAAGCCCGATGTAGTCGGTAAGCTGGCCAAAGTTAATATTGCCGATCTTTGTGGAATCCACCACCACAATTACCGAGGAAATATTGCGGGTCGCCGTCACCTTCAAGCGAGTCGCGGCCTCCGGCGGGATGCGAACCCATGGGGCCTTTCCGGAGGTTTTTGCTCGAATCGAAGTCGCATCAAGCAAACCGATAAAAAACTGTCCGTCCACCCCAACGGTGCCGGCACTATACCAGACGCGTATGGGTCGAGGTGTTTCGAGAAATCGCTTCACGGGTGGGCCAGATTCACCGTCGAATAGATCGACGTCACGGCGCCACCACTGTTTCAGCAGGAGCTCGGGGTCTGAAGTTACAATTACGTAGAGGTTCGGCTTGCATGTGTCGGCGCCGAGCGGAGCACCCGCGGATTTGGCAATTTCGGAAAGACGAGCAAGGACAAACTCGCCCTGTTCCTTACTCAGTCCGGCCACAAGGGGACAGACCTTGTCGTTCCAACGCCAGAGTGACTGGTCATAGTGGTTGGGTGGAACAATCGCGCTTGAGACGAATTTATTAACCTCACGCTCGAGTTTGGCTCTGTCTCTTTGCGCCTGTACGGTGATTGTATCGATCGAATCAGCGCTAATCGAATTGGCGAGACTTATGAGCACTGCGACGGTAGCGCATATCCAAAGGGAATGGCTAATTGCTGGTGATCGGACGTCCATGACACCTCCGGCAAATACAAAACGATCTGCCGCTTTTAGCATAGCGCGACTCGATCCCGGTGGCGACATTCACACTTGGTCTCTCATCCGGAAGGCGATGGAGGAACAGGGCAATCCCGCCCTTTTCTCCGTGTGTGCGAGAATCCGGCCATAGAAAGCCGGCGAGCCGATCGACATAGGAGTACATGGCAAATCTGCGGCGGGCGCGAAGGCACCAAAAGCCAAGACGGCCGGCTCGTAGTGTTACAGCGATCATGTGAGCAACAATATGAGGTGGCTTCGATTCAGTCGCTTGATGAAATGGAAGAGACGACTGTCACCGACATGGCGTTTCAACTAGAGTAAGAGGCCATTTGAGGATAGGGACGGTCCATGTTTCGGCACGACCTGCGAATTGCCTTTCAAAGTATCCGACAGAATCCGTTCATCGCAGCTCTGATTGTCGCAGTGATTGCGGTCGGGATCGGCACCTCGGTGGTGGCAATTACGCTCTACCACTCGAAAGCGGGTAACCCGATCTGGTGGAAGAACGACGTTCTTTTTCGGGTGATGCTCGACAGTCGACCAGCGCCTCATGAAGCGGACGTGTCTCAGCATCCGGAATATCCGCCGTTTACGCTGATTTATCGTGACGCCGCGGCTCTTTACCAATCAAGGATTCCGACGCGTAGTGCATTGATGGTCGCAGCCTATGCGCCCGTCAGTAGTCCGAGCGCGATGAGCCGCCCTTTCAATCGGGCAGGTCGTTTAACGACGCGTGAATTTTTCTCAATGTTCGACGTGCCATTTCTCTATGGCCATGCTTGGTCGAAGAGCGACGATGAGGGTCCCTCTCAAGTTGCTGTCATCAGCCGTGCTTTGAGTGAACGACTATTTGGTGCCGGCGACAGTGTGGGCCGGACACTCGTCTTCAGCGGTCAGACCTTCCAAGTCGTCGGTGTCACCGATCGGTGGATGCCGCTGCCGCGCTTTTATGATGTCGGTCGCAGCTTCATCCCCTCCGATGACTTGTTCATTCCATTTCGCTGGGCCGACTCGCTCTCAACCTTGCACTTTCCCGGCTTTTGCGCTCGCACGCAGACTAGTGTGACCACGTTCAAGGAACTGGCGCCGTCGGAGTGCATCTTCGTCGGCTTGTGGGTGGAACTCTCAAGCACGGCGCAGTTTCGGGAATACCGCAAATTTTTGGACAACTACGCTCGAGAACAGCAGCAGGCGAGACGCTTCGAGCGCCCATTAAACAATCGACTGGCGAACGTGTCTACCTGGCTGGTGATGAACGATGTCATTGGAAGCCAGACCAAGTTCCAGGTGGTTCTTGCGCTGGTATTCCTTGGCATTTGCATCCTCAACACCTTGGGTCTGTTACTCGCGAAATTTATGAGTCGCGCACCGCTCGTTGGGTTGCGCAGGGCATTGGGAGCCACCCGCGGGGATATCGTGCGGCAGCATCTAACGGAAGTCATGGTCTTGGGAGCCATCGGCGGGGCGATCGGCATTGGCCTCGCTATCGTCGGGCTGCGTCTGGTGCGGATCTATTTTTTCATGCAATCAAACCGGCCCGGTGATAATCCCGAGTTTGCGAGCGTGGCGCAATCACTGTCGCATTTGGATGGGCGAATGATCCTCATCGCGGTTGGACTGTCATTGCTGGCCGGCTTGCTGGCAGGCGTCTATCCGGCGTGGCGGATCGGGCGAATGGCGCCGGCTACGTTCCTCAAGATCCAATAGCGGATCTGGAAACAGTGAGACTCAAGGCAGTTTTTAGTTCCCTATGGCAAAGTCCAATAGGCCCACTGCTGCTCGCAGCTCAAGTCGCACTGAGTATGGTGATTCTCGCCAATGTCGCGTACGTGGTTTCGATCCGTCTCGAGCATACAAGCCGGCCAACGGGCCTGGATCTGGAGAATATTTTCTGGATATCGAGCGAAGGCCACGGTCCCAGTTACAGTCAGCAAACCACAGTCCATTTTGATCTGGAGTATCTGAATTTGCTCCCTGGAGTGCTGGCGGCGTGCGCCGCCAGTTCAATTCCTCAGACTTTCGACGCCCAAGAAACGACGGTGTCCGGCGATCCGGAGTTCAAGGAGCGGCGTGATGTACTTCTGTACCAGATGACTGGGAGGGCTGTCGACACCCTTGGGCTGCGCCTGATTCAGGGCAGGGGGTATCTTAAAGACACCGTGGCGCCGGCGCCGTCGAGCGCGGACGCCGCAGGAACTCTCTTTGGCCAAGAAGTAGTCGTCACGGCAGCCTTGGCTGAAAAGCTCTTTGGCAGCAGCGAAGCTGCTATCGGCAAGTCTCTGCATTTCAGTATGGCGAAGGGCCGGTCCGCGGCCATCGTTGGGGTGGTCGAGCGCATGCAGGCGGCGCCGTTCTTCCTGCCTGGGACGAATTTCGTCAACGAAATCGTCTTGGTGCCGGCGGTGCCGGCCGGCCCCAGAGCGCTCTACCTGGTTCGCACCAAGCCGGGATTTCGTGAGCGGGTCATGAACCAAGTTGTCAAAGAGTTCGAGCCCCTGCAGCAGGACCGTTACGTCAATGCGGTGAGGTCACTCGCGGACACGGCATCGGAGGCACGCGCTTCAGACCGTGCGACCGCCGTTGTGCTGGCGATTTTGGCGTCTTTCGTGCTGGCCGTGACCATGTTGGGTTTGTTCGGATTCGCCGCGTTCGCTGTCACCAGCCGCACCAAAGAAATTGGAACGCGTCGGGCAATTGGCGCGACCAGGACCGATATCCTCAAGCAATTTCTGCTGGAGAACTGGCTCATTACCACCGCAGGCGGGATTGTCGGCTCCGTAATGACGCTCGCATTCGCGCTGCAACTGAGTCTGCTCTTGGAACTGCCGAGGCTTCCGTTTGTCTTTCTCGTCGGAACCATGGCGCTTGTCTGGACGGCTGGCTTGCTCGCTGCACTGCTGCCTGCATTGCGCGGCGCGAGTGTGCCGCCCGCGGTGGCCACGCGAGGTGCCTAAGGCGCGTCAATCTAGATTACGCTGCTGATCGGTCGGTCTGATGATCCGTTGCGACCCGGCCATCCACCATGTGTACCGTTCTGTTAGCGCGAAATGCGAGTTCGTTGTTGTGCGTGACCATGAGAATGGTCGTACCCGCGGCGTTGATCGATTGCAGCAGGTCCATGATTTGCGCAGTCATCGTGGTATCCAGGTTTCCGGTCGGTTCGTCGGCCAGGATTACCTGCGGGTTCCCGCCAATGGCTCGCGCGATGGCAGCACGTTGCTGTTGGCCTCCCGATAACTGCGCGGGGAAGTGCTTCGTGCGGGAGGTGAGGCCGACTTTTTCCAAGGATTCGGTGACCCGCTTGCGGCGCTCGGCAGCCGGCATGCGACGGTAGTGCAGCGGAGCGTCGACGTTGTCGTAGATGTTCAAGTTGGGAATCAGATTAAAGGCCTGAAAGACAAAGCCGATCTTGCGATTGCGGATATGGGAACGCTCATTGTCCGACAGCACTCTGACGTCTTCGCCCTCAAGTCGGTAGTCACCCGCTTCGAATTCCTCCAATAATCCAGCCACATTCAAAAGAGTAGTTTTGCCTGAGCCGGAATGCCCCGTGATCGCGACAAACTCGCCCGCCTCGATCTTAAGGTCAAAATCTCGCAAGGCGTAAGTTTCGACGATGTCGGTGCGAAATATCTTGCTGACTGACTTCAGTTCGATCATGCCGCCTCCTTTGGCGGGGCAATCAGGACGAGCACATGGTGTCATTCATTGGAAACCGTGTCACAGCGTGCTCCTACGCCGAGACCGCTGTACAGGCCCTCAGGCTCATGGAACTATCGTCACCTCGGGCCACACAGACTTAGCTCGTGCGGCCTTCCTCTCATGCGTCTCCCTATGTGGGAGAGCGTAGTTCGGACGAATCACCATAGCGAAGATATCCTCCAATCCGAATGGGGCCGAAAACGTCGAGTTGATCGTCTTGCAGTAGGCGAACTTGAGCGCTGCGAAAATCCTCTAAGTTATCCTTGTCCCGAATCGGTGCCAAATCGGCCAGCCAGGTATTTGCCAATTCATCCAAATGAGCATGGCACGTCCGTCTAAGTTCTTGTCCGGCACGAAGCCTACCTGCGTGAATCGAGAGTCCTCGCTATCGTTGCGATTGTCGCCCATAAAAAAATAGTTGCCGGGAGGAACAACGCTCTCATAGTCCTTGGACATTCGATCGTGATCAAGCATGATCACGTGATCGCGATCACCCATCCGTTCGACTTCGAGTTCGGCTCCGGAGAATCCGTATCCACCGGCGTACTCACCGTCGCGTTTCGCTGGAACGCGTGCGCCATTGATGAATAGGGTGTTGTCACGCACAACGACATGATCGCCGGGGAGTCCGATTAAGCGTTTGATGTAGTGAGTCGAGGGATCGGAAGGCAAGCGGAACACGACGACGTCCCCGCGCTGCGGCTGGCCAGTCGACAGGATCTTGGAGTTGAGGACGGGCAGACGCAAGCCATAAGCGAATTTATTGACGAATATGAAGTCGCCGTCTACCAGACCCGGCATCATTGAGGCCGACGGAATACGAAACGGCTCCGCAACAAAAGAGCGTACAAGCAAAACAATTAAAACGACGGGAAACAGGGAGCGTGCATATTGGATTAGCAGCTCTGTGGATTTGGCGCGCCTCCGTCGTTTGAAAATTGCCGTGTCCGCCAAGACTATCAGCCCGCTCACCACAAAGAACAGCACCAGAACGAGCGAGAAATCCATGTCAGCGTCCGTGACTGTGATAGCTGTCGGTTCGAGTCGTGTCCGCCTGCGTAAGCGACCCTACCCCCAGGGCGATGATTGCAGCCATCAGCAGGGCGTTAACGAGCCGCAGTAGGGAAGCTCGAAAGCCGGTGCCCGGAGCCGTACGAAGGACTCGCGCACGAGCGAGAATCAAGGCAGCGATGACCTGCCGCCAGTACCAGGTTCGGCTGCGGCCGGCACGGAACATTTCGAGGAGGTCGCCCAGCAACGATTCGCGCTGATAGGGCGATGCCCATTGCTTCAAAAGCCACACCGCCATCCTGGGTGGTTCACGATTGATCATGAGTGCTCGCCTTTCGCCAGAAGCAGTCCGGTCGAGAGCTTCAGCAACGTAGCGCGTGCATTGCTGGCTTCTTTTAAACCTTTCGGAGTCGCCTTGAAGTAAGTGCGCGCTTTGCCTCCGCGCTCGGCGGTGGGATCGCCTAGGGAGGAGACAAGTAAACCCTTTGCTTCCATTCGTTCCAACGCCGCGTAGACACTCGCGATTGCAACTTCACGACCGCTTTTTTCAGAGATCTCGCGACAAATCTGCACTCCATAAGCATCACCTGCCGGTCGGATTGCTGCGAGAAGAACCATGAGTTCCATTTGCCCCAGATACTCGCGCTTTCTCATATCTTCTACAATAGTGAGGATATGGAGATTTTGCAACTAGATAAACGAGAAACGCCCTAGATACCGAGCTTGGTTCTCACAAGCCTCTTTGAGGGGACGTTTTGAGGTGATGACGGCGATTCAACCGGATCACAGCGTACCCGCTCATGAGTTGGGGGAGGGAGGCCGTCCTTGGCCAGGGTCCACGTTCCATGTTTTTTGCGGTCCGGCGAACGCCAGTCTAAATATCCAGGGAGTCGGTGTTCCCCGATCCGCGAGGTATCATTAGACGGAATACAGTCTCACAATTGAATCACCACCAAGGGTGACCCAAATGGCCTATCCTTTTTCGCTGTGCAGCGAACGAGGCCGGGCGAGCCTGCATGTTAGAGTGCCGTTGAGCGGCTTGCTCGACTTGAGCCGTTGATTTGAGGGCAACTGCACCGTCATGAAGATACTGCTGGTCGACGATCATGTGCTGTTCCGCGAAGGCATCGCCTTGCTGCTGCGGAGCTTGGTGGCGAATGACTCACTGTATCAGGCAGGAACGTGTGAAGAGGCCCTGGCGCTGGTTGCCCAGGACCCCAGTATCGAGTTGGTGCTGATGGACATCAATCTACCCGGCACCTCTGGGATCAATGCCATATCACTGATTCGCGCCGAATTCCCGCTCATTCCCGTGGTGGGCCTGTCTTCGAGCGACGACAAGCAAACTATTTTGGATGCCATCGATGCCGGTGCCATGGGTTTCATCCCAAAGAGTTCGTCCTCGGCTGTACTTTTCGCGGCACTGCAGTTGGTACTGTCGAAGGGGATCTATATTCCGCCGGAAGCTTTTCTTCGCGACCGAGGCGTGCCGGCCAGAACGACTGCGGCCATTTCTCCAGATAAGTCAGCCTCCGCAGAACACGCAACGCCCAGAGATCTTGGCTTGACGCCGCGACAGTCGGACGTGTTGTTCCTGATTCTGCAAGGCAAGTCCGCCAAGGCCATATGCCGGGATTTGTCTTTATCCAGCAGCACCGTGAAAGTTCATACCTCCGCGGCCCTTCGCGCGCTGAATGTCACCACACGCACGCAGGCCGTGATTGCGGCGGGCCGCATGGGTTTGCGTTTCGACGACTGCGTGCATCCGCGAGTTCATTCCGACGAGACCGCCTGATGCTCCGCATTCACCACTCGGGGGATGAGTTCCATCACGATGCGGCGAATCCGTTGAGCGTTGGCCGGCTTCTGTAGGAACACGATGTCACAGGCTTTCGCCGTGGCGGCGCGTGCCACATCGTGATCTGCCGTCAGGATGATGGCTGGAATGCTCATTTCAGCATCGCGCCTTAGATCCTGAATGACGGCAAGCCCGGTTTCCTCGTTGCCCAGCCAATAATCCGCGACGATGAGATCCGGTTGGCGTAGGTGCGAAGAGAGCTCGTGGCGAACGGCGGCGCCGCAGCTGCCGGCAATCACGTGGCAGCGCCAGGACTTGAAAATCGCTTCAGTCGCGAATCGACTGTCTTGATCGTCATCGACGACGACAATAAAGGCACCGGCAAGTACCGGATCGTGCCCGTACGAGGGTGTCGGCGGCATTTGCCGAAATTGATAGGGGCTGGCGATGGGCGACTGTATGCCAAACACGGAGCCTACTCCGATCGTAGACCTTGCGGACAATTGATACCCCAAAAGCTCGGCGGTCCTTCTGACGATGGCAAGGCCCAAACCAAGTCCTTGGCCGCGACTGCGACTCGTGTCGGGCAGCTGATAGAATTCCTCAAATATCCGCTCCAATTCCACCGTCGGAATGCCGATGCCGGTATCGGCGACAAATACGGTGACGAGTGAGCCGCGTTTTCGGCAGTAGACATCAACATGGCCTCGCTCCGTGTAACGAATCGCATTGGATACCAAGTTGCCGAGCATACTAAATAGAAGCGCGCTGTCGGTATAAACCAAAGTTCGCAAGCCGTGCACTCTAAGTGTCAGTCCCTTGGCGACTGCTGCTTGCGAATGGCTGAGTTCGACGGACTCGAGCAGGGAGTCCAAACTCACACACGTCAGGTGTGGCGCCACGATCCCGGCATCGAGTTTTGAGATATCGAGCAATGTTTCAAATAGATTCTCGAGTGCCGATACCGAGAGCTGGATCTTGGTGAGCAACGCGCCGATCTCCGGCGATATCTGCCTGTCCGCGAGGATCCCCACCAGCAGACCGACCGCATGCATTGGCTGGCGCAAATCGTGGCTTGCCGCGGCGACGAAACGCGTCTTGGCTGCGCTCGCCCGGTCCGCCGCGTCGCGCTTCACATTGAGTTCTTGTAGCTGAACACCTAATTTGTCGTTCAGCACGGACAATTCTCGTGCTTGGGTGGTGATTTGTTCGTTTGCCTGCGCGAGATCCCGGGTTCGCTCCAGGACCTTGGATTCCAAGCTTTCGTACAGTGTGCGCAAACTATCGGCCATGCCGTTAAAGGCGATGGCCACCGATTGAATCTCGTCGCGACTCTGGACATCGATCTTTGCCGACAAATCACCGCTGCCCAGTTTTTGTGCGCCGTCCCGAAGCTGCAAGATGGGTTTCGTTAAGCGCCGAGCCAATAGCAGTGCGGCGAGACTCGCAGCTGCAATTCCCAGCGCCAGCACCAGCATCGTCACGCCGATCGTTGCCCAGACGGTGCGCAGTATTTCGTTGGCCGGCTGCTCGACATACAGCACCCATTCGGGGCCCGAGATCCGGGTTGCGCTGGAAAACACCGCGCCACCGTTGGGACTCTCGCCCCAGACGGAGGGCAATTCGGCTCGCCCTTGCGAGAGCGCGGACTTTACTTCTCTAATTTGTGGCAATTGCGAAACGTCACTCCGGCGCAGCAGCGTGCGCAGATCGGGGTGCGCCAATAAACGTCCATTCAGATCGACCACGTATGCGCGACCTGCCTTGCCAATCGAGAGTTTGGCCAGCAAATCGTCGATGAACCTCACGCTAATCTCAGCAACCAGTGTGTCACCGCCTTGGTGATCATTGACGGAGACGGCCACGTAGGGCTCAGTCTGATCACGGACAAATATGGGACCGTAGCAAAATGCTGAAGCGCAGTGCTGTAACAGTTGTTGATTGCCTGGATATGGCGCGCCGGACGCGAGGCGATCTGCATCGAGTCTCGAGACAAAGTTTGTTTCGAGAAATCGCGCGTCGAGTGAGCGGATATTCAAAATGGCCGGCTCGAACTTCAACGCGTCGCGAAAATCCCGAGCTTGGGCGGTGCGACCGACGGCGGTACCCTCTAGCAAGCGCCGCGATAACGGCCTGAGCACTCCCTCGATGCCCCGAAGATACGCGTCGATGGAAGCGGCGGCAGCACGCGCTCCAGCTGTCTGTACTTCGTGGGCGCGCTGTTGGTCTTGGAAATAATGGTTGAGCGCGAGAATCGAGCCAATCGTCAACACAGATACCGAAACCAGGCTCGCGAGCGTGATCACGTAGCGTCGAAAGAGCCCTTTCATCGTTGCTGATTGCACGCTCGAGTTCCTTTAAGCGTCCCGCATCACTCATTCACTCGAAAACGGTGGCCTCGCGTGCCAGGCGCTCGCGTGTAGCGCGGTCTAGTTGCGCGACCGCCGATGCCTTCACGGCAATCTCGATTTCCTTGGGGCGCATCACCGGGATACTGCCAACGGGCGCACCATTCAAAATGTTGGCGATGGATTTAGCCCATACATCCATCGCCTCCTCATCTACGGACTGAACGGAGATCAAGCCGCCTAGTTCAAGAAATTTGCGGCGTGCGTACACGGTGGGAGTGGAGCTGCGAGCCAAGACCGCCGCGACCTCCGCACCGTAGTTGAAAGTGAAATCCGCGTAAGGGATATACCACACCTGCACCTCGCGCGCCCGCGCACCTCCGAGCATTGGGCTAATCTCATCGCGGTTGTGGAGGTTAAATATTCTGAGTTCCAGTCCGAGCGCCTTGGCTTGGGTGAAGAGATCCAGGCTCATATTCGACCCTTCCAGCCAGTAGTCGCTCGCCACGACACCCACATTTCTGGCATCAGGAAAAACCCGGCGAATCAGTTCCATGATTTTCACGTCCAAGGGCACGCAAAAAGTGTAGCCCGTGAGTGCCTCCGTTGAGAGCAAAGTGGGTACCAAGCCTTCCCGTACAGGGTCGGACTGAATGACAAAATAAATCGGAATCTTCGTATTCATCGCCAACAGGGTTTTCGCCACATTGACCGAAGAGGCCACAATGAGCGCGGGTTTCGTGGCAATCAATTCGGTCATTTTCATTGCCCGCCGTGAGGGACTGTCCACATCGGTGCCAATCAGTTTGAGCTCGACGGGTCGGGGGCCCTCGAAGCGTTGGGCATCGAGATGCTCTTTGAATCTGGCCACTCCTTGGCGTACCGCCGCGACATCGAAATCAACCCACGCGACGATGCGCGGTTCGTGATAATTCGGTAGTCCAACATCTTTGAACGTGCACAAGAGGAGAAAGCCGCCGAGCAAGCTCGTCCCGATGAGAGCTGTTAGTGAGCGAAGGCGAATCGGTCGTACCAATGGATAGACCTTTTGGGTCTGGCGGGCTGAAAAACGATGCCCTAATGTTATTCCAGTCATAACGACACGCCAAGGAGGTTAGATGAGCCGCGAAGTTCCGACCACTCGCTATTTTGCGGTGGGCTATTTCACCGCTGAGCAACTGGAAGAAAAGCATCGCGCCATGCTGGCGCGTGCTGCACAAAACGCGGCAGTCACAGAGATACGAAGCGCTGTCGAGGTCGTCTCAGTCACCGTTTTCGACGTTGACATCGGGACGGAAACGGTGGAGATGGCTATCACTAAGGTGAGCATGGTGGTGCAGGATACTCGGCTGCAGGCGGCCGGGGTCTCGTTTGCGGTGGAACGCTTCGATTCCAGTCAGTTCCCGGGTACGTTGACCCCTCAAGACGCTTTCACGCAATATCTTGCCAGCGCAGAAGGCATCGCAAGCTTTGGCACGGCAACCGCGGTGCAGTTGTTCGCCATCGATGTAGACGCGGTCCAGGATCTGGCCAAAAGCTAGCTCTAAGAACTCTGCCGTACCGGTGGTGCATAGGCTGCAGTTGAAGTTGGGCGACGACCAAGCGGGCTCGTTTATCTACCCGTTAACCGACGCAGATCCGAACAACGCCGAGCGAATTCGTCTCGCCTTGAGGATGAACGGTCACGTTTCATCGCCTCTGGTATTTACCGGCATTTTCTCTCCCGAAGAATGCCAGAAAATCATGATCTTGAGCCTGCATCGACGACCGCGCGCGGGCACTATGATGTACGCCAAACCCAATATCCGCAAATCGACCATCGCCTGGATCGATATTCAGGAGGACAGCCGGTGGCTGTATGAAAAAGTCTGGAATACATTTCAGGCGGTGAATCGCTGGTTCAATTTCGACTTGTGCGGTTTAGTCGACGAGATTCAATTTGCCACGTACGCGGTGGGCGACAGCTTCGGATGGCACCTCGACACCGGCGGCGGGCAGACCTCGACCCGTAAGCTCAGCATGTCGTTGCAATTGTGCGGTGACGATGAGTACTCCGGCGGGGATTTGGAAATATGCGCCTGTCCGCAGCTCGACCCCCGACGCCGCCGCGGGACCATTATCGTTTTCCCTTCGTTCTTGGCGCACCGTGTCACCCCGGTCACGCGTGGTTCGCGCTGCTCCTTGGTGGCTTGGGCTCACGGCCCGGTATTCAAGTAACGCTTGATATCCGGCTGCAGTGTATCGTTACGCTCCAGGACCGCCGGCACCATGACAGAGTGCGAAAATGTATCAATTTGTAGGACGAAGGCATACTGTGATAGGGCGGCTTGAACACCGTGCTACATTGTAAGACTGATTCAAATGAACAGGGTCGGCCGATGTTGATTCTAACGAGGCGAGTGGGCGAGACCTTGATGATCGGTAACGACATTACGGTGACGGTGCTTGGCGTCAAGGCCAATCAAATCAGGCTGGGGATCGAGGCACCGAAGGATGTTCCGGTGCATCGAGAGGAGGTTTATGCTCGCGTCCAGGAGGAAAAATCAAAGAAGGACCTGTAGGTTGTTGAGGCGTCTTGCCCAACAATGACGGGCGACCCGCGTGCCCGTGGCTAGAAAGTGCACACGCTCCTCATCGGAGGCGGTTGTGTCCTTGATCGACCGGAAGCCGGCGCGTCACAAGGAAAAGGACAGTCGGGGGCTGGCGCCAAGTCCGGTGCGAAAGACGCGAAAATTGATGGTGTCTCCAACCGCGCGGACAGAATCCGATTTTGGATCCACGACAAAAATACGCTTGTCGTGCCATGTCACAAAGTAGCCCACGAACCGATAGCCATCTGAGTCCGCGGAAATGCTGCTCTCGATCTGCGCTGTGCCCTGTGTGATCGAGGCGCTCGAGTTTGCGGATTCATGGTCCGCCACTTCTTCATTGGAGGCCGCGGAATTCGTTTTGAAGCGCAAGACCCTGTGGCCGTTTGCTTCGCTTCGATACACTACGATCTCGAGGGTGCCGCCCGTCGCGTGCGGCTGATCGGCAGTATCCGCGACGACGATGCGCGTCGAGCGCCAAGTTAGAACATATCCAATGTACCGATATCCCTTGTCCGTTGCGGTGATGACCTCTTCAATCCGTCCGACCTCGTGGTTGCCGGGCGGCGAGAGCGCAGGGCGGTCGGGCACCTGAGCATGTGCTATCGACAAGATCGAGGTGCTCATGACTGCTATGCCAATGAGTGACCTCACCCATCGCAGTTTGAGTGCACGGAAGCTGCGGGTCGCGAGCATCTGGCTAGCCGCCGGGCGCATCGCGCGATCCTACCTTCGGAATCTCTGGCTGGCCCTCGCTCGGCTGCGTATCCTGTTTCACTTCGTCTGCTGTGCTGCCGGGGGGAGCTTTGTGAAATTTATGATGTAGGGCATCTTCTTGGTGACGGACCGCGTCTTGCGACCGTTGACCGGTCGGATCCGAGGGCCCTCGCCGATCACGATTCGCGTTTTTGCTGTCGTTGGGCATTTGGTATACCACTTGCAAAGCGGCGAGCTACCGCCATGCAAGAGTCTGCCTGCCCATACCCTAGGGCTATCAGACACCGGGCACATCCGTCGTAGGAGTAATGGGCAACGCCAATATTTTTGATAAACGCCTATCTGCTCAATCAGTATGCGACCGACAGTCATGCTTTTCGGATCGAACGGCCAGTCCAGTTGCTCCAGCACGCAGACGATGTACATCCCAATCGCGTGGGTCAGTGATCGACATTGGAACAAATCTCACGCGGCCTGCAGGCCTCCGAATTCGCAGCGTTTCGAGGAATCAGCCCGACGTGCCCGGTCCCTTGAGGGGGTCCTTGATCATGATGCGCTGCCACCGGTCGCCGGCGCGCGCCATGAAATAGCCTTCTGCTGGCGGTGCGAGCAACAGTGGTTGGCGATCCGTCGTCACGAGCGCCCCAGGAGCTGAGGAGGTCGTCACGACGAATCCCATTTTGTCACTAACGGGGATCCAATGTTGAGCATCGACTCCGGCCGGGCGATCGGGGCTCGCGGCGCCGAGGGCGAAATGAATGGTGAAGATGGACGCGACAATGAGAAGCGTCGCGGTGATTGCCTTCATGGAAGGAACTCCTTTGGATTATGTTTCTTCAATCCATCGTCGAAGCGGCGTTTTTAGTTGTTTGGATTTGTCGGGCCAGAATACCGCACTGGCGATAACAAGCAGAATCGCCGCAATGAAACCGATCAACATTAAACTTAAGGCTACGATCAGGCCTAAGGTGGTTGCCGGTTTGAAAATGATGAATGCGGCGAGCATGGCCGGCATTGCACTTAAGGCGGTGGCGGCTGCGGCCAGCCTCAATAGTTTATCGAGAGTCCATCGAACCGCGGACCATCCGTGTTTCATGGCGTTCACCTTTTAGTGCCGAGTCTCCGTTCCGGGCAAAGTGCGATGCGTGGATTTTAGCGCTTTTGCACTGCATTGGCATCTGTCGGCAATTCCTAAAGCTTGGTAACGTCGGAGTCTTCAGCAGGCCAGTTATGCAAAGTTTTGTGAAGACAACGAACTGCCCGGTGTAGCGCTGTCAGGCGACGTACCGGCTGATAAGCATTATCTCGGCCCGGAGGCGCGCGGCTTCTTGATGCCGACCGCCGCGCTCATATTCAATGACTGCGGTGCGACGTGACGTTACCTCTGCCTGCAACAGCGTCTGCAATTCACTTTGGGTCAACGACTTTCTCGGGACTTCTACCGAGGACCCGAAGGCCTTAGGGTCTTGCGCGCCGGCGTTATCTTCACACGATGCCTTCCAGGGTTGCATCGAGGGTGACTGCCTCGCGCAATGGTTTAGATCCCGGTCGGGCCGGCAGCCCGACGCGATTGTGCCAGACCACCGGCATACCGACTCCCGCCGCACCCGCAACATCCGCGCTGCTACCCGCAACGAACAGCGCGTCCTCGGCACTGACCTTGAGAGCCGCGAGTACTGCGAGGTATGCTTCCCGACGCGGCTTATAAAAGCCAGCTTCCTCCGCGGTCACGACCGCATCGAAAGCGATACCGCAACGCGTAGCCGCACGCTGCCCTAGCTCGGTGGAGCAGTTGGTCACCACGCCGAGGTGTAACCCTCGCGCGCGCAAACCGACGAGCACGCGTGGGACTTCCGGCCAGGGAGTTAGTGTGTCCCAGTTTGCGCGCAGTGTGACGGCGGCGGTGTCGGGCAGCTCTGCATCGGCGGCCGCTTCGGCGACGAGTTCCTCGTACGGCCGGTAAAGACCGCAGGCGTACGTCAGTTCCAGATAGCGGGCACGCCAGCGCCGACCCAGGATCTCGCTGCCCGCGGCCCTATCCCAGACGCTCCAACTGTCCAGAAGAGCGGTGAGGAGGTCAAAGATGATGGCTCGGGGATGTCGAGTATCGATCGCGGATTCTGTGATCATTGCAATGCCTTATTTGCGCCTAGAAGCAGGCTATGAGGATCATTGGCGGAGGTAGGATTTGAAGCTCCATCGAAGGCACTAAAATCGGGTGGTACCGACACGGTTGCCGCCTCCATGCAATAGCATCACCGTGTCGCGCATAGGACATCTCCAACTTAGTCGTGGCTGTGCCGGACCGCCTTTTGTTCGCCGCCGAGATCCATGGTGGTGGTTGTGTCATTGAAGGTGAACACGATTTCGCGTCCGGAGTCGCGGCTAAAAAATTTGCTGTCGGATTCAGGTAGCAGGATCATTTCTCTGACTCCCTTATAGGTCACGACGAGGGTGGCATTTTCCCTGGTGATGTTCAGATCTTCGGTCTTGCCAGGGTCCTCGCCAGATGCAATCGCGTAACTGCCAATGAGGCGTTCGAGTGCGGCCATGGGCACATCCGCGACGGAGCGTTCCAGGGGTTTGAGTCCCGGCCAGCCGTACAGATTGCCGAGCGTCAATATCAGCTCCTGCGCGAGGCGCCCGCCATTGTCCGAATTTGCCATGACGACGACTCCGGCGCGACCGTCGAGGAAGCCTGTTACCTCGGCCTGGAAGCCCTCATCGGCGCCGCCATGGCCGAAGCGCAGTCCGTCCGCGGTGATCACGGGTCCCAGACCGTGGTTGTTCATGCCCGGCGTGAGCATGGCGTGCACAAGTTCCGGGGATAAGAGATTCGTCGGACCGAGGTTTGCGTTCTGAACGGCGATGACGTACTTCGCCAGCTCGCGAGGCGTCGTCCAGAGTCCGGCCGCAGCCATCTCCGGGTAAACATGCCAGTCGCCTTCGACCTTCTTGCCGTCGCCTCCGTAGCCGGAGGCGGCCAGCGAGCGCAGATCGCCGGGCAGGGGTTGTTCGTAGGTGCTGTGATACATGCCGAGTGGTATCAGAACTGATTCGCGCATCAGCACGGGGAAGCTTAAGCCGCTTTGGTCGCTCAGCAAGAGCTGCAGGATGGTGTAGCCGCCGCCGGAGTAGCGCCAGCTCAAGTCAGGTTGCTTCCAAACTCGGATCGCCGGGGTATTGCCGTTGCCGTCGAGGACCTCGACGGTAGTGGGTATCTTTGTGTCGCGTGAGTAGCCGGGGAACCCCCACACCGTAAGGCCCGCCGTGTGGTTCAAGATGTTGCGGACGGTGACCTTGTGGATGGAGGTGAACTCATTGTCCGGCAGCTTCCAGCTTTTCAGATAAATGTTGACGTTGCGGTCCAAATCAAGCTGAAACGCATCGATGCGCCGCAGAGCTGCAAGGGCCGTCAATGGCTTACTGATAGAGCCGGCCTGAAACAGCGTGTCAGGCCTTGCAGCGATCTTGCGCTCCTTGTCTGCAAAGCCGTAGGCGCGCGCCCAATCGAGCTTGCGGTCGCGGACGACGGCGATGCTGACGGCGTTGACATTCAGTTGCGACATCCGCATCGCGAGAGAGACGGGAGAGTGTTGCTCGCCCTGTATGACGACGAGCGGACTGACGGACTGCTCCATCGAAGCGATGACGGGCGGCGCCGCGGCAGCCACGGCCGTCGTCGCGGCGAGGCATATCATCAATAGGAGCATTTTCATGTTGGCCAGCCTGTGTTTTAGGGATAACCCGGCATTAGCGGCGACTTGAACTGACATCCAAAACCGAATTGATAAAGACCGATTTAGCTTGATTGTAAGGGTTTCCATCGGCCTTGTACGCTTTAGCAGTTCATCGCTTCAGAATGAGTTCTTGTGTGGAATTGTCGATTGACCAGGATTTGAATCGTTTGAGGAAGCTTTGCCCGAGAAGGGGCGGGGCGTTGGACGGCGAGACCTTCGCTTGAACATTGGGCGCTTCAATGTTTCCAATTTTTAGGGATCTGATGATGAAGGTCTTCGATTGGGACACCTCGCCGTCGGCGTTCTTGTAATTGCGAACTCCCGTGATGTCGGCTTGCGTAACAGTGTTGGCGCTGACCAAGCTCGCAAAGACTTCGGCGGGTATGCTGACATCGGATGCGCCGCTATCGACAATGAAATTCAATTTGAGGGCCTTGTTGATGACGACTGGCGCGATTAGGCCGCCCGACATTCTCACGAGGGGAATTCGGGTTTCAAGGGGACCGTCCTCGATCAAACCCAATTCAGTTTTGAGCTGCCGCACAGCCTTCGCGGAGATTTCGGTAAGGCCCGGATTGAGCCGCTCGGCTTCAAGCACTTCCGATCGTGCCAAATTGGTCTTATTTGCCTTGGCGTAAACCTCCGCTTGAACCCAATGAGCCTTGGCGCTCTTTGGATGGTTGGCGAGAACCTGGGCGATCATTTCCTGGGCCTGATCCAAGTGGCCGGCGGTGGCGGCCTCGTAGATCTGGTGCATGGTGGGCTCGGCCGCGGCCGCCGCCGCCGCGCTTGAAGCAAGTGCAAGGCCTGCGGCGGCAACTAATGCTCTTAGATATCTTTGCATACTGAACGCTCGTATCTAATCGGCGATTTTATGCGCGTTGGGGGCGAAGTAATCTGTTTTCGCGTGAGTCCAAGGATACCCGAACGGCTCGATCGACGAAGAAGCCTCGACGCTGGCACGCCAAAAGGAGAGGCCGTCAGGATGGGTCGGGTCGGTAGTTAATTGGGCTTCTTTAAAAACCGGTCGTACCAGTTCAGGATTCTTTCGAACATATCGATGTTATACGACCCTTTTCGCGGCGAGTGCCCCTCTCCCGGGTACAAGACCATCTCGGTCTCGACACCGAGGTGTTTGAGCGCTCGATATAGTCCTTTTGACTGGCCGACAGGATTGGAAGCATCCTCTTCTCCGTCGAGGATCAGTGTAGGTGTGTGCGCATTGCCGATATAGGTCGCGGGGGAGTTGCGCGCGAAGACCTCCGGATGCTCCCAGGGCGTACCGAAATGCCATTCGTCCTCCGCCGGGCCATCCTCTGTTTCGAATTCGGCTTGCTGATTGAACACAGGCGCGCCCGCGACAGCCGCTTTGAACCGGTTGGACTGAGTGGTCGCCCACGCGCTCATTTCGCCGCCATACGACCAGCCGCCGATACCGAGTCGGTCAGGATCGGCTTCACCGGCGGTGATCACGGCATCTAAGACTGCAATCAGGTCCCGGTAATCGCCTCCGCCCAAGTCACCGCGGTTGGCCTTCATGAAATCCTCGCTGTATCCGTTCGAGCCGCGGGGATTGACCATCAGTACCAGGTATCCGTTCGCGGCGAGCAGCTGGGCCCAAGCGGTGTCCCAACTGTAATTTGCGAAAAAATTCGATGACGGGCCGCCGTGAACGAGCAGGACAAGGGGCAACTTCTCGCCCGGTCGGGCGTTGGCAGGGTGCATCAAGGCGGATTCGATCGGCGTGCCGTCGAAGCTCTTGGTCTGGAAGATCCTCGTCGATGCCAGACGAATGTTGGCCCAGTCTTCTTGCATGTGCGTAAGCTGGCGAATGCTGCCGTTTTTGGTCTTAAGGTAAAGTTCCGATAGATGATCAAAGTCTCCGCCAGCATAGACCAGCACGTCATCGCGCGAGACATCGAAGGAGTCGGCAGAGAGCGGTAGGTCGATTGGCACGGGCGAACCCTTTTGGGGCAGTCGCCAGATGCGATTTCGGAACCCATCGACCACGCGCAGCCAAATCGCCGATTGATTGTGCCATTTCACTTCGGCGACGGACCGGTCCGGTGGCGCTGAGATGTCGCGCAAATCGTCAAGACTTATCGTGCCGACGAAGAGATCGCGTGGGTCGGGTCCCGCTGAGCGGGTGGAACGCACTGCGAACTGTTTGCCGTCGGGCGAGACAATTAGGCCGCGAAAGGGTTGCGGTGGACGACTTACCAGGGTGACCGCACTATCGTGAATGGAAACGGTGTACACGGCGCCGTTATGCTGCTCGACTCGCGGCTGGTCGGTTGCCATTACCAGAATTTGCGATGCATTCTGCCATTGAAACTCATCGATCCGAACGCCCGTCTTGCCGACGACCCGGGTCATTCCGGAGGCGAGATCGGTGACCCACAATCGCGACAAATCGCTCTCCCGGTCAGCGACTTGCGGACCATTGTCGGAGGCTGGCGCGGAGTCGTCCTTCGCGAGGAAGGCGATGCTCCGGCCGTTGGGTGACCAATGAAAGCTCGTCACACCGTACTTTCGGGACGTGACGGCCTTTGCTTCGATTCCGTCGGCGTGAGCGGTATACACCTGCGTCTTGCCGTCTCGATTGGATAGAAAGGCCAGCATCTTGCCGTCGGGCGACCATTCAGGTGAGCGCTCGGCTTTCTTAGAGGGCGTCAGTTCGCGCGCCTTGCCGCTGGTAATCTCCATGAGCCAAAGGTGCGGCTGCCAGTCCCAGCGGTAGCTGTACATTACGTATAGGAGTTTGGATCCATCGGGCGATAAATGCAGATCCCCGACGCGGCGGTAGTCCAATGCCTGCACCGGCGTCATGGCACTCTGCGCGTGACAGACCAGCGACCATGCCGTGAATAGGGCGCCACACAGAAAATTCCGGCCTAAATTGCTCCATACAGCCATCGTATGACCCTCATAATCGCCGCGGAATACTATACTCGTTGAGATTTCCGTTCTTCCACGTTCCTAGCGCGCTTGCATAGGACAAACATTGGAGGCGCCTGTGTTGGCTCATTCTCACCTTCGCATTTCCCGTTACCAAGCTCGCACTGAAATGTCGCCGCACCAACATGACGCACCTTCGATGGGGATCGTTGTAAGCGGCGCATTCCTGGAACGCATCGGCAATGATGAGCGAACGTATTCGAGGGGTACGGCCTCATTTTGTCCCGCGGCAACGACGCATTCCCAGATATTCGGGGCGACCGGCGTCCAGCAGATCATCTTCAAACCGGATACCAGCTGGCTTGAGTATCTTGCAGACTGCAAGGCGCGGCTCGATGAGGCACCGCACACGCGCTCCGCTAAATTTCGTGAATTGGGCGACAAGCTGCTTGGAGAAATGCGGCAAGGCGACTCCTTCTCGGCAATCGCTTGCGAAGGGATCGTGCTCGAGATTGTCGCCGCCTTTGGCCGAAACAGCGCTGCAGAGTCGGCCAATATTAAGCCACCGTCTTGGCTTCGCGCGGCACGGGAGTTTATGCATGAAAACGCGGGCACCTCGCTGACCATGGCGCAGATTGCACGTGAAGCGGGGCGTCACGAAATTCACGTTGCGCGAGAGTTCCGCCGCTTCTTCGGATGCTCGGCAGGCACGTATCTGCGACGACTGCGGATGGAAGAAGCGGAGCGACTGCTGCTGACGAACCAAAGTTCCATCAGCGAAATCGCGCAGAGCTGTGGATTTGCGAGTCACTCGCATCTTTGTCGCGAGTTCAAAGTGCATTTCGGTGTCACGCCATCAGAGTACCGCTCGCGCAATCGCTAATGCGTGAAAGAGTCGCTCTATGATGCGGCCGAGCAATAAGGAGGATGATTTGTCAACCGCGCCCCAGTACTCGCTGCCACTCGTCAGCAATTAGCTGCAGGTCGCATCGTTCATGCTGAGTAAACACACATATGTCCTCACGTGGGTGCTGGCTTTCTCGGCTTTCTCCGCGTCGGGCCAAGAGATGGCCGTGACTGTCGACGATCTTCCAGTTCATGGGGCGTTGCCGGCAGGGGTGACGCGGTTGGAGATAGCGAAGTCAATATTGGCGACGCTCAAGCAGGAGAAGCTGCCGCCAGTGTACGGATTCATCAATGGCGGGCGAGGTGCAGATGATCCAAGCTCGCTTTCCGTCTTAAAGGCGTGGCGGGCGGCGGGGCAGCCGTTGGGGAATCACACCTGGGCGCATTTGGATTTGAACAAGGAAACTGCGGAGGAGTTTGGGGCGGAGGTATCAAAGAACGAGCGATTGCTTCAGAGCTTGATGGGGAAGAGGGACTGGCATTGGCTGCGGTACCCCTACTTGCATGAGGGTGATACGGTGGAGAAGCGGCGCGCAGTGAGGGCGTGGCTGTTTTCCCATGGGTACAAGATTGCTGAAGTCAGCATGGATTTTGAAGATTATCTTTGGAACGAGCCGTATGCGCGCTGTGTAGAGAAGCACGATGAGAAATCGATTCAAAAGCTCCACGATAGCTATTTGGCGGTGGCGGATCAGTACTATGGTGAATTCCGGGAGCTGTCGCAGTTAGTCTATGGGCGAGACGTGAAATACGTGCTGCTGATGCACGTGGGAGCGTTCGATGCGCGAATGTTGCCGGAGCTTCTGAACCTGTACCGAACCAAAGGCGTGCAATTCATCAGTCTGCCGGATGCCATGTCGGATCCGGCGTACCAGGACGATCCGGATATCGCGGAACCTACCGGCGGGGCGTTTCTGGAACTGATGATGCAAAAGAAGAAACTCAAGTTTCCGGCGAACTCCAAGCCGTATAAGGAATTGGAGGCGATGTGCCGGTAAGGGATCGGGCAGGGACCCGATGCCATACCCTGAGGAGTCTCTCGCCTACTATGTCGCGCTACAAAAAGCCGGCGTCCCCACTGAAATGCACCTGTACGCGAAAGGCGGTCACGCCTTCGGCCTGCGACCGAGCAAGTCACCGATCGCGCGCAGTGGCCGCGGTTGGTGGAGACGTGGCTCAGGACGACTGGGATGATTTCGGAGTAAATAGCTTCCTCATTTCTTGATCAGGGAAGGAGATCCTGTCGATGGAAATCGTTCTGGCGCGTCATGGCAGGCCGAAGCTCAAGCAATGGAGTTGGATTACTCCGCGCAAGCTCGCTGATTGGATTCGTGCCTACGATGAGGCTGGGGCCTTTGTCGAGAACATTCCAGAGCCTTCGCGCAAGATGGCCATCCGGTCTGGCTGGATAGTCAGCAGCCCACTACTCCGCTGCCTCCAGTCCGCTCAAGCGCTGGCGCCTTTGCAAACAATCAACTCGGAAGAGGTGTGTCGCGAAGCGGGGTTACCTCACGCAATGTGGGGCTTTCCTTGGTTACCGCCGTCGGTCTGGATCGTGCTATTTCGGGCAGCATGGTTCTGTGGGTATTCAGCCAATTCCGAGTCGTTAGGTTTGACCAAGAGTCGTGCGCAAAGTGCTGCGACGAAGCTGATTGAGCTGGCACGAGAACATCAGTCCGTATTCGTCATGGGACATGGCATCATGATGGCATTGATTGCGAAGGAATTGGTAATGCACGGTTGGGTTGGTCCTAGGCGGCCGGCACATGGGTATTGGCAGTTCAGTGTTTATCGGGAGGACGTCGGATCGTTTGCGATCGAGGATCACCCAACCTTAAGTGCGCCCCGGCAAATACGTTCCAAGAGGTTGGGGAAACTGATGCCGGCTGCTTTGGCTGCCTGGGGCAGAAGACTGGTTGCGGTCATACCGGGTAGGGATTTTGCTTCGGGGCACCAGAAGCCGCCCGCTCGTTGGTACTTGGATTGATACGCGGCACTCGCAATAGAGACATCGCGTTCTTCGCTCGTGCCGCCGAACAGTATGGCCAACGGCGAGTTGCGCCGATTCCGGAGTTCCGCCATTCTTGGCACGGACAATTTCAATGGGCACCGACAACACTAATTAGAACGCTCTCGCGCCCGCATGACCGAATCAAGTAAAGCGGTTTTCTTAAGCTACGCGTCGCAGGACACGCAAGCCGCACTGAGCTTGTGCGATGCATTACGGGCAGCAGGCATCGAGGTGTGGTTCGACCAAAGTGAGCTGCGGGGTGGGGACGCCTGGGACCAGGCGATTCGCAAACAGATCAAGACATGCGCTCTTTTCATCCCGGTTATCTCCCGCAACGCGCACGAACGTATCGAGGGGTATTTTCGACTCGAGTGGAAGCTTGGAGTCGATCGTTCTCACCTGATATCGGCGGATCAGGCTTTTCTCTTGCCAGTCGTTATCGACGACACGCCTGATGATGATGAGCGTGTACCAGACCGGTTTCGAGAGGTGCAGTGGACGCGGCTACCGGCCGGTCAACATGCGCAAGCCTTCGCAGAGCGTGTGCTGCGGCTACTCTCGGGAGAGCCACGACGGCGTTCAACAGGGCCTGAATCGGCGACCGCTCGCGTGCTGATCGCCAGAGACCCGGTTTTGCCATGGTGGCGCTCGAGAGCGGCGTTCCTCGCCGCAATTGTTGTCATCGCGGTCACATCGGGATACTTGGCAGCAAACCGACTGGTATTGTCGAAACGTGGTGAGGCTCGAACAGCACCGACTCCTGCCGCGCCCAACGCTCCAGGGCCTGCTCCATCGTTCAGTCCACCGGCGCACTCGATCGCCGTGTTGCCATTCGTCAATCTAAGTGGTGATAAGGATCAGGAGTACTTTTCCGACGGACTTACTGAGGAACTGCTCAACTCGTTGGCCGAGATCGAGGGCTTGCAAGTTGCGGCGCGCACCTCGGCCTTTTCGTTCAAGGGACAGGACAATGACATCGGCACCATCGCCCGAAGATTGAACGTGGGCGCCGTGCTCGAAGGTAGTGTGCGGCGCTCGGCACACACCATCCGGATCTCGGCACAGCTTATCAATGCCACCACGGGCTTTCACCTGTGGTCCAAGACCTACGATCGGGACTTGGGTGATGTGCTCAAACTGCAAACGGAGATTGCCACGGCGGTCGCCGGCGCACTCAAGGTGACATTACTGGGCGATCCCTCTTCGAAAATCGAGATGGGTGGAACGCGCAACCCGGCAGCCTTCGATGCCTATCTGCGAGGAGTCAGGGCGTATACATCGAGACATGAGGCTAAGGACCTCCCCGCTGCAATTGCCGCCTACACCGAGGCGGTGCGCCTCGATCCGAACTATGCGCTCGCCTATGCGGCGCGATCGCTCGCGTTGTCCAGCTATGGTGCAGAAGCCGCGACTGGAACCGCCGTCCGCGAGGCTTTTGTCGATGCGCAAGCAGATGCTCGTCAGGCACTTCGGATCGCGCCGGATCTGGCGCAGGCTTATCTCGCGTTGGGGAGCGTTGCGGAAGATACCCTCAACTTCACGCAGGCAAGTGCCTCGTACCAGCGAGCACTGGCACTCGCTCCGGGCAATGCTCAAGTATTGCGAATTAGCGGTGGCTTTTCAGCCTCCGTGGGATACTTCGATGCAGGCGTTGCGGCCACTCGTCATGCCGTGGTACTTGACCCGCTCGCTCGCGCCAGCTATACGGCGCTCGCTCAGGCGCTGTATTACGCTCGTCGATATGATGAAGCGGTAGCGGCTTATACGGAAGGCATTCGACTTGCGCCGGACTTCAAGGTTTATTACGCGCAACGCGGGATGGCGTATTACGGGCTCGGAGACTTGGTAAGCGCGCAGGCGTCCTGCGAGATCAAGTCGGACTACTGGGCGAGCCAACAGTGCCTTGCAATAGTCTACGACAAGCTCCACCGGCATGCGGACGCAGAGGTTGAACTCGCGAAATTTACAGCGTGGGGCGGCGACGACGGCGCATACCAAAACGCTACTATCTATGCACAGTGGGGCAATGTGCCCAAGGCGCTGAAATGGCTCGAAACGGCGCTGCGGCTGCATGACCCGGGCCTGGCGAGTTTGAAAACCGACCCGCTGCTAGACCCGTTGCGCAAAGAGGTACGCTTCCAGGCAGTGATGCGAGAGTTGAAGTTTCCGCAGTGAACGTGGATCGCAAGCGGGCGCAGTCGCGCCTCTGGACCGCCGGTGTCGGGCGAGGGCAGGGGAACGGCTCGACTAGACAAAGAATCCCGGCCGTCGAAGAAACCTGTCGATGTTCATCCTCCGGTCGTCTGATGCACTGCTCTTTTGATAGAGGGTCGGTAAAAGGCCATAGTTCTGGCAGAATTATGAGTGGATCAAGAGCGGTCGCAGGGTGCGCCGTTTTTCCCAATTTATTCGCGCAATGGAGGAGATCATGGTCAAAGTTGGATTGCTGGTTCAATTGCACGCAAAAGCTGGAAAAGAGGCGGTGGTGGCGAAATTCTTGACTGATGCACTGGCGCTCGCGAATCAGGAGGCCGGAACGTTAGTGTGGTTCGCGCTGCAGACAGGGCCCTCGACATTCGCGATATTCGATGCGTTTGCAGACGACGCGGGGCGTAAAGCTCATCTCGCTGGTCCTATTGCCGCAGCGCTCATGGCGAACGCTTCAGAATTGCTTTCTCAACCCCCACAAATTGGGCAAGTTGACGTACTTGCCGCCAAGGTACAAAGATAACCAGGCACTGCAAGCGCCAAGAATCGGAGCCGGCATGACCCGAGTCTCGAAGTCTCACTATAGCTTGATTATCATATAGTTATCGTATATTTCTCGATAGGATCGAGAAAGAATACCTCACGCTCTCATACTGAGAAAAACACTTCATAGTTGTTTCCTCGCTTGAACAGACGCGTGGCGGCCTCACCGCGGCCTAAGTGCGCGTACTCACAGCGCGCTCGCGTACGCTGTGATAAAGAGCTTGCGTCTTGGCGTTGGGTGGCACGCCGAGGAAGCGCGTCAGCAACTCGCGGCAGCGCCTGTAGGCCTGCAACGCTTCGCTGTGGTCTCCAATCTCGCGGTGGCAGAGCATCAAGCCCCGATACAGACCCTCGTTGAGCGAGTCGAGCTCGATCCCGGATCGATACAGGTTCGCCGCATCCTCCCAACGGCGCGCACGTTCGCACGCACGCGCAGCATCGCGGATGGCACCCAGCAAACCATCGCGCAACTCGTGGCGTGCCCTCAAGACCCAGGGTCTTTCGGCCTCATGCTGGAGAAAATGCCCGTGATAGAGGCGTCGGAGACACCCGATCCTGTCGATGCGATTCGCCCCCGGATCATGAGGACGCTGCAGCTCCTCTTCGAACTTCCACATGTCGACCCACAGCTGATCCCGGTTCAGGCTGACCTTGCCGCCCTCCATGCGCGCCGCGTCGCGTGCCCCGAGCAGCTGACGCAGCCTGTAAAGAGCGCTTTCGAGCGCGTGATAAGCCGCATCGCCCTCGGAATCCGGCCACAGCGCATCGATTAGCACGCCGGCGCTCACTTCGGTTCCACCGAATGCGATCAGGGCCTGCAGCAGCTCCTGCGGCTTGCGTAAGCGTGGAGGGATCGTGATAGGCGTATCCCCGCCGAGTAAGCGAAAGCGCCCCAACACATGCACCCTGAAACGCTCGCCGCCGGCATGTCGACTGTTGACCGTGTCGAGTCGATACGGAGGAAGTTCCTTTGCAATTGCGCTTGTCATGCTGAGGTCCTGTCTGCCGGTTGTTAGTGCCTGTCGTCCTGCGTGCGTCGTCGAACCGGTTGGCATCAGCGCGCAGCCCCAATTCAAGTGGGATTCGGGCAATATCTGACATTCAACTCCGTGGCTTTCGCAAATGCGGTGAGTGTTTGACGACAAACCGCGTAATGAGCGGCGCCAGTGCGATCACGAACAGCAGTCGCACCGACTGCAGGGCCAGCACGAACGGCAGATCGACCTGCGGGGTCGAACTCGCAATGATGGCTATCGAGTCAATGCCTCCCGGGCTGGTTGCAAGATACGCGGTGAGCGCGTCGGTCCCGGTCAATTTGACGAGGCACTGTGCCAATACCGCACAAAATCCCATCAAAGTAAGCGCCGCGAGGATGACGACCGGCATGGCGCGGCCCGCATGGACGAGCGCTTCGCGCCTGAAACCTAAGCCGATGTACCACCCTAAAGAGGCGTACGCCGCGGCCAGCAGCCAACGTGGCAGATCAATCTGAAGCCATCCGGCGGCATGTAGCCCCGAGAGCAGGACCATCGGGCCCAAAAGCGCCCACGCGTGCAGCCCCAGTACTCGCGCGAATTGCTGAGCGATCAGTGCAAGGATGAGTACCAGAGCAAGGTTGCCCCAAGAGACCGGGCCGAACCAGGGTGCGGTGGGGGCCTGCGCATTCCCGACATGCGCCCAGAAGTGCGCCACCAACGCGGCCGCCAGGGCCACCAGCAACACACGTGAGAACTGCATGAAGGCCACCAAGCGCGCATCGGCGCCTTCCGCCTCGCCGAGAATGACCATTGCATTGGCCGCGCCCGGCGAGGTGCCATACACGGCGGTTGCACCGCTGATCAATCCCGTTCGACTGATCAACCAGCCGATGCCGGCAGCGCCTAGCAGGGTACCTAATATCACAGTGCAGAAGAGCCAATACTGATGACTGAATGTCACCAGAATCGAGCGGGTAATGCTTTTCGCCACCATGGCGGCGATGAGCGCTTGCGCGCCCACGAATGGGATGCGAGGCACCTGAATTTCTGCCCCATTCACGCCGAGCACGATTGCAGCGATCATGGGTCCCAGCAGGAGCGCTGCTGGCAGTCTCAAGGCGCTCCAGCCCGCAAAAATCGCCGCCGACAGCGCCAGTAGTGCGAGCCAGAGCAGCGGGGTGGGCCAGCTGCCGAGTCGCAGCTTGGCCCGGAGCACGGTAGAAACCTCGGGTGTACTCATTCGAAGGTAATCGACTCCGAATCCACCACGCGTGCCAAGCGGGGAAAAATGTACTTGAAACTGTGGGCGTGCGTCACCGCGCTCAAATCAGAGCAGAGATCCTCGCAAAGGACGAGTTCGTAGCCGTGCTCCCAGGCACTTCGCGCCGTGGACTCAACCCCGATGCTCGAGGCAATGCCGCCCAACACGATCGTGTTCACCCCGCGGCGCCGCAGCTGCAAATCAAGATCCGTGCCGTAGAAGGCGCCCCACTGACGCTTGGTCACGATCACGTCCGATGGAGGCAGTGCTTCAGGAAACTCATCCCAACCAGCTGGCAGGGCCCTCATGTCGCTCGGCTGATCGACCCTTGCGCGCGGCGCATCACCGAAATTGCTGGCAAAAGACACGCGTACCCAGACGATGGGTCCGCCGGCCGCGCGAAGGCGGGATGCGAGCGCCTTCGAGCGCGCATAAACGGTGCTCGCAGGGTTGGGGAGAACCTGCATAGCCAGGACGCCTTTCTGCAGGTCGATAAGTACCAGAGCCGTGGTCTTCGTATTCAATAGCATGTTCTCTCTCGCAAAATTGGAAAAGGGGATAGCGATCAGGGGGTATACGGTCCGCTTATATGAGGGTATCATCATATAACTCGAATTATGAGGGGAGACTCATAAATGTCAAGTCAAGCAGGGACCGCGGCGGCGGTTTTGCCGAAACGTCAGCGCGGCAAGCAACGTGTCGCCGAACTGCTCGCCGCCGGCGCGGCCGTTTTCGCCGAGAAAGGCTATGCGGCCGCGACCATGACGGAAATTGCTGCGCGTGCCGAGGCGCCTATCGGCTCGTTGTATCAGTTCTTTCCCTCCAAGGAAGCACTCGCCGACACGTTGGTGCAAAGCTATATCGCGTTGCTCACCGCAGACTTGGAATCGCTCGAGGCTCAGGCACGGAATCTCTCCACCGCGGCCCTCATCGAGGGTCTCTTTGCCGTGCTGCGGGCTCACCCGCAGGAGCGTGCAGCGACATTGCCCTTAGCCGAAGCCCGAATGGATGAGCGCACGCGTCGCGAGACATTTCGCTATCTGCTGCGCAAGCGTATCGCCTTGATCTTGCGCGCACGCTCGCCGACACTCTCCGCGGAGCGCGCGCGGGACCGCGCAATCGTGCTGTTGCAGCTCATGAAGGCTGCAAGTGCGCTCAACGACGAGGAGAGCTTAAGCGGCCGTTCAACCGCGCTTCGGGAACTACAGTCCCTGGCCGCCCAATACCTGGAGCAAAGATGAAATCTCATCGCTGCACTCATTTCACTGCGGCCCAACGAATCAACCAACGACCCGCTGTGTTCCGAGAGTAGGGCGAATCGTGAATCCGGAGGTGGCTTGCGCAGTACTTTGGCACCCGATTGGCGCCTTAGTTGTGAGATCCGGAGAGGAGTACGACACAGCCCCTTCCATCCGACGAGCAGATGAAAGGGGCTGTCATTTCCGGGCCGACTAGCGCCGCGGGTCCGTCCCTGTGAATGACTCGCATGAAACGTTGGGATGCCAGTTCACGAACGCACCGTTGGGATTGTCCTTCCACGCCCAGACGTGCAGTGTGTAGAACGCCGGGAGCCCGAAGCGATTGGGAGCGTCGAACAAATGAAACAGTTGTCCCATGAGCTGCGGCGGATCACCCGGATGGTTCTTGTCCCACCCTTCGGCGAGAATCAGATAGTCAGCACCGGTCAGGCGCACGCGCCCGTCTGATGTCGGCTCGTAAATCACAATCTGGGGATGATTGAGCTTCACTTCACCCTTGCTGACCAGGTCCATGTTGACATAGTGGAGTCCCATCGCACCTACGCTATCGCCGCTCACGCAGCCGAACAGAAGCTGATACCCGTCCGCCTCAGCCACCTGCACATTCTGAAAGCGCTCGGTCGCGTCTCGGACCTTCTTCAGAAGGGTTCTCGCCTGGCTCCTTTGGTCCGCAGTGAGTTCGGCATTTTGCTGCGCCTGCGAATGAGAGTGGGCATCTTGCGCCTGCGCGGGCAGCTGAGCCAAGCTCATGAGGGCGAGGGCGCTGGCGGGAAGATGCAATTGTTGAACTAATCGTCTGAGTCTCTTCATATAGCCTCCTTAACAAATTACTTGCATTGCGAAACAAGGAAGCGAGGATGAGACGTCGGGAATGACACCGCATCGGGTGCTCACCCCCAATTTTGCGATCCGGCACCCCTAGGTTTGTGGAGGAGGCTCAAGATTGGCTGGTGTCTGAATTTCCGCAGCGCCGATTCCGAAAACCGCGTGTTGAAACTAATTGGGTGCCGGCGTGTGTTATGGGTATTCGCAATCGGGCGACCGGAAATGGAGGCATGGCAGATGGTTCCCCACGATTTCGTAATGATGGATACGGGAGAGCGGTTGAGCGTACGCGAGACGCGAGTCATGTTCGGCGTGGAAAATCATCTGCCGGAAGGCGTGGACTATTACGCTTGCGTCGCGGGACGGTGGGCGCACTATTCGCCGGAACAGAAATAGGCAGATTGACTAGGTAAGACGGAAAGGAACTGACTGGAAGGGGAGGTGCATTTCACCTCGAAGCCAATTGCTTTCGATGTGACAAACGTCGAAAGGGCTTTCAGTCCGAAACCCATGTGAAGCGCGGCGATCGCGTCCTGGGCGGCACGAAACAATGGTCTCTAGAGTGGGCTTGCGACAGGATGTCGCAACGGACTCGACAGCGCTTCGGATGAGAGTCCGGAAGGCAACTCAGAGTCACGCCTCTGAGTCCGCCGGTGCCAGGCGAGGGCAGGAAGCCCGAACTCCTGGCCAGACGGAGAAGGCTCAGGAATCGCGGTAGTTTCGCGTCGTACACACGCGAGCTTTGCGTGGGCTTTTTTACCTAAGGCAACTTGAACTGTCTCATCATATTGTCTTCGATCGCGGATCTCGAAGGCGACGGCCCCAGACCTGTGTTTTTGTAGTAAAGAGCCTTTAAAAAGGCTAGATCGCTGGCGGTAAGGGCAATAGGCTTCTCACGCGCGCCACAGCTTGTCGACATTAGATCCAAAATGCTCGGCAGCGGATCGCAATGATCGGGAGATTGTGCCACCGACATTGTGAGCATCGCTAAGTAATCGGCAATCGTCCCGACGGAGTACCCGACGACTCTCGTTGTGTCGACAACTAGGATGACAACCCCAATTCCACTGCCCGTTCCGCTAGCACCGCCGACACGCGTTCCCGTGGCATTGCTTCCGGCGTAGTTTTGTTCGACCTGCGGCCAAACGGGTTGGACGCTAAACCCTACCAATGCCACGTCAGTACTCAATACAGCGGAGTCGCCACCTGTTACCAGAAACCAGCCCTGAATCGCGTGGTCGCTTTTGAACGCAATTAGATTCCTGCCACCGCCCGCATACCTATTGTGAAAGGCAGGCCCCGTCGCCCATTTCACGACGGAATCCATTTTTTCCGAGGGGTTGCTCGTAAAAAGTATTTGCACATTGGATTTGCATTGTGGGTCCGATGCTACGGGTGCACCAACATACGCGGCGAGCGCGCGAATTCGCGCCGTGACGAAGGCGTTGTATCCCGGGCTGAGCCCTTCAGTGAACGGACAAATGCTCTGCTTGCCTCCACGCCAACGTGCAGAGTTGCCCGTCGTCGTGGTATTCGCGTAGTGCGTTGTGGCGTGGTGCGAGATGAATGCATCCAGGCTGTTGCCCGCTAATTCCTGATCGGCAGGAGGGCTCGGCGCTTTGACGCTTACATCGCCGATTTCTGGTGTTTCGCCCGCACGAGGCGAGATATCAGCGCGCGCCGTCTCAGACAGTCCGAATATCACAATAAGAAAGGGGAGAACGAGTTGAGTTCTCATGGGTGATTTAACTCCTGTTGTCTGTTCGCATCCGCCAATCGCTGGTGTCCGTTTCAGCTGGTGACAACATGATATGCCCATGTGTCGAAAACGGCATCTTATCCGCGGCGCGGAATTGGACACGAACGCTTCGTAATATTAACTTCGGGTGGCCAAATCATTAAACCTATGCCGATACAGTTACTGCAGCGTCCCAATTCGACCTTCGCAAATAGCGATCCGCCTGTGGTGCGCACAATATGCACCAATGACCGCGATTACACGGTAGCCAAAGGAGGGGGCCCCGGAAAACAAATAAAGCGCTTCACCCGTGGTGCGCGCGACGATGTTTGATACGCGCCATTGCGTCGCGGCTAGCGAACAAGAAAGAGGGGGCCCGTGAGGCCCCCGAGAGTGACGGAACTGATTACTTACCGTTACGAGTGTTGTTGTCGTCAGTGTCGGTCTTGGAGCGGGGATGGGGACGAGTGAGGGATCGACGCGCCTGCGCGGATGTGCCTCGTGACTTCGCCAGCTGCTCGTGATCAGGGCGTGAGATCGTTCACCACGGATGTCCTGATCTCGGCCAGCTGCATTTTGTCTTTATGGCTCGTGCGGTAAAGAGCTTTGAGGTAAGCTTGGTCCCATAAACTTAGACCCGCGGCGCGGCCCTTTTCTGAGGTCGAAAACACGTTCAATATCGTGGGGGCGGCGCCTATCTTAGGGTCGGATCGAAGTTCTGCAAATCCAACCATCGCGATATACGCGGCAAGCTGCCCGAAGGTGACGCCGCTTTCCCTTACGCGTTGCGTGTCGACGATTACGACGACCGAGGTAAGGTCTCGCATCGAGCTAAATGCAATAGCGGAAGCCGCGCTCCCTGATCCAGAACCGTCCGAGTTCACCCTAATTCCGAAATCATCATACAGTTCCGCGTTGTACCAAACGCGAACCGGGCTGGTCGAGCTGCGAAACCTGCGCACCAACGTGTAGTATCCATCTGTATACATTTCTGGGTGTTTCTTCTCGAGCCCCTTCAGCAGTTCACTCGGCTTCTCGGTCACGATGACGAAGAAGTTGGGTTTGCAGCGCTCGCGACCCAAAGGCGCGCCCGCGGCAAGTGCGATTCGCGACAAGCGAGCGAGGACGAATTCGCCTTCGTCGCGGGGCAATCCAGCGACCTGAGGGCAGATTGTCGTCGGTTCTTCCCAACGCGCGAGGGAATCTCCGAAGCGTTGCATGGCAATGGCCGACACGAAGGTTCTCACTTGGCGTTCGAGTGACGCCCGCTGGGCTTCGACGGTAACCGTGTTGAGTTCCGTCTCAGATCGTTGCTCAGGGGGTTTGGCTGGCGGCTCTGCTGCAGCGGATGTAGCGAGCAATAATGCAACCAGCGCCGCACGTCCTGGCGCGGGATAACTGCGGCGATATCTCGCAGACTTGTCGAACTGTGTCTCTGGCACTCGCATACAATCCCCCCGCCCTCCCATGGCGATCAGCGATGCTCAGCGTACCAAACGTACGCTTCGCCACATTAACTGGGGGTGGTCAAATCATTAAACGCGCCGCTGCGATCGCGCCCAATCCCTGCATAAATAGGCTTTTCGCGCATTTGACCCGCCAAATCAACCAGAGTAGAACTTAGCTCTTGAAACCGCTTGAAGACGGACTAGCGAAGGGTGCTGGTGTCGCGGAGGTGTCATGGATGTCACGACGGTAGGGACACACCTTAGCTGTTGGATCGCAGCCGCATTACTTGTGCTCGCGAACATTTCTGGCGCCGCCAGAGCGGACTCGCTGGATCAGATCACCGTCCAGGCGCAGCGCGAGACATTGCGAAAACAAGTAGATCAATTCTTTCATTCAGCGATGCTGAAGCCCCTGTTTGACGAGTCACCGTTGCGCTGGGAAGACGCGGTTTGTCCTACAGTCGAGGGTATGATCCGACCGGCGGGAGAGTTCGTGTTGAGGCGTCTTTCCGAATTGGCGCGGGAATCGGGTGTTCCTTTAGCCAAGGACAATTGTAAACACCCGAATCTCTTCATCGTTGTCGCCAAAAATCCTGAGACTTTTTTAAAGCTATGGTGGCGTCGTCAGCCGAGAATGTACGACACGGCGCATGGCATTGCGCCGGTAAGGAGATTTATTGAAAAGTCGCGTCCCATCAGGGTCTGGTACAACATTGGATCGGGAGCTCTCTCAAACGAGATCTCGGGTTTACTCGCGGCGAGTGTAGATGCGGGGCTGGGAACAATAGACTACCCAATCGTTCGAGGGCCATCAACCGGCGCAAGCACTTTATTAATATTTCCCAAGGTGCGCCGCATTAGCACCGCACTCGTTGTAATCGATCCCGCGCAAGTCGCTGAACTTAGTATTGGACAATTTGCGGACTACATCGCAATGGTAAGCTTCGTCGAGATTAACCAAGATGCGGACCTCGGCGCGAATTCCACGATCCTCAATCTGCTCGCAGGTCCCAACGCCGAAGTGCCGCTCGAAATGACCCGTTGGGACAAAGCGTTGCTGCGAGCCTTATATACGTCGGAGCATGGGAATCGAATGCAAATGTCGCAGATGGAGACGAGGGCAATAAATATTCTGCAATCGAAGCCGTCCCCCTAGGGGCTTTGATGGTAGGCGAGGAAGTCTCCGCTGCAGCGAAGCAGAGAGCGGAGCGTGGCGGACCGAACAGTTCGAGCCAGATGGAGGACGTATGGAATGGAAGCATCGAACTTTTAGGTTGATGGGAATCGTAACGTCGGCTGTGGTTATGTCGGCGTATGTGTGGTGTACCGAGTGCCGGCGGGGGTCTATGCCGTCAGCTTCGACGTGGGCCCACCGCTGAATGCGCCAACCTTCCTCGTGCCAGCCGGACACGCCGTCTATGTCGGCGACTTGGCGCCGGTGGGAACTAACAGAGGGATGGCACTCAGAAGCGACTTGCCGGACGCTCAAAATGCGGTTGCTGCGTTACTGCCGATTGATTTGGCGCTTGTGCAAGCCAAATCCGCCGAACCACCCATGCACTGGACAGCAAGTCGGTGGAGCGGCCCCGAGGATCCATGCCGTCAGCGTTGACGTGAGTGATGCGGCTGTCCGAGATCGAGACGGCCGCCTTGCGGCACATTACTTCGGCATCGCCACATTGATCGCCAGCACTAAGCACAACAACTACACCGTGAGAGATTCACGAGCTCAGACAATCCACTGATGCGCGACGACTGCCTTGGCCCGGAGCGCCCTTGACAGATCTTTGCCTGCATCGAGTAGGCCGAAACATGCAATGCACGTTAACTCTATTAGGACGTTCAGGTCGCAATGGATCGAGTCGAGCGGGGCTCACGCCTTAAGGAGGATTAAGTGAAAACTCTTTTAGCCTTGCTGCTGGTTCTCTCGGCCACCACGGGATGTGCGACCCAGGGCTTGGTTTCAGGCGCCGCAGGAAACACGGGGCCCTCGTTGGTGGATACCGCGCCAGACCCGTTTCCGCCAACTCCACCCCAGATTCCAAACACGATGCCACGCTTAGTAATTCCGGCAACGGGTGGGCCTCCTGTGATTGGAATTCCTGTCGGTGGCGATCTGTACGTACCGGTGACGGGTGGTCCGCCGATACCTGGAATGCCAGTCAGTCCGTAAAGTGGTGGATCGCGTTTGCTTTTCGGGACGCCGCAAAAAAGCGGGTCGTTCGAAGAAGCCTTGGTGACGCCGCGCCAAGAGAAGATAGCCGCCAGGGTGGGTGCGATGAATGTCGCGTTAGCCTAGCGCAAGATGCCACAAGAGTGGTCCGCGCGGCGGCGAACGTCCGGACACGAAGATTGTTCAGTACCGCTTCCTCCAAAATACGATCGCGAGAATCAGCACGACGGCGGGGAGTGCAAAGCCAAATTCGTCAATCGCAAAAGCGGTCCTGGTGCCGCGCATGCTGGTTGCCGGCGTAAAGAACACCTGAATGAATTGATTATGGCTCGCGTGAAAGACTGCGGCCGTCCAAAGGCTTCCGGATCTCAATCGCAACCACGCCATGATGACACTCATGCCGAGTATGAGTACTGCAAAACAAGTCACTCCGAACCAAGAAGGCGCGCTACTGTTGTAATCGGCAAAGAACAGGAGAGGTAGGTGCCACACGGTCCAAATTGCACCGGTGAGCAGCGCGCCCGCCTTGAACCCAAATCGGGACGTCAATTGGGGTGCGAGAAAGCCGCGCCAGCCGATCTCCTCGCCGAGGGCGAAGGCCATGCTGAGCGCCATGCCCGCGCTGCCAATTAAGAGAAAATAGCCACACAAAACCAACCAATCGGGGGCGCCGGTCCAGCCAAGGCTGGCGCGGGTACTCTCGACAAATTTCGGATCCGGAAAACCGCCGTAGCCAAAGAGCCAGACAATGGCATAGGCAACCGCCGTGTACCCCAGAGGGATGGCAAACGCCAACCGTTGCCAGCGCCACGCTCCCCAGCCCCAGCCAAGCGACTGCAGCGACAAGCCACTCATTCGACACGTTAGCAGGGCGGCGATCGCCGGAGACCACATCAACCCCAGTTCATAGATGCCGTTGCCGCCGCCCACGTGCCCCGTGGCAATGATGAACGCATAGAAGATCGAACTCAACGCGGCAGTGAGTATCAGAAACAGAACGATGCTGCGCGAGACCGCGGGTCTGCTCGCCGAGCCTTCCGAAGCGATCTTGCCCCTGCTGTCCGAAAATGTTTTTCGGTCTACCATGGTTTTCTCTTTCGGATTGGTGCCGCAATGGTATTGAGAGTGCCGCGGTTGAGTGATAAGGCCGGCTTATCTCGACACTAACGACGCCGGAGTGTTCGGTGGGTTGAAGTCTGCGATACGTTCAATGGGGTAATGTCACGCTGCCCGATAGCACTCGCACGACAACGCTTCCAAACCCTTCCGATCGAGGATGGTGAGAGTGCCTCTGCGGTATTGAATAATCTTTCTCTGTTGAAACGAGATCGCCGTCACGGTCACCGTCGAGCGTCGCACACCCAACATGCTGGCGAGAGACTCCTGAGTCGCAGAGAATCGATCCGAATGAGATCGATCCTGCATCATCAGGAGCCTACGTGCCAAACGCGCTTCAATCTGATGGGCGTTGGCGCAGATAGCGTTTTGTGCCACCTGTGCAAGTCGCAATAGAGCATATTTGTTGAGCGCGTCCCGCAATGCCTGTTGACTGTCCGTCATTCGCTTAAAGGTCTCTGCCTTCATGCGCCACGCGGTGCCGGACTTCTGTACGAGGACGCGAAACGGTTTGCTGTCGGCGCCTAGCAGTAGTGGTATGCCGATCATTCCCTCGTCGCTCACCAGCGCTACCTCCAGGGTCGCATTCACGGCCGCTTTGGCAACCAGGGATACCACGCTTTGGGTCGGAAAATAGACCTCGCGAATGTGTTCGCCCGGTTCATACAAAACATCGCCCGTCGTGAGATCAACAAGCTCGCACTCGTTGCGGATGATGTTGAATGCCTTGCTGGGTAACTGCTCAAGCAGACGGTTCTGGACTTGCATTGGACTTGTTGTGCTCCCCACCTTGGTTTGCCGAACCATACGCAGCGCTCGGGAGAGCGATCTGTACGGTAACCAACATAAGGACAGGAATCTATGTCGCGCCAAGAGGAAGAGAGGTGTAATTACTCTGGCCCTTGGCCTCGCCCTTCGGGCCGCCGTCGCTGAGATCTCCGGCGTTCAACGCGGACAGTAGTCCGCGTTAGTCGGCACTTCGTGCCTCACCCCTCGCGTTGCTCAGGGCCGACCTAAGGGTCATTCTCCGATGCTTCGCGACGGAGTCCGGGAAGGAATGCGGAATCTGGAGTAGATCAGGCGCATTGCGACATGGAAGTCGCAAAGGATCGAGGGGCGGCGGCGACCGAGATCCGGAAGGCGAGTTAGAGTCACAGCCTCTAACTCGCCGGTGTCGGCCGAACACACGGACGTGTGAACGGGCCGACCAGACGAAGAAGAAACCTCAAGCTAGCGCGAGACCTACATCGACATTGCCGCGCGTTGCATTTGAATACGGGCAGACTTGATGCGCCGCCTGTATGAGCCGCTCGGCATCGGCGCGTTCCAAACCCGCCAGACTCACTTTGAGATCGGCGGTGATTCCGAATCCTCCCTCGGAGCGGGGACCAATGCCGACGGTCGCCGTGACGGTGGCATCCGCCGGAACCCGCAATTTCTGCGCGGGCGCGACGGCTTTCATGGCACCGATGAAGCATGCGGCATAGCCCGCTGCAAACAACTGTTCCGGGTTGTTGCCCGGTCCGCCGGCGCCGCCGAGTTCCTTGGGCAGCGACAGCTTAACGTTCAGGCTGCCATCGGCGGTGTTGGCTTGCCCATCTCGACCACCAGTCGCGGTGGCACTCGTACGATACTTCACGTCTACAGACATCACTGCCTCCTTCCTTCCAACTAACAGATCAACAGCGTTATTTTAGCAATCACGGCGTCTGAGTCGTTCGATTGATTCTATGGCGGCGATTGACGTGGTCTATCTCCATCTGAGGGTTTCACTTCGGTTTGGACC
>DATHKV010000146.1:0-6450 GCA_035488895.1 Steroidobacteraceae bacterium
CCATGCCAGCCGGGCATACTCATAGAAAGAGCCCACGGCGGGCAGTGCCACCGCCATTTCACCGAGCATGCGCATCACCAATACGATCAGGAGCCCGGTGATCGCAAAGGAAACCACCGCCGCGGGGCCTGCGGACTTGATGACGACGCCGCTGCCGACAAATAGACCCGCACCGATGACGCCGCCGAAGGCAATCATCATCATGTGTCTTTGCTTCAACGTATGCTGCAGTTCACCCGTAGCGGCTGACTCCCATGTCGCGCAGCGTCTCGCCGATGGCGGTCGCCGCGTCGCGCAATATGCCGGGGCCGATTGCGCCGATGCAGCCGACTCGAAACGTCTCGACCGTGGTCAATTTGCCTGGATACAAGATGAAGCCGCGCTCTCGAACCCGGCGGTAAAATTCGGCGAAGTCGTACTTGGGATCGGGCGGGGCGTGGAATGTGACGATGATCGGCGCTTGCAGCGCATCGGGCAGGAAGGCCTCGAGGCCCAGCGCCCGCATTCCGGAAAGCAGCGCGCGGCAATTTTCGGTGTAGCGCGCCAACCGGGCGGGCTGCCCGCCCTGCGCCACGAACTGATCCAAGGCGGTGCGCAGAGCGGCGAGAACATGCGTGGGCGGAGTAAAGCGCCATTGACCGGTCTTCTGCATGTACTGCCACTGATCGAGCAAGTCCAAGACCAGCGACGCGCTGTTGTTCGCCGAGGCTTCCAATGCCGCGCGGTGGGCGATCACCATCCCCATACCCGGTACTCCCTCGAGACATTTTCCCGATGCGGTGATCAAGGCGTCAAACTTCAAAGTACGGGCGTCGATGGGAATCGCACCAAAGGAGCTCATGGCGTCGATGATCAGCCGGCGGCCGCGATTTGCCACGACGGCGGCGATCTCGTGCAGCGGATTCAAGATGCCAGTACCGGTTTCGCAATGTACTTGCGCCACGTGCGTAATGGAGGGATCGGCGGCCAGCGCGGCATCGATCCGCTCAGGGTTGGACGGTTCTTGCTCATCAAGCGCAAGGACCACCGCCTCGCGGCCCTGGTACTTGAGGATGCGCGCAATGCGCTTGCAATAGGCCCCATTGTCCGGCACCAAAACCTTGCCGTGCCTGGGAACGAGCGTTCCGAGCGCCGCCTCGACCGCGAAAGTGCCGCTGCCCTGCAGCGGTACGCAGACGTGGTCGGTCTGTGCATGCAGGATAGCCAGCAAATCGCGGCAGACCGATGCCGTCATGGCGTTGAAGGCGCCGTCCCAGGATCCCCAGTCCGAGAGCATCGCGGCTTTGGTCTCGGTCGAGGTGGTCAACGGACCGGGCGTCAGCAATACCGGATCTGTCATGCGGGCCTTACCTTGCGCTCAATCGCGATAGCGCTCAAGGGCATCTCCGAGCGCAGTTTTGAGCGGTCCGAGCCACGGCTCGAAGTTCTTCCACTGGTCCAGTCCCTCGCGAAATATGGGCTGCCGCACCTGTTCGGAGCTCGCGGTGCGTACGCTGCGCTCGGTTTTGTGAAAATCCAGGCAGGCGGACTCGAACTCGAGTCCGCAAAAATCGAGGAGCCGGCGGACGTTTGCGTCGAGATCCTCGACGATGTCCTCATGGTCAATCTTGAGAATCCGTCCCGGCAACGCGGCGTTCCAGTGATCCATCAGCGACAGGTAGGTTCGATAATAGCGCGCGATGTCCTCGATGCTGTAGGTAAACTCCTGACCGGAGGCAAACAGTTGCTTGAAGTTGCTGAAACAGCAAGCCATCGGCTCGCGGCGTGCGTCGATGATCCGGGCGTTTGGCAGCATCAGATGAATCAGACCAATGTGCCGGAAGTTGTTCGGCATCTTGTCAATGAACAAGGGCTTGTCGGTGCGGTAGATGCGCGTATCGCTCAGATACTTCTCACCCAGGCGAAGAAACTCCTCGGCACTCAAGTCCTTGAGCACTCGCGGGTAGCGCGGATCCGCGGCGCCGGTTTCCTCACGACCCTGCAACTCGTGGACGATTCTTTGGATGTCCGCAAGCTCGTGCGTGCCTTCGACGCGTGAGTGAGAGGCCAGGATCTGTTCCAGCAGCGTGGACCCGGAGCGCGGCAGGCCCACGATGAATATGGGATCCGCTTTGCTCGAGCCGACGCCGTCGCGCCGCGCAAACAGCCCGCGCGTACAGGTGTCCATTTGCATGCGGGTATTGCGCTCGATGATTTCAGGCCGATAGCGCAGCTCGGCATGTTTGAGCTGATTGCCGCGCTCGTAATAGCGGTAGGATTTCTCGTAGTCGCCGCGATCTTCGAGCGCCTTACCCAGGGCGAAGCACAGATGGTAGCGATCGGCCGGCGATATCCCCGGCCGTGCTTCTTGATCCAGCATACGCGTGAGCTCGTCGTCGGCGAATCGGTAGGTCTTGAGATTGGCGAGGCTCCAATAGGCATCGCCGTAGTCCGGGCGGGCCGCGCTCGCCGCGCGATAAGCATCGATGGACTCCTCACGCCTGCCCAGGGTCTTCAGCGAGTGGGCGATCGAAAGATGAAGTTCCGCCGCTTGCGGCGCGTCGACGAGAAGCTGCCGATATAGGGAGAGCGCCTTCTCGTTCGCACCGATCCCGACACAGGCGGTGGCGTAGAGGGTCTTGAACTGGCGGTTCTCAGGCTCCTGTGCCAGGAGTTTCTCCAGTTCTTCGATGGCCCGCGTGTGTTTATGCCGATCGAGCAGAACCCGGGCGTACTCGAACCGCGCCTTCCTGTAGTCGGGGGCGAGTTCCAAGACGGCCTCCAACAGTATTTCCGCATCGTCCAGCACATCGTGCGCAATGCCAATACGGGCGAGCAGGCGCATGGCCTCGACGTTGTTGCCGTGCTTCTGGAGGTAGGCCCGAATGATGGATTCGGCCGGGGCTAAATCGCCGTCCGAGAACAATGCCGTCGCGGTCACCACGTCGGCGGGCAGGTTTTTCAAGGTGGCGACATGATCGGCCGCCATGGCGGCGTTTTCCGCATTGCCGGTCATGCGATACAGTCCCTCGAGCTTGGCCCAGCTCGCGGGCAGCGCCACATTGATGTTCACCGCCCTAAGAAAGGCTTCGATCGCCCGCGTTGCGTCCCGCAAAGCCACGTAACAGTGACCGCGTTCCTGGTACAGACGGCTGAAGCCCGGATGGTGCCGCTCGAGGCGATCGAGCGCTCCGAGCGCCGCCGGAATCTGACTGAGATAGCGAAGGCTGACGGCCATCATGTACAAGACGTCGCGGTTCTCGGGAACTTGCTCGGCGAGAGCGTTGGCGGCCGCGAGAGCATCGGCGTAGCGGCGCTGCTCCAGCAGTCCGCGAATGCGCATGACTTCTGCCTCGACCGGCGAGGCAGATGCGCCCGACTCAAGGTCCGTCATCATGCGCTAGGATTCCAGCTCGGTGAGGCATTGCAGGGGACCCAAGTGTCTTTCGTAGTTGCGCCAGCGTCCCGCGGCTGACGTGTTGATCCGCTGTCGTACCTGCCAGTTGCTGGCGGTGATCACCGTGCGCTCGGTCTCGTGAGGTCTAAGGCAGCGTGGGTCCCAGGGTAAACCGACGAATTGCACGATTTGTCGGATCCATGGTTCGGGATCCGCCACTAGTTGCTCGTAAGGTACTTCCAAGATCGTGCCATCGGCCAAGGTTGATCGCCAGTGCGCCATGAGGCGGGAGTATTGCGTGAAGTAATGCGCGATGTCCTCCAAGTCGTTGGCGTAAGTATGCGTGTTGGAAAGAACTTGAAAGTAAATGGACAGACCGGTATCGAGCGGATTCCTTTGCATGTGCAGGATGCGCGCATGCGGAAAGGCTGCATGGATCAAGCCCAAATTCATGAAGTTCGCCGGCATTTTGTCGATCACGCGCGAAGCGTCGCCTGAAAAGCCCGCCAACAGGCTCAAGTATTTCTCCGCCGCCGCCGGTATGGCTTCGCGCCCCTCGGTCCCGCGCAGCGCCGCGGTTTCGTAGTCTACGGAGGCGCTGTGCCAAAAGCGCAATTCACCGCAGCCGAAGGCGTGCGGGTGCGAAGCGAGGATTTGCTCAGCCAACGTCGTGCCCGAACGCGGCATGCCGACAATGAAAACCGGGCGGCGAGACTCATTACCCTGCGCCCGCACGATGCGCTGCCAGTCTGTATCGTACTGCGCGATGATTCGATCAACGCGTCGGGCAAGACGCGCGCCGTCGTATTTCAGAGCGCTGCGCTTTTTCAGCTCATTTGCAAGGCGGTAGCTGGAAAATGCATTGTCGAAGTCCCGCACATCATCGAAATACTTTCCGAGCGCATGGCGCAGATTGATCTCCTGACCTACGCCTAAGGACTTGCCGAGCAGCCTCTGCGCGCCCGCGAGCCAGGCAGCGTCCGGCTGCATTTTGCGGTAGCGGGCGAGGCCGGCCCAGGCCTCCGGCTGATCCGGGGTGATGGCAATCGCCTGTCGGAACAGCTGCTCGGCGTCGTCAAAACGGCCGCGGTCCGCCTGAATCTCGCCAAGCAACGCCAGCGCTTCACTCGAGTCCGCTGCCAGCTCAAGGGCCCTGCGGCAACTCTCCTCTGCCTCGGTAATGCGGCCGATCTGACGCAGCACCTTGCCGGCGGCGATGTGCGCGTCGGTGTAATTCGGTTTAAGGTCGAGCGCTCGCGCATAGCTTGCGGCCGCCTCGTCCAACAATCCTAGGTCGAACAGCGCATTGCCCTTGAGCAGCTCCGCCTCGGCGGAATCCGGTTCCAGCTCGAGTGCACGCCGGCAATGGGTCAAGGCCTCCTGAGGGCGGCCGAGCGCGTGAAGCGCATTTCCCAGATTGGCGTGCGCGCCGGGCGCGTTGGGCCGAAGGGCGAGGGCACGCCGATAACTTGTCGCGGCCTCCTCAAAGCGCCTCAAAGAGAGCAGCGCATTCCCCAAGTTATTGTGGGCTTCAGCGAGGTCCGGCCGCAGCTCGAGCATGCGACGGTAGTGGTGCACCGCGTCCTCAAACTGTCCCAGGTCCACGAGTGCATTACCCAAGTTGCCATGTGCTTCCGCGAAATCCGGCCGTAGCTCAAGGGCCCGCCGAAAGCTGGCGGCCGCATCCGCCGACTGTCCCGCGTCCTGCAGCGCCGTACCGAGGCTGTCGTGCGCTTCGACAAAATCCGCCTCGAGCGCAAGCGCCCGGCGCTGGCTTGCCGCGGCACCCGCAAGATCACCGTGATCGTGCCGTGAGTTACCCAGATAGAAGTGGATTTCGGCATCCGTCGGCAACAGCTCGCTGGCGCGCTGCATCGCGTGCAACGAATCCTTGCCTCCCAGCATCAGTGCGCCGGCATGCAGCTTCCAAAGCGGCCCTGAGTTCGGGTGAAGGTCGAGGAGCGGGCGAGTCTTCATCTCCACCTGCGCATACTGTCCTCTATTCATCAAGACGGTGAGATCATCCACATCGATGCTCGGCGCCGGCGATGCCGCCTGCATCCCGACGCTGCTGAGTTCAGCACAACATCGCTTATATTTTTTCCCGCTGCCGCACGGGCACGGATCATTTCTGCCAGGCTTCACGATCCTAGCTTAGCGCATGCGGCTTAGCGCATGCCTAGCGCAGGCGGAAAAGGCGGGCATTGCTGCCCGCCTGACCGCAGGTTACTTAAAACTTATAGCCGATCCGAACGCCGAGGATCCGTGGCCGTAGAGGAACCTCGGATTTGATGAACTGTGCCGATGAGGTGAATGTGCTGGCATTGGAATTGCCCAGGTTGGTACCAAACGCTTCCGCGGTCCAATTGTCCTTGGCAACACCGGCCGACGCATCGTAGGTCGTGTACGCGGGCTGCAAGTACCGCAACAGGGTGGTCGTCGGATTCCCAACAAAGTTCGTCGTCCCGTTGTCGATCTGGTTGAACATTTCGCCCACATGATTGGCCCCAGCCATGACAAACGCCTTGTAGTCGCTGATCGCCCAGTCGTATCGTCCCCGCACGTTGTACTGCAGTTTCGGCGAAAACGCCGGCACGCCGCCTTGCGGACCAAAGACGGCGTCCGCCGGCGCCAAGATCCCCGCCGGATTCACGATTTGCGTGATGCACTTGCCGAAAGTCACGCTGGCCGGATTGTTCGCCAGCAGGCAGGGGTTGTTGGCTTGCTTGGCATCGTTGTAGGACATCGACCCCATCAGTGTCAGGCCCTGCGTCACGCGCGCCACGACCTGCAACTCCGCGCCATTGATACGGTAGTTGGCGCCATTGGTGACGAAGGTGGTGTTGCCGAGCTGGGACGGGCTGAACAGGGGATCCTGTATCTCATTCCACAGCATGTGGTACGCCGACAAATTGACCTGCAGGCGATGCTCAAAGAATTCCGATTTCAGGCCGACCTCGTTGTTGGTCAACGAATCAGGCGCGTAGCCCGACGGTTTGAACAACTGATTGATGCCGTCCGGACCCTTGGCAACCGAACTCAAGCCCGTTTCGCGGTTGAAACCGCCCGGCCGA
>DATHKV010000147.1:0-14740 GCA_035488895.1 Steroidobacteraceae bacterium
TTGGCCCAGAAGCCGATGAAGGGCGGCAGCCCGGCCAGACTGAACATGAGAATGGCCATCATGCCCGCGAACCAGGGACTTCTGGCGTTCAGTCCCTTGAAGTCCGTGATCTTGTCGGCCTCAAAACCCTGCTTGGCCAGCAGCAAGATCATGCCGAATGAGCCGGCCGCGACGAGGACGTAGCTGATCATGTAGAACATCGAGGCTTGGTAGCCCTGTGCCGTGCCCGAAAGAATCCCGAGCAGCACATAACCCACGTGCGAAATCGTCGAGTACGCCAGCATGCGTTTCAGATTCGTCTGCGCGATGGCGATGATATTGCCGATGGCCATCGACAACACGGACAGCACCACCAGCATCTGGCTCCAATCCGCGTGCGACGAGCCCAGCGCCTCGGGCAGCAGGCGCATCGCCAGCGCGAATGCCGCGAGCTTCGAGGCAGTGCCGATGAACACCGTCACACAGGTGGGTGAGCCTTCGTACACGTCCGGAATCCACATGTGGAACGGCACCGCGCCAAATTTGAAACCCACGCCGACGATGAGGAAGGCGATGCCGAACAAGAGACCGATATTGCCGCCGATTCCGGCGGCACGGACGGCAGTCGAGATCTCGGCCAGCTCGAGGCTTCCCGTGACGCCATAGACGATGGACATGCCATACAGAAGGGTTCCGGAGGCCATGGAACCCAAGACGAAGTACTTGATGGCCGACTCGGCCGCTATACCTGAGTCGCGATCAAACGCCACCATGGCGTAAAGGCAGAGCGACATCAACTCCAGTCCCAAGTACAAAGTGATGAGGCTCGCCGCCGAGATGAGCACCATGGCGCCCGAGGTGGCAAACAGACCCAGCACGAAGTACTCGCCCTTGAAGATGGCGCGGCGCTTAAGATAATCGGTCGAATAGACGAACACCGCCGCGACGATGACCAGCGTTGCGACTTTCAGCACCTGCGCCATCCGATCCAATTCGAACAGACCGCCGAGCGCGACAATCTTGCCTGTCAGCGGCTGGGCCACCACCAAGACCGCGGTGACGCACAAACTGATCACCGCCAAAACACCGGTCCAGCGGCGCTGCGCCTCGTTGAGCAGCAGATCCAACATCAGAATCACGCACGCCGCCAGCGACAGGAATATTTCGGGCAAGGCGTACACCAGGCCTGAGTTGAAGACGCTTGGATTGAATGAGCCGGCAATCATACTTGTCCTAAGGTGCGATCTTGGAGAACAGCAGTTGTTCGGCTAAGTGCTGCGTCGACGCTCGCATGACATCGAGCAGCGGTGCCGGCCACAATCCGACCAGCAGCACTGAAACTGCCAGCAGTCCCAGCACCAGGAACTCGCGGCCATTGAGATCCTTGAGCGCCGCCACCTTATCGTTGGCGATCTCCCCGAAGATGACGCGTTTGACCAGCCACAAGGTGTAGGCGGCGCCCAGCACCAGCGTGGTGCCGGCCAGGAACGCGTACCAGACATTGGCTTTGAATGCGGCCAGGATGACCAAAAACTCGCCCACGAAGCCCGATGTCCCCGGCAGTCCGGAATTGGCCAGCGCGAAGAGCACCATGAATGCCGCGAATTTCGGCATGGGATTCACCACGCCGCCGTAGGCGGAGATCTCGCGGCTGTGAACCCGATCATAGAGCACCCCTACACACAGGAACATCGCGCCGGAAACCAGGCCATGCGACAGCATCTGCACCACGGCGCCGTCCAACCCCAGTGCAATGCCCGTGGTCTTGCCGGTATGCGCCACGATCTGAAAGCCGATGAACATGCCCAAGGTGACAAAACCCATGTGCGCGATCGATGAGTAGGCAATCAGCTTCTTCATATCGCGCTGCGCAAGCGCCACGAAACCGATGTACACCACTGCGATCAGCGACAAGGCAATGATCAGCCAATCCAATTCCCGGCTGGCGTCCGGCGCAATCGGCAACGAGAAGCGCAGAAAGCCGTATCCGCCCATTTTCAACATGATGGCTGCCAGCACCACGGAGCCGCCGGTGGGCGCCTCGACGTGCGCATCGGGCAACCAAGTGTGCACCGGAAACATCGGCACCTTCACCGCGAAAGCGGCAAAGAAGGCCAGGAAAATCAAGGTCTGTTCAGTCAGCGTGAGCGGCATTCGCTGAAACACCGCCAGTTCATAGCTACCTGACTTCAAGTACAGGTAAATGAGCGCAACCAGCATCAGGAGCGAGCCGATGAAGGTGTACAGGAAGAACTTGATGGTGGCGTACACCCGGCGCGGGCCGCCCCAAACTCCGATGATGATGAACATCGGCAGCAGCATCGCTTCCCAGAACACATAGAACAACACGCCGTCGAGCGCCGCAAAGACGCCGATCATCAGCCCTTCCAAGATCAAAAAGGCCGCCATGTATTGAGCCACGCGCTTCGCGACGTTCTGCCAGCTTGCGATGACGATCAGCAGGGTGGTAAAGGTGGTCAGCAAGATCAACGGCATCGAAATGCCGTCGACGCCGACGTAGAACTCGGCATGAATGGTCGAGATCCATGGCGAGCGTTCGACAAACTGCATTTGCGCGGTGCCGGTCTTGAACCAGCTCCACAGCGGAATGCTGAGGAGCAGCGCCAGCGCGCTCACGGCGAGCGATGCCCATTTCGCCAGCGTCGTGCGGTGCCCCAGCCCCAACACCACGAATCCGCCCACGATGGGCAGCCAGATCAGCCACGACAGCAAATGAGCGCTTAACATCATCGCCAGATCAGCCACATGAGCAACGCAGCCAACCCTAGGATCATGGCGAACGCATAGTGATACAGGTATCCCGACTGCGCGTACCGCATCACGGAGCCCAACCAACCCACCGTACGCGCGCTGCCGTTGACGAGTCCATCGTCGATCACAAGCTGATCGCCCACCCGCCACAGGCCCCCGCCCAGCAAACGGGCGCCGGCCATGATGACGTGTTCGTTGAACCAGTCGAAGCCAAATTTATCGACCAAAATGGTGTACAGCCATTTGAGCCTGGCTTCGGCCGCGTCTGCGAGCGCCGGCCGCCACAAGAAGAACACGTAGGCCGTGAGTACGCCCAAGCCGGCGAGCAGCAGGGGCAAGGTGAGAAGTGAGTCCAAGGCGAACGCAGCCGAGCCGTGAAATTCCTCGCCGATGTGTTCGAGCACATTATTGGCCGGCAACACGAAGATGGAGCCTTCGAAGAATTTGCCGTACAGCATCGGCTGCACGGTGAACCAGCCGATCACGGCCGAGGGGATCGCCAGAAAAATGAGCGGTACGGTGACGACCCAGGGACTCTCATGCAGATGTTCCTGGGTGTGGTGGTCCATGCGCTCCTTGCCGAGGAAGGTCATGATGAACATGCGAAAGGTGTACAGCGCCGTGATGAACACACCCGTGACCACACAGAAGTAGGCGTAGGACGAGCCCACGCGATGCGAGGCGTGCACCGCGTCGATGAGTGAATCCTTGGAGAAGAATCCGGAGGTGCCCGGGAAGCCGATCAGGGCGAGACACCCCACCAGGCAAGTCCAATAGGTGATGGGCATGTACTTGCGCAGGCCGCCCATTTTTCGCATGTCCTGCTCGTGATGCATGGCAATGATCACCGAGCCCGCCGCCAGGAACAGCAGCGCCTTGAAGAAGGCGTGCGTCATGAGATGAAAGATGCCCGCGCCATAGGCGGATACGCCGAGCGCCACCGTCATGTAGCCGAGCTGCGACAGCGTCGAATAGGCCACGACGCGCTTGATGTCATTGCTGACGATGCCGATGAGGCCCATGAAGAACGCAGTGGTCGAACCAATGATCAACACGAAGGACAGCGCGGTCTCCGATAGTTCGAACAGCGGCGACATGCGCGCCACCATGAAAATGCCGGCGGTCACCATGGTGGCCGCGTGGATCAGCGCTGAAATCGGCGTGGGGCCTTCCATGGAGTCAGGTAGCCAGATATGCAGCGGAACCTGAGCCGACTTGCCCATCGCGCCGATAAATAAACAAATGCAGGTGAAGGTGATGGCAGACCAGCTCACCGTGCTGGTGATATGAATCTGTGCGGCGGCGATCTGACCGGCATGACCGAACACCGTGGCGTAGTCCAGAGAGCCGGTGTAGCGCAGCACCGCGGCGATGCCGAGAACGAAGCCGAAGTCGCCCACGCGATTGACGAGAAATGCCTTGAGGCTGGCGAATATCGCCGTTGGCTTCTTGTACCAAAAGCCGATCAAGAGGTAGGAGACCACCCCGACCGCTTCCCAGCCGAAAAACAGCTGCAGGAAGTTATTCGCCATGACCAGCATCAGCATCGAAAAGGTGAACAAGGAGATGTAGCTGAAGAAGCGCTGGTAGCCATCATCGTCGGCCATGTAGCCAATGGTGTAGATATGCACCATCAGCGAGACGAAGGTCACCACCGCCATCATCATCGCGGACAAATGATCGATCAGGAAGCCGACATTGAGCTGCAGGCCGTCGCTCAGCAGCCAGGTATAGACCGTGCCGTTGAACGGCTCCATGCCCTCGAATACTTGCTGGTACAGCACATAGAATGACAGCGCACAGGAAATCCCGACCCCGAGGATCGTGACGCTATGGGCGCCGACGCGGCCGATGTTCTTGCCGAATAAGCCTGCGATGATGCATGCAAGCAGCGGCGCCAGGACAATCGTGAGATAAATGGATTGCATTGCCGTCTCAGCCCTGAAGCGTGTCGAGATCTTCGACATCGATGCTGCTGCGTTCGCGGAACAGCACCACCAATATCGCCAGACCAATCGCCGCCTCGGCCGCCGCGACGGTCAGAATGAAAAATACGAAAATCTGTCCGGCAATATCGCCGCGGAACCGTGAGAACGCGACGAAATTGAAATTCACCGCGAGCAGCATGAGCTCGATGCACATTAGCAGCACGATGATGTTCTTGCGGTTCAAGAACACGCCGGCCACCGCGATGGCAAACAAAATACCCGACAAGGCCAGTACGTAGGTCAGGGAAATCATGGTCGTTTCTCGGAGGCCATCTTGACGATCCGCACACGGTCCTTGGCGCGGACCGCCACTTGCTTCGCAATGTCCTGCGGCTTGCCGCCCTTGCGCTGGCGCAAGGTGAGCACGATGGCGGCGACGCTCGCCACCAGCAGAATGACGGCGGCAACTTGCGCCGGATAGGCATAGCGGGTGAAAAGCTGCACCCCTAAGTCGCGGGTGTTGGAATAATCGGCTGCGATCGCAGGCGCCGTCCTCAAGGCCGCCCCGCCAAGGTGCTTCACCACGATGACATTGATCATCGCGAATACCACAAAGCCCGCCACCGCCACGGTCAACGGCCAGTAGCCGACGAATTCCTTGCGCAGCTGTTCCAGATTCACATCGAGCATCATCACGACGAACAAGAACAGCACCATGACCGCGCCGACGTAGACCAAAACCAGGACGATGCCGAGGAACTCGGCGTCCAACAATATCCAGATGACCGCGGCGTTGAAGAAGCACAGCACCAGCAGCAGCGCGGAGTACACCGGATTTCTGGAGAGAATGACGCCCAGCGCCGCGCACACCAGCACCGAGGCAAAAATAAAGAACAGAATCGTCGGAAACATCAGCGGTACCGCGCATCGGCGGCGCGATCCGCCGCAATCATGGTTTCATAACGCTCGCCGATTCCGAGCAATTTGTCCTTGCTCATGATGTTCTCGCCGCGTTTCTCCATGTGATACTCGTGCAGACGGGTTTCCACGATGGCATCCACCGGACATGCTTCTTCGCAGAATCCGCAATAAATGCACTTGAACAGGTCGATATCGTAGCGGGTCGTGCGGCGAGTGCCGTCGCTCGCAACGTCCGACTCGATGGTGATGGCGAGCGCCGGACACACGGCCTCGCACAGCTTGCAGGCGATGCAGCGCTCCTCTCCATTGGGATAGCGGCGCAGCGCGTGCAAGCCGCGGAAGCGGCTGCTCTGCGGCGCCTTCTCTTCCGGATAGTTGAGGGTGATCTTGGTCTGGAACATGCTCTTCAACGTGACCCAGAGGCCCTGCAACAGCTCCCAGAGCAAGAACGTTTTGATGAAACTGCGGATGCCTTGCATTACATGTACCCCTTCCAGGGCCCGACGTGGCCGTACACCATGACGCCCTCGACCAACAACCAAATGAGCGTGACCGGAATCAGCGCCTTCCACCCCAGGCGCATGATTTGATCGTAGCGGTAGCGCGGGAATGTGGCACGGAACCACAGAAACACGAACATGAAGAAAAACACCTTGGGCGCGAGCCAGAAGAAACTGGGCTGCGCCAACCACGAATCCGCGGCGACCCAGCCGTCAAACGGCGAGAGCCAGCCGCCGAAGAAAAAGATCGACGTCAGCACCGAAATCAAAATCATATTGACGTATTCGGCGACGAAAAAAAGCGCAAAGGCCATGCCGGAGTAGTCGACGTGGAAGCCGGCGACGATTTCCGATTCGCCCTCCGCCACATCGAACGGCGCGCGGTTGGTCTCCGCCACGCCTGAAATGAAATAAACGATGAACAGCGGAAACAACCAAGTCCAATTCCAGCCGAACAGTCCGCCTTGGTGCGCGATGATTTCGCCCATGTTGAGGCTGCCCGCGGCCATGAGCACCCCGACCATGGCGAATCCCATGGCGATCTCGTAGGCGACAATTTGCGCCGCCGAGCGCATCGCACCCAGGAACGCGTATTTGGAATTCGCCGCCCAACCCGCCAATATGATGCCGTACACACCCACCGAGGTGAGTGATAGCACGTACAGCAATCCGGCATTGATATTGGAGAACACGCGCCCGGGGCCGAAGGGAATGACCGCCCAAATGCCGAGCGCAGGGACCAGGGCCAGAAACGGCGCCACGCGAAACAAGAATCCGTTGGCATCTGCCGGGATCATGATTTCTTTGAACATCAACTTGAGCACGTCGGCGAAGGGCTGTGCCAAACCCAGAGGGCCGACGCGATTCGGCCCCACCCGAAGTTGCATCCAGCCAATTACCTTGCGTTCCGCATACGTGTACATCGCCATGACCAGAATAATCGAGATCATGACCATCAAGGTCTGCACCGCCAGCAGCAGCGGCGTCGTCCAGTACGGCGTGATGTAGCCGGAAATCCAATCGCGAAGCGGCGCCCAATCCCACATGATCAGATCACGGCGCGGGTCAAACGCCCGTCCTTGGTCTTTTGCAGAGGTTCAGAGCCGCGCACCAGCACGTCGCTTTGGTAGGGCGGGATGTCCACCCACGCCCCTTTGGGACTCTCGCCATTGGGTATCGCGCCGGCCGGCACGCGCGCGGCCTCGGTGCGGGTGCCGCACAACACCTTCAAGACATCGCGAATTTCATCCGAGCTGTTGTAGTCGATGCCGTGCAGGCCCAGCAGGTTCGCGAGCACCCGCAGCACCTTCCATCCCGGCCGGCTCTCGCCGGGGAGCTTCGCGGCACCGGCCCAACTCTGCCAGCGCCCTTCTCCGTTCACGTAGGTTCCGGCGCTTTCCGCAAAGGAGCCGATGGGCAGGACCACGTGCACCACGCCGCGCAGAGTTTCGGGCAGATGTGTGGTCATCGCCACCACCAGATCCGCGGAAGCGAGCGCCGAAGCATCGACACCCAGATCATGCGGCGGATCGATACCGCCGAACAGCACATAGGCTTTGAGCGGCGTCTCCAGCATCTGGCGCGCCGACAAACCCGGCGCACCGATCGGCGCGCCGCCGGATGCTCGATGCGGCACCGCGCCGGCGAGGTAGGCGCCGGCCGCATTCGGCCCCTCCGTGATGCATCCGACACTGGCGCCGCACAAATCAGCGATCGCGGTGCCCAGGGCCTTAAGCTGTGCGTAGGCAGGATGACGCTGGGCCAATGTGCCTAAAATGACGGCATGCCGCGCACCATGCGACAGGGCTGAAATCAGTGCTTTATGACCCTCGGTCACGGTCGCATTGCCCACCCCGGCCGGCACGGGCTTATTCGCGGCGCCCGCCGCGGCGTGCACCAGCGCCGACAGTTCCGCCACCAAGTCGCTGGCCACGGCATAGCCTGCGACCGGAAACATGTATTCGAAGCGGCGCGGATTGACGAAACCCACCTGGGCTCCGCCCTTGATCGCCGCCTTGCGGATTCGATGCGCCAGCATCGGCATCTCATGGCGCACATCCGATCCCACGATCAGCACGCCCTCGAGGTGTTCCACCTCGGCTACCTTGAGCCCCAGATGCGGATAAGCCGCCTCGGTCTCCTGCGCGCGAAAATCCAACTGGCGCAGGCGATGATCGATATTGTTTGAACCCAAACCGCGCGCGATTTGCGCCAGCAGAAACAGCTCCTCGACCGAGGCCATCGGCGAGGCGAGGTATCCGGTCGCGGCCTCGCTCGCGGCGGCGGCCTTTTGCAGCCCTTCGGCGGCGGCGTTCAGCGCCACTTCCCATTCCACGGGCTGCAACTGGCCGTCAATGCGCAGCATCGGCTGCGACACACGATCGCCGGAGTACATGCCCTCGAAGCCGAAGCGGTCGCGGTCGGCGATCCAGGTTTCATTGATCTCTTCGTTCTCGCGCGGCACCATCCGCAGCAACTTGCCGCGCAGCACGTGCGCGTACAGATTGGTGCCGAAGGCATCGTGCGGCGACACCAGCGCCGATTGCGTCATTTCCCACGCGCGGCCGTGATAACGAAAGGGCTTGTTGTTGAGCGCGCCCACCGGGCACAAATCGATGATATTGGCCGACAACTCATGATCGACGCTGTGTTCGATGTAGGTGCCGATTTCCATGTGCTCGCCGCGGCCGGTGGCGCCCATTTGCGGGTAACCTTGAATTTCCGCGCCGAAGCGCACGCAGCGGGTGCAATGAATGCAGCGCGTCATGTCGGTCGACACCAAGGGACCGATGTTCTTGTCCTTCACCACGCGCTTGCGCTCGCTGAAGCGTGATATGTCCCGCCCGAAGCCTAAAGCCAAATCCTGGAGCTCGCACTCCCCGCCCTGATCGCAAATCGGACAATCGAGTGGATGATTGATGAGCAGAAATTCCATGGTTGCGCGTTGCGCGGCCACGGCCTTGGGCGATTTGGTGAAAACCTTCATGCCTTCGGTCACCGGCGTGGCGCATGCCGGCAAGGGTTTCGGCGCCTTTTCGACCTCGACCAGGCACATGCGGCAATTCGCCGCGACCGTCAATTTGTCGTGGTAGCAAAACCGCGGAATGTAAATGTCAGCCGGGTCCGTCACCTGCATGATCATCTGGCCCTTGCGGGCTTTCAGCGGTACGCCGTTGACTTCGATATTGACCGTATCGTCTGCCATGGTCTATGCCGCGACGGCCGGCCGGCCGTCCATTTGCGTGGCGCCTTCCATGATCGAGCGGCCCTTGTGCTCAATCATGTACTGAAACTCCGGCCTGAAATGCTTCAAGAAGCTCTGCACCGGCCATGCGGCAGCATCGCCCAATGCGCAAATGGTGTGCCCCTCGATACGATTGGCCACATCGAGCAGCAGTCCCAAATCCTCGCTGCGCCCTTCTCCGGCAATGATCCGCTTCAACATTCGATCCAGCCACCCGGTGCCTTCGCGGCAGGGCGTGCATTGTCCACAGGACTCCGACATGTAGAAACGTGCGAGGCGTTCCAACGCGCGCACCATGCAGGTTGTTTCGTCCATGACGATGACGGCGCCGGTGCCGAAGGAGGAACCGGCCTTCTTCAGCGAGTCGTAGTCCATATTCACATTCCACATGATCTCGGCGGGCACGACCATGCAGGAGGACCCGCCGGGAATGACGGCCTTGAGCTTGCGGCCCTTCCAAACCCCGCCGACCAGATCCATCAGATCCTTGAACGGGATCCCCATCGGCAATTCGAAATTCCCCGGCTTCTCGACATGGCCGGAGACGGAGAACATCGCGGTGCCGCCGGAATTCACGGGACCCAAGCCGGCGAACCACGCGGCGCCCTTGCGCATGATGGTGGGTACCGAGGCAAAGCTCTGGGTATTGTTGATGGTGGTGGGCTTGCCGAACAAACCGAAGTTGGCGGGGAACGGCGGTTTGAAGCGCGGTTTGCCGGGTTTGCCTTCGAGGGATTCGAGCAGCGCAGTCTCCTCTCCGCAGATATACGCGCCCGCGCCGATGAAGGTATGCAGATCAAAATCCACACCGGAGCCCAAAATGTTCTTACCGAGCAAACCTGCGGCATAGGCCTCCGCAAGGGCGGCTTCAAAGCGCGGAATGGGTTCAGCCAAAAATTCGCCGCGAATGTAGTTGTAGCCCACGGTGGCCGTCATCGCATAGCCGCCGATCGCCATGCCCTCGATGACCGAGTGCGGGTTGTAGCGCAGGATCTCGCGATCATGGCAGGTGCCGGGCTCGGATTCGTCCGAGTTGCACACCACGTACTTTTGCACCGGCGAGCTGCGCGGCATGAAGCTCCACTTCACGCCGGTGGGAAACGCGGCGCCGCCGCGGCCGCGCAAACCGGAGGCCTTTACGTCCTCGATGATCTTTTCGCGCGGCGTCTGTTCGCGCAGGATTTTCTCCCAGGCCTGGTAGCCGCCGAACTGCCGGTAGCCCTCGAGCGTCCACGAGCGCTCGTACTTCAGCGCTTCGAATAACACCAGATTTTGTTCGTAAGGCATCGGCGGCTCGCTCTTAAGTCAATTCGTCCAGGATCTTGTCGATGCTCTGCCGCGTGAGGTTTTCATGATAGACATGATCCACCATCATCATCGGCGCCCCGCAGCACGCGGCGAGGCACTCCTCCTCGCGCTTCAGATAAATGCGGCCGTCCGGCGTGCTGTCACCCGTCTTGATCCCGAGTTTTTTCTCGATGTGATCGACGACTTCCTGCGAGCCGCGCAGCATGCAGGAGATATTCGTGCACACCGAGATGTGATGCCGGCCGACCGGCTTGGTCTCGAACATCGAATAAAAGGACGCGACTTCGTACACCAGAATGTTGGGCAGCCCCAGGTACTCGGCGACCGCATCCATGAGTTCCGCCGACAAATACCCATGATTCTCGTGCTGCACGGCATGCAGCGCGGAAATCACCGCGGAACGTTTGCGATCGGGCGGAAACTTCGCCACCCAATGATCGATCTCCTCGCGAACGTGGTCGGATAGCTTCGCGCTCATCGGTCGACCTCGCCAAACACGATATCCTGGGTACCGATCACCGCGACGACGTCCGCCAGCATGTGCCCTCGCACCATCTCATCGAGCGAGGCCAGATGCGCGAAGCCCGGCGGCCTCACCTTGAGGCGATAGGGCTTGTTCGCGCCGTCGGAAACCAGGTACACGCCCAATTCGCCCTTGGGCGCTTCGACCGCGGCGTACACCTCGCCCGCCGGCACGCAATAACCCTCGGTCATCAATTTGAAATGATGGATCAGCGATTCCATGTCGCCTTTCATCTCTTCGCGGCGCGGCGGGCGCACCTTGCGGTCATCGATCATCACGGGTCCCGGATTGGCCTTGAGCCACGCCACGCATTGCTCAATGATGCGATTGGACTGGCGCAATTCCTCGACGCGCACCAGGTAGCGGTCGTAGCAATCGCCGTTCATGCCGACGGGGATGTCGAAATCCATTTTGTCGTAGATGTCGTAGGGCTGTTTCTTGCGCAGGTCCCACTCGACGCCGGAACCGCGCAGCATTGGGCCGGAAAATCCCAGCTGCATGGCGCGTTCCGGACTCACGACGCCGATATTGACGGTGCGCTGCTTCCAGATGCGGTTGTCCGTCAACAGCGTTTCATATTGATCCACGTTGGCGGGAAAGCGTTTGGTAAAATCCGCGATGAAATCGAGCAGACCGCCCGAGCGCCGGCTGTTGAGACGATCCACTTCCTTCTTGCTCCGCCACTGCGAATACGGATACTGCGGCATGGTCTCGGGCAAGTCGCGATACACGCCGCCGGGACGGTAGTAGGTTGCGTGCATACGCGTGCCGGATACGGCCTCGTAGCAATCCATGAGGTCTTCGCGCTCACGGAAACAATATAAGAACACCGTCATGGCGCCGATGTCGAGGGCATGCGCGCCCAGCCACATCAGGTGATTCAGGATGCGCGTGACCTCATCGAACATCACGCGGATGTACTGCGCGCGCAACGGCGGCTCGAGTCCCAGGAGTTTTTCGATGGCCATGACGTAGGCGTGCTCGTTGCACATCATGGAGACGTAGTCCAACCGATCCATGTAGCCGATCGACTGGTTGTAGGGCTTGCTCTCAGCCAGCTTCTCCGTGGCCCGGTGCAAAAGGCCGACGTGCGGATCCGCCTTTTGAATCACCTCGCCGTCCAACTCCAGCACAAGGCGCAGCACACCGTGCGCGGCCGGATGCTGGGGTCCGAAATTCATGGTGTAGTTGCGAATTTCAGCCATCGGATTTCGCAATGCTCGTGGTATGAACGGGCGCGTTGGTCAGCTGCGGATCGTAGCGATTATCATGGCGGATCACCTTCGGCACGAGCACGCGCGGATCGATGGTCACGGGCTGATAGACCACGCGTCCCTTTTCCGGGTCGTAGCGCACCTCGACATGGCCGGAGAGCGGAAAATCCTTGCGAAATGGATGTCCGATGAAGCCGTAGTCGGTCAGCAAGCGCCGCAGATCTGGATGACCCTTGAACAGGATGCCGAACAAGTCGAACGCCTCGCGCTCAAACCAATTCGCCCCCGCCCAAATGCCGCTGACCGAGTCGACCATGGGCTGGTCATCGTCGGCGCAAAACACCCGCATACGCAATCGTTGGTTCAACGAGATCGACAGCAGGTGATACACCGCTGCAAAGCGCCGTCCCGGCGGCAGATCCCCCTGGCGCTGCCCGCCGCGCGCCACGCCGCGGCTGAATCCCGAGGAGGTGGCGCTTTGCGTGTTCCATTCATCGCGGCCATGCAACAGATAGTCGATACCGCACACATCCATGCACATTTCAAATTTCAGATCGGGCGCGTCACGCAGCGTTTGCGCAACCGCCAGCAGGTCGTTGGCCGGCACTTCGTAGGTCAGCTCACCGGCATGATTCTCGACCGCCTTCAGGCTCGGCAATGCCGCTGCAATGACGCCGGCCAGAGCTTCGAGGCGGGTCGGTGTTGCAACCGCCGCCGTGTTGCTTAGATTCGCGCTCATCGGATAATCGCCTTGTTGCGGCGGATCTTGTTCTGCAGCTGAATGATTCCGTACAGCAGCGCTTCGGCCGTGGGCGGACAGCCCGGCACGTATACATCCACGGGTACGATGCGATCGCAGCCGCGAACCACCGCGTAGGAATAGTGATAATAGCCGCCGCCGTTGGCGCACGAGCCCATGGAGATCACCCAGCGCGGCTCGGTCATCTGGTCGTAGACTTTGCGCAGCGCCGGCGCCATTTTATTGACCAGCGTGCCGGCCACAATCATCACGTCGGACTGCCGCGGGCTCGGCCTGAAGATGATGCCGAAACGATCCTGATCGTAGCGCGCCGCGCCGGCATGCATCATTTCCACCGCACAGCAGGCCAATCCGAAGGTCATGGGCCAGAGCGAGCCGGTGCGGGCCCAATTGATGAGCTTGTCGACCGTCGTCACTTCGAAGCCGCGCGCGGTGTTGTCGGCTTCTAATCCCATTCCAACGCTCCTTTCTTGTAGTCGTAGGCGAGCGCAACCACCAGCACCAGCGCGAAAATCAGCATGGCGAGCAGCCCAAAAGTGCCGGTAATCTTGAGCGAAACCGCCCAAGGGAAGAAAAACGCGATCTCCAGGTCGAAAACGATGAAGATGATGGCCACCAGGTAGTAGCGAACGTCAAAACGCATGCGCGAATCTTCGAAGGCCTCGAATCCGCATTCATACGGTGAGAGTTTTTCGGCATCCGGACGGCGCGGGCCCAAGATCCAACCGACGGTGAACAGCGCGAGGCCCAGAACCGTGGCCAAGCTTAGAAAAATCAGGATCGGTAAGTACTGTCGCAACATTATCAACGCCGTTGACTACACGGATTGACCATAATTGTATCAGGCGTAACTATGCTGCGTCGCGCCGAACAATTCATCTTCCACATCGAAAAAAACGATGGTGCCGACGGCCGGACTCGAACCGGCACAGGTTGCCCCACTAGCCCCTCAAACTAGCGCGTCTACCAATTTCGCCACGTCGGCAATGATCATTTTTGTTCGGGATTCGCGGGCGTTGGCTGCGGCGCCGGCGCGGTCGCAGGCGGCGGCGTCGGTGTCAGCGCCGGCGGCGGTGCCTTGCTTGGCGCCGCTACCGTCGCTTGTTGCGCAGCACGCTCCAGCACGGAAGTCGGCTCGGCCGGCGCGTGCGAGCCGAGATACGCCAGCGTCAGGCTGGTGACGAAGAACAGCCCCGCGAAGACGGCGGTCAATTTCGAAAACAACGTGCTCGTGCCGCGCGCACCGAATACCGTGCCCGATGCGCCAGAGCCGAATCCGGCACCCGCCTCCGCGCCCTTGCCCCGCTGCAGCAGCACCAGCGCGATAATCATCAGTGCAAGCAGCACATGCACGCCCAAGATCAAACCACGCAACATAAAAAAATCTCTTTAGTGGCGAACGGCCGCAGCCGCGCAAATCTGTCGAAACTCATCGGCGCTCAACGAAGCACCGCCTACCAATCCACCATCCACATCCGGCATCGCAAATAGCTCAGCCGCATTGCCGGCCTTGACGCTGCCGCCGTACAAGATGCGCAAATGGGCCGCCATCTTAGCATCATGGACTGCGATCCGATTGCGCAGGAACGCA
>DATHKV010000148.1:0-10973 GCA_035488895.1 Steroidobacteraceae bacterium
ACTGATCATCGGGCATTCCCGCTGCCCTCATCTTATCCTTCAGTCTTTTCTTTTCGCTTTTGGCAAAGTATCCGGTTTCGTCTACCTTCTTCAGTTGGGTGCGAAGCGTAGGTAACCCATCTTCCCAGCGCTTGAAATATCGCGGCATGGAAATGACATCATCGCCCCCGGTCACCGCAGAGGCGGCAATCTTTGCGGCGGTTTCCGTGTCTTGAGGCAACGGCGCCCATATCCAGCGCGGCAGGCTGTACCAATGCGGTGCTAAACCAGGATTCTGCTCGCGTCCAAGCTTCGCCTCATTGGCATCGATATCGTAGGCCTGCACGAGTTGCAACACGCCTTCAGAGTACGCGTAGTAAAGCGGCCGGCCACTCCACAGCTGCATGGTGCCGTAGGTGAGTGCGCAGAGCTGCACCAAAACAATAATGCCGATGTCTCGCGCCAGTACACGCCGCAATTTTTTCTGGTTGGCAACAATCAGGGTCAGTGTGGGCCCGAGCACCACGTCAACGCACACCATGACAACAATCACCCGCGTCACGTCGGTTAGGTACCAGCCCGGCCAACGATACCAGCCGAAATAGAGGGACCCGAGTACCAGTGTCAAAACCGTTGCACTGGAGAGCAAGTGCAACGAAAAAATTTTCAGTCGAAAATGCATACCCAATCCCGTCCAACGCTACATAATTTTAGCGTGCTCTTTCATAAATGGAAGTCTACCGGGTCGAATCGACGGGATTGGGAACTGCGTGAATTGTTGTGAACTGTGCACGCTCCAGCCGAGAGATCATCGTGGGCACATCCGCGGCAGGCACCGGCCGGCTGAACAGGTATCCCTGTGCCTGATCGCATTTCATGTGCCGCAATATCGCCAGCTGCTCCGCCGTTTCCACGCCCTCTGCAACGGTCTTCATATTGAACGCGCGCGCCAGCGATACGATGGTCGAGACCAGCGTCGCGACATTGGGCGTGTCCGCGATACTTTGAACGAAGGACTTGTCGATTTTCAGTGTGTCGACCGGCAGCTTGGCCAGCAGGCGCAAAGAGGAGTAGCCGGTGCCGAAATCATCGATCGCGACGCCGAGTCCGGCCTCGCGGAGCTGTGAGAGCTTGCGGATGGACAGTTCCAAATCGTGCATCAACATGCTTTCCGTGATCTCGATGTCCAGCCCCGCTGAGTTCGCGCCTGTGGGGGCAATGCCGGCCAAAATCCGTTCGACGAAGTCCCGGCGCCGCAATTGCAATGGGGAAACATTCACTGCCACGCGTATGTTGTGCAGCCCCGCTGCCTGCCATTTGCGGACATCCTCGGCCGCCTGCAGGAAAACCCATTCTCCAACGTCGACGATGGCTCCCGACTGCTCGAGCAGCGGAATGAAAACCGAGGGCGGAATGATGCCGTCCTCGGAATCCTTCCAGCGCAGCAGCGCTTCGAGGCCTTGGATCTTGCCGCTCTTGATGTCGACCTTGGGTTGGTATTGAAGCAGAAACTCTTTATGTTCCAGCGCGCGGGTCAGCCTGGCCTCGAGTGCGAGGCTGCGAGATGTGGGCCGCTGGGTGACAAGTCCGTACATCATGTATTTTTCGTTGTCTTCGCGCGCGGCCTTCAAGGCCGCTTCTGCGTTTTGCACCAATGCGTCGGCTGTTTTCGCATCGTGCGGATAGAAGGCGACTCCGGAACGAATCGTGGGGCGCAATTCCTGACCATCAATATGGAAAGGTTCGCTGAACAATGGCGACGCGGCGCCCTGCAGCATGTGTCCGGTATCGGAAGCGTCGCGGCTATTGGCGATGCTGATGACAAAGGTTCCGCCGCCGAAATAACCGACGCTTTCGGAATCCGCATAGGTTTGTTTGAGCCGGGCGGCGATTTTCTCGATCAGGCTGTCGCCCACGTAACGGCCGAAGGAGTCGTTGATCGCGCCGAGCTTCTGCACGTCGAACACCAGTACGGTGCGGCTGGCATCCGGTGCGTCTTTCGCCAGTGTCTGGGCCAGGCGCTGACAGAACAGGGGCCTCTTGGCGAGGCCGGTCAAGCTGTCGAAGTGCGACAGAAAGTGAACCGCTTCGTCCTTCTCGAGATACTGAAGCGCGAAACTGATGTTGGCGGTCAGTTCCAGCAACACCCCGACCTCGGCGGCGTCAAACACGCCGGGCTCCGTGCTGAAGAGCCTGATCACGCCGATGGTCGCACCGCCGACCTTCAGAGGCAGCGCGGCGACCGCGCGGTAGCCCAGCAGGATGGAACTCTCGCGAAGCTGTGCGTTCGGCGCTTCGCGATGCAAATCATTGTGAATGGTATACATGCCGGTGCGAATCACATGGTCCATCAATTCCGATTGCGGGCCGAAGGGATCCATGATGTAGCTCGTCCCGTTCTGGGGATCCGAATCCAGACCCGCACAGGCGAGTTGGCTCAAGGTCTTTGTGCCGGAATCCATCAGACTGATGGCGCTGCGCTGGTAGCCGCCTTGCTGAACCGCGATTCGGCAAACCTCATCGAGAAGTTCAGTGCGATTTTGCAAGCGCAGGATGGCCGAACTTGTGCTGCTCAGCATGCGGTAGGTGCGGGTGAGCCGGCGCAGGCGCTCTTCTTGTTCGCCGCGCACTTGCTCAGAATGCCGGCGCTCGGCCCGAAGCGCCGCTTCGCGCAGCGCCCGTTCAATGGCGGAGGACAGCCGCGAGAGATTACTCTTAAGAACGTAGTCGGTTGCGCCTCGACGCAGCGCGTCGATCGCTCTTTCCTCGCCGATGGTTCCCGATACGTAAATAAAGGGGGTATCCGGCGCATGGACGACGGCCAGATCGAGCGCGCGCAGCCCACCGAAGTTGGGCAGGGAGAAATCCGACAGGATCAGATCGGGCTTTACGCGATGCAGCGCCGCAATGAACTCCGGTTCCGTTTGGACCCGGTTGATGACGCAATTGAGACCTGACTTGGTCAAATAGCGAGCCAGCAGCTCGGCATCGGCCACGCTGTCTTCGACAACAACCAGTTGCAGTTGGGTCTTCATCGTAAGTGCATCGGCATGTACATAGGGATCATGAGGTTATCTAATCGGAAGTGCGAACTGGAAGCTGGCTCCGGCATCGGGGATGCCCTTAGCCCAAATTCGACCACCATGGCGGGCAATGATGCGGTGCACAATCGCCAGTCCGACACCCGTTCCTGCGAATTCCTCGCTCCGATGCAGACGCTGAAACACCCCAAAGAGTTTCTCGGCGTAACGCATGTCGAATCCGGCACCGTTGTCGTCCACTTGATAGATGGCCTCGCCATTGTCAATGCGGCCGCTGACCGTGATTTTCGGCTTGTCGCGCTTCGCACTGTACTTCAGCGCGTTTCCAATCAAGTTACACCACACCTGCCGAATGACGACAGGATCGGCATCGGCCGGCGGCAGCTCGGAGATTTCGATCTGCGGCTCTGGACCCGTGTACAGCGCTCTGACCTCGTTGGCGGCTGAATCGGCCATGAGGGTCATGTCGACGTGGTCGAGCTGCAGCGCGGAGCGGCCGGCACGCGAGAATTCAAGCAAGCTGACGATGAGTTCGTCCATTTTCTGACTGCTTGCCCGAATGACGCCGATGATTCTGCGTCCCTCAGCGCCCAGCTGTTCTGAGAAATCGCTCTCGAGAATCTCCGCGAAACCATCCATGGAGCGCAGTGGTGCGCGCAAATCGTGGGAGATCGAGTAGGAAAAGGATTCGAGGTCGTGATAGGCCGCGGCCAGTTCCGCCGACTGCTGCTTTTCACGTGCCTGCAGCTCGGCATTTTCCTGCCGCAGCCGCTGCACATCCAGAGCGCGTGAAATGATGGGCAGTATCACATTGAGTTTGAAGGGCTTGAGAATGTAGTCGAGCGCCCCTCCCTGCATGGCACGCACTGCCGTATCGATGGTGCCGTGACCCGTCATCACGATCGCACCAAGCCACGGATCGATCTGCTTGGCGGCGTTGATCAAGGCAATGCCGTCCATCTCGGGCATCATCAGGTCGGTCAGAAGCAGATCGAACTTGCCCGCAGACAAAATCTCCAAGGCCTGGCGGCCGGAGCCGAATCCTTCGACGACATAGCCCTCCATGCGCAGCGTGTCGCTCAGCGCCCGCAGTTGCGCGGATTCATCGTCCACGATCAGCAATCGGGCGCCGTTGGATGTCATGCCACGAGCTCCGCAAGTGCCGCGCGCAGCTCATGCAGCCGCGGCGGTTTGGCCAGCACCTTGTCCACATGCGCAGGCGCATCGTTGGTCGCAATGAGACGCTGTCCCCAGCCGGTGAGCAGCACCACCGGCGTGGTCGGTGAGACACCCTTGACGGATGTCGCCACTTTGCGTCCGTCCACATGCGGCATGCCGAGATCGGTGACGACAATGTCGAAGCACTCGCCCCGCTTGCTGGCGGCGGTGAAGGCTTCGATACCCTCGCGGCCGCCGTGTGTGGCGGTGATCAAGTGGCCATCCTCCTGCAAGGTATCCTGGAGAGACTTGATCAGCAGCGGGTCGTCGTCGACCAAGAGAATGCGCAGCCGCCGCTTCACCGCCGCCGTGACCTTGGTCTTGGGTGTTGCGATGACGGAAGAACTGGATGCCGGGAAATTCAAGCGCACGGTGGTCCCTTTGCCGACTGCGCTATCGATCTCGAGTTCCGCGCTGTGACGCTGAATCATGCCATACACCATTGCCAGCCCAAGCCCGGTGCCGCGCTCGCCCTTGGTGGTGTAGAACGGTTCCAGGCAGCGGCGCCGGGTGTCCTCGTCCATGCCGACACCGGTATCGGAAACCTCGATCAATACCCGGGTCTCGCCGTCGGCGACGGTTGCCCTACGGGTTCGCACGGAGAGCGTGCCGCCGTTCGGCATGGCGTCGACGGCGTTGAAAATCAGATTGGTGAGCGCGTCCCTGATTTCGTGTTCGGCACCCATGATTTCGGGAATTGAATCCGTCAGGTAGGTCTGCAGGTCCACCATCGCGCCGCGCGCCTGTGGAAGATCACTCCACCGGGGCCGCGTCAATTCGATCACCTGCTGAACCGCCCGATTGATCTCCACGCGCTCGAGCGTCAGCTGCGCGTCGCGCTCGCGATAAAACTCGCGCATGCGCGCCACCGTTCGTGCGACATCTTCGATGGCACGTTGAATCGTCGTGAGGTAGCTGCGGGTGCGCTCGCTCAAGTTGGGCTCGCGCTCCAGCAGTGATTCGGTATAGAGCGAGACCGGAGAAATGGCGTTGTTGATGTCGTGCGCGATGCCGCTGGCCATCTGGCCGAGTGCGCGCAGGCGCTCCTGTTGCATGACCGTGTGCTGGCTTTGGCGCAGGTCGTCATAGGCCTGCTGCAAGGCGCCGTAGAGGCGAGCTTGGTGGCTTGCCAGCGCAACGTGTTCGCTCAGCTGCTTCAGAAACTCGCATTCGCCGCTGCTGAAGGCGTTGGCGTCGCGGCGGGCACACACCAGCACACCGAATACCTGGCTCTCGACGATGAGGGGTGCAAACACCACGGAACGCAGGTCCGCAGCGGCCAATCTCTGAGGAAATGGGAACGGCACTTGCACCACGTCGGGCTCGTAAACCAATTGACCGGCGACGCAGCGCGACAAGCCGTTCGCGTCGATCGGCACGATGGCATTCGGCGCCAATTCCAGCTTGTCGGCGAAGCCGTGGCCCCGGAGCCCCAGGGCGCTGACTGTGAGCGACTTCGCCGTCGAGTCGTGCAGCAAGAAGCAGCCAAAGTCGATGGGCAGATTCTCTTCCAGGCTTGCCAGCACCACTTGGAAAATGCTGGGAAGGTCCTGCCGTTCACCTGTGGCGCGCGTGATGTGCTGCAGGAGGCTCAAGCGGCTCAATTGAGCGTGCAGCTTGCTTTCCGACCCCTGAATCTGAGTCAACATGTGGTTGAACGTGTCTGTGAACACGTCGAATTCGTAGGCGCCGGTGGGCGTTGCGCGCACGGTGTAATCATGGCGCTCCGCCACCGCACGCGCCGTGTCGGCCAATGCCAGAATGGGCTGCAACAGGCGGTGCTGCAGCCGGCGGGATATCAAATACGCGAGCGACAGGGAGATTCCCGCAACCAGCACGAGAATCATGGCGTACAACTCGATGCGTGAGTACATCGCGTTTTGGTCCGACTCGACGTACAGGACCCCGAGCTGCTTCGATCCTTCCGCCACGGGCTGATAGCCGATCAGTGCGGAGCGGCCAAAGGTGTAGCCCTTGCCGGGGTGGGACGGCAGTTTGTCAGGCGCCAGCCCTTGCGGGTAGGTGGCAAACACTTTGCCGCGCACATCGTACAAGGCAGCGGCGACGATGTGCGGATCGGACTTGAACGCGGTCAATACGCTTGCGGCATCGTCGGCGTTCTCGAACGCCAAGGCGGCCGTGCTGTTGCTGGCGATGGCCCGGCTCAAGATTTGCAATTGTTGAACGCTGGATTGGCGAAAGGTGAGGAACTCATAGGCGCAGAAGGCCGAAGAGGTCACCAGCAGCACCACCCCGCCGGCGAGAAAAATCATGCGCATCAACGTGCGCCGGATGGGTGCAGATGGTTGGCTCATTTCTCCTCCTTGGCGTCCGAGCCGACGATATCGGCAGGCCGCAGCAGCTTGGAGCTGATGGTCAGTCCGGAGGCGCGCGCAGCTTCCACATTGATGCGCAGCCTGATTCGACTGTTTTCGGTCGCAAACTGGATCATGACGCCGCGCTGTGCAGCGCCGTCGGCCTGCGATACCGTCAGAGTATTGTGATGATCGAGCGCAGTCAGTATTTGGCCCAGCCGCGCTATCTCGGAGCGGTCGATGAAGAGAATCTGGCAATTTTCAACTTCCGCGGCGCTGTGGAAGCGACGCACCGTGAGCGGGTGGCCATTGATCTGCTCGTTACGCACGGCTTCGTCGAGACGTGCGCCGAACGGGTCGCTGCCCAGGATGCCGATGACAAAGGGATCGGTGGGTGCGGCAAAGGCTTGCGCAGGCCATTCCACGAATCGCGAAAAGTTGAACAGAAAAACGGCCTGCACCTGATTTTCGGTGGGTGCATCGGCGGCGCTCAGCGCGTGCACGCTCACGAAAAAACTCAAGCCGACTGCCGGGAGCAGCCGCAGCAGCCCCTTCAGTAGCGCCATGCAAATTTTCCATAGACGCTGCGCTGGATCTCGGGCCGGGTTGCGTCCGGAAAAGCATACTCGGGGTGATGATTGTGGAGCAGGTTTTGACCCACGAGCGACAGCTCGAGTCGATCGCTGGCATGCCACGCCAGGCGCGACTCCAGTTCAAAATAGGCGGGCACGCTACCCGGTAGCTGACCACTGTTGGTTTGCAGCGTGTCGACCCAACGCAACCCGGCCGCCAGCTCCACATGCCTGGGCAACGTAACCACGGAGCGAATCGAAACTTGATGTTCGGGATCCGCGGTCTCGTTGCGTCCGCCGGCCAGGTCAAACTGGCCCGGTTTGACGTGCAAGTGCTCCCTCAGTAGCGTGTAGCCGGCGTGCAGCGACCAGGTCTCTGAAATCTGGTAATCACCGCTCCATTCAAGCCCGTAGGTATGACCTTCCAAATTGTTGGCGAAGAAGAACGGCAGTAGCGTGCCGGGCGTGATGCTGGTGCTGCGCACATCGTCGTATTGATTGTAGAACGTCGATACCGACGTGGAGAGCGTTGAATTCAACTGGGCTCGATAGCCAACTTCATATGCGAGCAGCGCCTCGGATGTGAAGTCGGCGCCTCCCTTGAGGATCACGAAATACGGCGGCGAACCTTCGGAAAGATCGTGATCGATGCGTGACGGCGTGCGCACCGCGCGGGAAATGGCGGACCACAGGGCCTGATTCGGGTTCAGGGTCCAGCTCAAGCGCGCGCCGGGCTCGAATTCGAAGCCGGTATAGTCATTGTGCTCGAGCTTGGTGCCGAGGGTGAAGGATAAATCCTTGCGCAGGGCAATCTCATCCTGGACGAAGGCGCTGTAAAGATTTTGGCGCAACACGGGGGGAAGGAACCCCACCGCGGGCGCCGCGATGACGGCATCGTGCGTCAATCGATAACCCAAGCCCCACACCACCCGATTGTGCGTGCCGATCGGAAATCGATGCTGAAAATCCACGTCATACGTGGTCAAGTCATCGTACAAAACACCGGCGGGTGCGAGCGGCACGGCCCCCGCGGTCAAGGGCGGGAACGGATCGGCCAGATGGGTCTGGTCAATGTAGGACTGAAGCGACAGATCGGACTCATCCGACAAGGTTCGCGTCCATCTGCCCAACAAGTTTTGGCCGCTGGCATCGCCGGTGCCGCCGGTCTGCACATTCTCATGGCCATCGTAATAGTCGCCTTGCAGCGTCAAGCGGTCGCGCGAAGTCGCTTGCGAGTCGACGCGAAAGCCCACCCGCCCTTGCCGCCAGGCGTCAGGCTCCGGATTGCCATTTGCCAGGACTTCATCACCACGATCGAAATATTTCGCATAGACGCGGAATTGCGTGTCCGCACCCAGCGCGCCGCCGTAGCGCACGGCGCCGAACTCTTGGGGCTGCGAACCGCCGCCGCCTTCAGCGTAGATTCCTTGGGTGTCTTTCGCGCTCTTGGTAATGATATTGATCACGCCGTTGACGGCGTTGGCGCCCCACAGTGCGCCGCCCGGACCGCTGATGACCTCGATGCGATCGATGTCCTCGAGCAAATAGTCCTGCGCGTCCCAGAAGACTCCGGAATACAGCGGCGTGTACACGGTTCGCCCGTCGATCATGACAAGAAGCTTGTTGCCCAAGTTCGTATTGAAGCCGCGTGCGCTGATTGCCCAGTCATGTGAATTTTTTTGTGCCACCTGCAGGTTGTCCGCCAAACGTAGCGCCTCGGGAATGCTCGTGGCTCCGGAACGTCGGATATCTTCCTGGGTGACCACCTGGATCGCCGATGCCGCCTCGATCAATTTTTCGGGATGGCGGGCAACGGAGGTCACCTGAAGGTTCATCAGGTCCTCGACGTTGAGCTGTTTCAAGTCGCCGATGGTGGGCCCGCTGTCTGCCGCGGCCACCGGACCGATGCCGGCGCATAAAACCCAGGCACAAACGAACCAATTCCTTCTGATCTCTCCCGCCACGAAATAGCCGTCCCTTAGTCTCGCGATCGTGCGAATCTAGAGAGACTGCACTTCCGTAGAGTACATGCAAACCCTAAAAGATGAGACTTGTGAGTGCTGTCTCAGATTGTTTCAAGGGTGGATGTTAGCTGTATTTTTGTAGGTTTTATAACAGCGTTACGCGATTCACATTTCCCAAGATCGCTGCCAAAACCCTGCAAATCGGCCTCAAGGTCCGCAATTTGGGGACGATAACTGTCGACTAAGGAGCCGCACGCCTGATATGCAACAAAATCACACGGGACACCGCGATGCCCCGGCGCGGAACCTCCCGGAATCAGAATCCAAACTCATCGCGCTGCGCGCCGAAAATGAGACTCTGCGGGCGCAACTGGCGCTGCGCGATCACGCGCTCGACGCCACATCCACGTTCTTTGCCATCACCAGCCAGGAAAACGCCACGCCGGTCATCGTCTATTGCAACAAAGTGGTGGCGGAACAACACGGCTATCCGCGCGAGGAGCTGATCGGCAAGCCCATCACGTTCCTGCCCCAATGGATGGGGCGCAACCCCGGCAGTTTCGGAGAGGTTCAGGCGGCGTTGCGCGCGGGTCAGACATTTCAATACGAAGACGAGGTCACGCGGCGTGACGGCAGCACTTTTTGGCTCGGCGTATCCATCCGGCCCCTGTACGACGCGGCGGGGCGCATGACCCATGCGGTGGCGGTGGGCGCCGACATCACGGCGAAGCGCATTGAGACGCGCAAGAAGCAGGAACTTCAGGACAAGCTCGTGGCCGAAATGCAGGAGCGCGAGCGTATGGTGATCGAACTTCAATTGGCGCAGAAATTGGAATCGGTCGGCCGGCTCGCGGCGGGCATCGCCCATGAAATCAACACACCGATTCAATACGTGGGCGACAGCGTGCATTTTTTGCGCAGCGCCTTCGATGATATGGACAAGCTGTTCGAACGCTCGAACGAGGCAATGGCCCTCTTGCCGGATACCGCCGAGCGCACGGCTTATCAGCTCGAAATCGCGGAGGCGGCAAAAAAATACGATTTGGACTATTTGCGGGTCGAGGTCCCCAAGGCATTCACCCGGACCTTCGACGGCGTCGAAAGGGTGACCAACATCGTCAAGGCGATGAAGGAATTCGCCCATCCGGATGCAAGCGAACAGAGTCCCGCGGACCTGCTGCATGCGCTGCAGACCACGCTGCTGGTGGCTTCCAATGAGTACAAATACGTCGCCAAGGTGCAGACCGAATTTGAGGATCTGCCTTTTGTGGTTTGCCATGTCGGCGAGCTCAACCAGGTGTTTCTAAACCTCATCGTCAACGCAGCGCATGCCATCAAAGACTCCGGCAAGGACGTCGACACGGGCCAGATCACCATTCGAGCGGCCCAAGAGGGCGAAGAGGCTGTGATTTGCGTGAGCGATAACGGCTGCGGAGTGCCTGCGGAAAATCTTTCTAAACTCTATGATCCATTCTTTACGACCAAGGAAGTGGGCCGCGGCACGGGGCAAGGACTCGCAATCAGCCATTCCATCGTGGTGGACAAGCATGGCGGCGAAATCAGCGTCGCCAGCAAAGTCGGCGTGGGCACTCAATTTACCGTGAGGCTGCCGATCGCGGGGCGTAACGGGCGGCTGCCTCCATGAGGAACATTTTATTCGTCGACGATGATCGCGATCTTCTCGACAGCGTGCGAGCGCGTCTATACAAGCATCGTCACGACTGGAACATGCGGTTCGTCCTCAGCGGCGATGAAGCCATCGCGGCGATGGAGCAGCAGCAGTTCGACCTGGTGGTCTCGGATGTGCGCATGCCGGGGATGGATGGCGGGCAACTGCTCACCGTCGTGAAGCAGCGTTGGCCCGACGCGATGCGCATCATTGTG
>DATHKV010000149.1:0-13479 GCA_035488895.1 Steroidobacteraceae bacterium
GATCCGGATTCGCCGGATTTCTCACGGAGTTGTCGTAGGTGTAGACGGCCAGCAACTTCGATCCGGCCGGAACCTTGACGGGCGTGACGAAATTGTATTCGCGCTGCCAGTTGAAGTCGTAGTGCGGCAGGGAGACCAGCAGGGTCTTCTTGCCGTCCGGCTCGATCATGAAGAATTGCGAGGACGCGCCGCGATAATGGGCGTGCGGGAACGCGCCGAACAGCATCATGTCCTTGGGCACATCAATGTATGCCTGCAGCTCGGTGCTCTCTTTGTTCGCCGGAATCACGATGTTGGCGTTCAACACCACCGAATTGCGCATCACGTACTTCGGCTTGTCCTTCCAGAAGTAGAGCGCGATTTGCGAGTGCTCGGTGACCTGCTGGCCGTACGGCGTGTAGTGAACCTGAAAGCCGATGGCGCCGCCAGGCGGAATGTACGCGCCCGTGTTGGCCGGCTCGACGAAGGATTCGGCGCCGACCGCATAACCGCCCAACGACGTTCCCCACTTGCTCTCATTGGCAACCTGGCCGGGGGCCGGTACTTCGGCCATGTAGCCGGTGAGGATGTGATGTACGGTTTGACGATTCACGACCTTGATGGTCGAGGCCTTGAGCCACTTGCCGTCCTTCAACGGATTGACCACATAGGGGCGCTGATAGTCGACGATGCCGTTGGCGGGGATCGTGTAAGCGGGAACGTCCAGCACCAGGTCGGGCTTGCCCAAGGGCCATTCCGGCGCCGTGAACTTTTTCGATGCCAGCGGATCAGGTCCGGTGCCGCGCGGGGCGCCGGCTTCAACCCAATGCACCAATGTCTTGATCTGAGCGGCCGACAGGCTGCGGTCGCCGAGGAAATGCCCAACACTGGGGTCCGCGCGCCAAGGCGGCATGCGTTGCGTACGGATCATTTCGCGGATCATCGGCGCGAACGGCGAGATCTCTTCGAACTTGGTGAAGGGCATCGGGCCGATGCCGCCGGGCTCGTGGCAGGACACGCACTTGTCCTCGAACATCGGCGCAATGTTTTTGACGTACGTCACCTTGCTGGTGGCGATCTTCGCGCGCTCCGGAAAGTCGATGATGCATCCGACCGGCTCGACTCGCGCAACGGCAACGGGCTTCGCGGCGAGCACCGAGTCCAGCGCATCCTTGGCCCAGGTGTGGTCCGCGGCGGCCTTCTGCCGCTCGTAAGTGACCTTGTCGTCGATCGGACCCCGGTACATGATTTTCCAGGTCTTCGGATCGATGACGATGGCTTCCGCCGTTCGGGTCACGCCCAGCTGCTCACCCACCAATTGATTGGTGTCCATGAGAATCGGCAGGTTGTAACCATAGGCCTTCGCTTCGGCGACAATCGCTTCGCGCGTGTCCGACGGGGTGGAGTTCAGCATGAAAATCTCGACGCCCTTCGCCGAGTACTGATCCTGGAGGGCTTTCACGGCGGCGTTGGTATTGCGGCTGACCGGGCAGTTATTCGCCTGCGTGATCAGGACCACCGCGCTGGCATCGCCAAGCCGACGCAGCTCGTGGGAATGCATATTTTGATCGGGGAGCCGGAAGTCATCGACCGTAACGGGCAACGCGACTTCGGCTGGCGCTTTCGCCGCCGTACTCGCCGTCGCGCCGCTGAAGGCTGCGTAGCTTAGGCATGCGACCGCTATCAATGCCGCTCCCGCGACAGATGTACGAATCTTCTTCATAGTCGTCAACCTTCCCCTGTGGTTTCGCCATGGTATTGCCCGCGGCTCCCAAGCACGCAGACAGAATCAACGTTTCGGTGTCATTATGCCACCAAATGTGGGGATTGTCTCCCTGAATGCTTTTGGAGACAACGGCTGTAAGTGCTTTGATTTGGTTGTCTATTAGCCGGCTGTTGGGCCTCGGGGCGGCGGCTATCGAAGCCAATTCATGCGTTAATGGCGGATGATTTCGCCCGTTAAGCTGCGCCGCGGATTGATTTGGACCGGCGGCACGTTGCTCGCGCTCGCCGCCTTGTTGGTAGCGGCAGGGGCCGCCTTGGATGCAGGCTTCCTGCACGACCCTCTGGTGAAATTGATTGCCGCCAAAATCGATCGGCCGTTGCGCGTCGCCGGGACGCTGCGGCTGCACCTTCTGTCGCGAAATCCGCGGCTGGAGGGCGAAGACGTCAGCATCGGCAACCCGCCGTGGAGCCCTTCGGGCGTCGCCGTGGAAGCAGGCAAAATCAGCGTGGTGTTCGCGACGCCGCATCTGGGGCGGGAACTCATCATCGACAGGTTGACGATCGATCGTGCCACGCTGCACTTGTTTCGCGATGCCATCGCCCACGCCAACTGGCAGGTCAAGGACCCCGACAAGAGCGATCCCCAAAGCCTGCCCATCATCCGCTCACTGTCGATGACGGATGCGCATGTTCTGCTCGACGATGCGCTAAAACACCGCCAATTCGACGGCATCGTTTCCGCGAATGACGCCAAGGGTAAGGAAGCGGAGCAAGCGTTTCGCATCGAGGGGAAGGGAAAGCTCAATGGCCGGCCGGTTACTTTCGAAGTGGTAGGCGATCCGTTGCTGACGGCCAGCCGCGAGCAGCGCTACGCTTTTCGTTTCAACGAGCGCTCCAGCGGCGCGCGCATGGCCGGCAGCGGATTTCTGCGGCAAGGTTTCGATGTGCGAAGCTATGATGCGGCCTTTGAAGCCTCCGGCGCGGATCTGAAAGACATGCACTACTTGACGGGCATCCGATTGATCGACACCGGCAGCTTTCATCTCTCCGGAAAACTCGCGCGCCAAGGCCATACCTCCTCGTTCAGCGATCTGCTTGTCACCAGCGGGCAGAGTGACGTTCGCGGATCGATGTCCATCGAAGGCATCAGAGGCCAGTTGAACGTGAACGCCGACTTGAATTCGCAAACCCTGCGGCTGGCGGATTTCGGTCCGCGCGCAGCCGGCCGCGACGCACAGCCGGCAGACGAGAAGCTGCTCTTGTCCGAGGCGGCTCCCGATTCCAGTGTGCTGCGCCGAAGCCGTGCCACCATGAAGTACAGCGCAAAACGTGTGGAGGCAGGACGAGTCACCTTGAGCGACGCGACGATAAAATTAATAAACGATCACGGCGATCTCGCCGTGGCTCCGGTGGCCGCGACGGTTTTGGGCGGCAAGCTGCAGGCGCAGCTCAAGATCGACGCCAGAAAGGAGAGCGCGGTTCCCACGGCGCAGCTGAACGCAAGCCTCTCCGAAATGCAGTTGGCGCAGTACCCGAGCAAGAAGGGCGGACCGCCGGCCCTTGAGGGTCCGGCGGACCTGCGTGTCGATCTTACGGGGCGCGGAAAATCCCTGCACGAGATTGCCGCGAGCCTCGACGGCACGGTCACGGCGACATTGCCGAGCGGCATGGTGCGCGATTCGCTGGCGGAGCTGACCGGCATCGATCTTCGCGGGCTGGGACTCCTGCTCACCAAAAACAAAAGGCAAGTGCCGGTTCGTTGCGGCATTGCCAGCTTTGAAGCCCGCGACGGCACCCTCACCGCAAAGAAATTGGTCCTCGACACCGACTCGGTCGTGATCGCCGGCGAAGGATTTGTGCACTTGGACACCGAGGCTCTGGACTTGGTGTTGCGCGGCTACCCCAAGGACGTGCGGTTCTTTCAGTTGCGTGCGCCCATTGCAATTCAAGGTACGCTGAAGGCGCCGTCCATCGGCATTCAAGCGCAGGATTCGAAGTTGGTGCTCGTCGATCCCGGCAAGGCCAAGGACGTCGACTGCGGGTCCTTGCTCCGATGAACCTCTCCGTAGTCGTCGGCAAGGGTGATCATGCCTTGGGTCCGGAAGATGCGCCGGTCACGGTGGTCGAGTACGGCGACTACCAGTGTCCGTACTGCGCCGACATGCATCTCATGCTCAAGTCCATTGCGAAAATCCTGGGTGCGCAAATGCGCTTTGTGTTTCGGCACATGCCGCTGATCGAGATGCATCCCTATGCCCAGCACGCGGCCGAAGCGGCCGAAGCGGCCGGCGCGCAAGGAAAATTTTGGGAGATGCATGATGCCATCTTTCGGCAGCAGTCCGAGCTGGGTTCCGATTTGCTGCACAAGATTGCGGTGAAGCTCAAACTCGATATCGCACAATTCGAGTCTGATCTGGACGCGCGCCGCTTCAGGCCGAGGGTCAAACGCGATTTCATGGGAGGCATGCGCAGCGGCGTTGCCGCAACGCCGGCATTCTTCATCAACGGCAAGCGCTATGAAGGTCCCTTGAACCAGGCCTCGCTGCTGTCGGCCATCGGGCGAGCCTAGGAGCCTGTCTCCTAGAGCCGGACGAACTCCAGCAGTCGATTGTTGGCGGGCAGATCGTGATCGACGCGCAGCTTGAGCCCATGGCGCTCGGCGAGTGCGTTGATATCCTTGACATCGCGCAGACCCGAGTGCGGGTCCCTGTCTTGCAGCAGCCGGTCGAAGTCGCGATTGCTCTCCGAGGTATAACGGCCCTCATAGCGGAACGGTCCGTACACGCAGACGATCCCCGCCGCCGATAACACCGCGTCAAGCCCGCGGAACAGCGACTGCACTTCCGGCCACGCCATGATGTGCAAGGTATTGGCGGTAAATACGGCGTCGACGCTGCGCACGGGCCAAACGGTCTGCTTCACGTCAAGTACCGTGGGTTGGCGCAGATTGTGGGAACCCTCGAGCTTCACCCGTGCCGCAAGGTCGGGCAAAAAAGCCAGCTGCTCCGTGGGGTGCCAGGTCAGGTGCGTCAAATGTGCCGCGAAATGCACCGCATGCTGGCCGGTGCCGCTGCCGATTTCCAAAACCTGCGCGCGATCGGCGAGGGCGGCGCGCAACACGGTGAGTATTGGCTCCTTATTTCGCTCGCACGCTTCGGAGAAGGGCAACATAGCGGCCGATGTTAGCGCACTCGCGGCCACGCGGAATACTCAGACAGGCTCCTCGCTATCCAAACAAGGCGTCTTTGGCTACAGTGACGCCCCCGCTTGCATGACCTTAGGAGACATTGATGGCGACTCTGTATGATTTTTCGATTCCGGCATTGACGCGCGGCTTGACCAACATGTCGGCGATTCTCGATAAGGCGGCTGCGCATGCGACCGCGAAGAAAATCGACGGCGCGGTGCTGGCGCAAACACGCTTGTTCCCCGACATGCATCCGTTGAGCCGGCAAGTGCAAATTGCCTGCGACACCGCCAAGGGCGCCGCAGGACGGTTGGCCGGAGTCGAGGTGCCCAAACACGAAGACACCGAGACTACGCTGCCGGAACTCAAGACGCGTGTTGCGAAGACCTTGGATTATTTGAAGACCGTGACCGCGGCGAAATTTCCCGGCGACGAATCGCGGGCCATCGAATTGAAGTTCCCAAACGGAACATGGAAATTCACGGCGCTCAGCTACCTCAACGACTTTGTGCTGCCGAATTTCTACTTCCATACCAGCATGGTCTATGCCTTGCTGCGCAAAAGCGGCGTCGAAATCGGCAAGGGCGATTTCTTGGGCGCCATCCAGTAACGAAGCGGGGCGGCCGCGCATGTGCGCGGCCTTCTCAAGCCAGCTGATCCACCAACTGCTCAACGCGCGTAAAAAGCGCTTCTTCCGTGCGAGCGATGTGCGCGAAGCGCAGCTTGAGCGGACCATCAAGACGGTATTCCTTCGGCTTGCCCTGAATGAGCTTGAGCACGCGCTTCGGGTCGACCTTGTTCGTCTCCTCGAACAGGATGTAGCCGCTGCTGGCGCCGGCGTCGATCTTGCGAATGCCCAGCGCGGCCGCGCGCAGCTTCAGATACGTCGCGCGGAACAAGGACTGCGCAAAAGGCGGGATCGGGCCGAAGCGGTCGATCATTTCGACTTTTAGTTCGTCGAGCTCCTCGCGCGATGGCGTGCCCGCAATGCGCTTGTACAGCATCAAGCGCAGGTGCACATCCGGCACATAGTCCTCGGGAATGAGCGTCGGCACGTGCAGTTCAACCTCCGGTCCCGCATCCAGGGGCCGCTCGAGATCGGCCTGTTTTCCGGATTTGAGCGCCGCGACGGCGCGCTCCAGGAGTTCCATATACAGGTTGTAGCCGATTTCTTGAATCTGACCGCTTTGTTCATCGCCCAATAATTCACCCGCGCCGCGAATTTCCAAATCATGCGTCGCCAGGGTGAATCCGGCGCCCAGCTCCTCGAGCGATTCCAGCGCCTCGAGGCGCTTCACGGCGTCGGCGGTCATCGCCTTTCGCGGCGGCGTGATCAGATAGGCGTACGCACGGTGGTGCGAGCGGCCGACACGGCCCCGCAACTGATGGATCTGCGCGAGGCCGAAGCGATCGGCGCGGTCGATGATGATGGTATTGGCTGTCGGCACGTCGATGCCGCTTTCGATGATCGTCGTGCACACCAGTACGTTGAATCGGCGGTGATAGAAGTCCAGCATGAGTTGTTCGAGCTCGCGCTCGCGCATCTGGCCATGCCCCACCGCAACATTTGCCTCGGGAACCAATTCGCGCATGGCCTGCGCCGTCTTTTCGATGGTCTCGATCGTGTTGTGCACGAAATAGATCTGCCCGCCGCGGCGAATTTCGCGCAACGCCGCTTCGCGCACCACGGTCTCATTCCATTCAAGCACAAAGGTTTTCACCGCCAGACGCTCGGCAGGGGGCGTGGTAATCAAGGACAGGTCGCGAAGACCGCCCATGGCCATGTTGAGCGTTCGAGGGATCGGGGTCGCCGTCAAAGTGAGGACATCCACCTCGGTGCGCAATGCCTTGAGCTTTTCCTTGTCGCGCACGCCAAACCGATGCTCCTCATCGATCACCACCAGTCCCAGGTCTTTGAAAGAGACCTTGCCCTGCAGCAACCGTTGCGTGGCGATGACAACATCGACGCTGCCGGCGGCGATTCCTGCAACGACGCCTGCAGCTTCCTTATTGGTGCGAAAGCGCGACAAACTCTCGATTCGCACCGGCCAGTCCGCAAATCGATCCGTGAAGGTGGTGTAGTGCTGTTGCGCGAGCAGAGTCGTCGGCACCAACACCGCGACCTGTTTGCCGGCCTGCACGGCAATAAACGCCGCTCTGAGCGCCACTTCCGTCTTGCCAAAGCCCACGTCGCCGCAGATCACTCGATCCATGGGCTTGTCGGACTTCAGGTCGGCAATCACCTGTTCGATGGCGGCGGCTTGGTCGGCAGTCTCCTCGAAGGGAAATCCCGCTTGAAATGCCCGGTATTCAGCTTCGCCCGCCAGCATGCACGTGCCTTGCCGCGCCGCGCGGCGCGAATACAGGTCGAGCAACTCAGCCGCAACGTCGCGAATGCGCTGCGCGGCCCTGCGGCGGGCCTTTTGCCATTGATCCCCGCCGAGCTTGTGCAGCGGCGCGGTTTCCGCCGGTGCTCCGGTGTAACGCGATACCAGGTGCAGCGACTGGACGGGCACGTACAGCTTGTCGCCGTCCGCGTATTCCAGCACCAGGAATTCACCGGTGTAGCCGGCGATGTCCATCGTCTGCAAGCCGACGTAGCGGCCCACTCCGTAAGTCTCGTGCACCACCGGTGCGCCGATTCGCAGGTCCGACAGTTCTTTCAGTATCTTGGCCGGATCGCGCTCGGCCCGGCGGCGCCGGCGCTCCTGGCGGGCCCGATCGCCGAACAATTGCGACTCGGTGAGAATCTCCAGCGCAGGGGATTCGAGCGTGAGGCCTGACACCGCCGCCGAAACGGTCACCCCCAGTTTCAGACCGCTCGCCTTGAATTCTGCAAAACTATCGAAGATCTTGGGCTGCACGCCGCGGCCGCGCAGCAGGTCCAGAATGAGTTCGCGGCGTCCGGCCGATTCGGCCGCGATCAGCAGGCGTGCATCGGAGGCGTCGATATGCGCCGCCAGTTCAGCCGCAGGCTGTTCCGCTCGCGCATCGATACGCACCGTGGCGGGCGCCGCGCTGGCAAAATTTTGGAAGCGCCCCGCCGTCTCGGGCGGCCACTCGAAGGCGTGGAGTTGAATCTTGGGCCACGGGGAGGCGGCCTCGAGAAATTCGCCCGGCGGCAGATAGACCTCGGCGGGGTCCAAGATCGGCCGGTAGCGGTCATGGCGCAGTTGTTCGTGCCGATCGACAATTCCCTGCCACAACGTGTCGGCCGCGGATGCGGCATCATCGATGTCCACGAGCACGCTGTTGGGCGGCAAATACTCGAATAGGTGCGAGGTGCGCTCGAAGAACAGCGGCAGGAAGAACTCGATGCCGCCGGGTGCAACGCCGGTGCTGACGTCGCGGTAGATGGCCTGCTCCGAGAGATCGCCGGTGAAACGCAGCCGATAGCGGCGGCGAAATTCCCGCACCGCATCCGGATTCAGAGGCGTTTCGCGCGCCGGCAGCAGGTGAATGCGATCGAGCTTCTCGAGCGAACGCTGCGTGTCCGGGTCGAAACGCCGAATGCTGTCGACGTCGCGATCCAGCAGGTCGACGCGGTAGGGTGTGTCGGAGCCCATCGGAAACACATCGATCAGCGAGCCGCGGACCGCAAACTCACCATGAGCCACGACTTGCGTGACCGCCGAATAGCCGGCCACTGCCAGCTGGGCGCGCAGGGCTTCAAGGTCGAGCGTCTCGCCGACATGAACTTTGAGCGAGTAGGCGTCGATGTAGCTGCGCGGCGCCAATCGCTGCAGCAGGGTGTCGATCGCAACCAGCCAGACCCCGTGGCGCGCGCGCGGCAGTTCGGCCAACGTCGCGAGCCGGGCGGAGGTGATATCCGGGTGAGCCGAAAAGCTGTCGTAAGGCAGTGTCTCCAGATCGGGGAACACTCGAACATTGAGTCCGGCCCCGGCGAAGAAGCGAACCTCCTCGCTCAAGGCTTCCGCTTCGCGCGAATTTCGCGCAATGACGATCAGGGGACCGCCGGCACGAAGGGCCGCTTCAGCGATGGCGAGCGCCGGGGCCGCGCCATACAGCTTGCCCCATTTGACCAGAGGCACCTCGCCGCTGGGAAGGATTGGATCGAGTAGAGACATTTAGCCGTTTAAAAAAATAAAAAACGCCCGCCGCGAACGAGTCGCGGTGGGTCCTTAAAGAATCAACCTACTTAATGTTACGCGCTCCGAGGTCCGGTTACGCGCGAATAAGGGCTATGAATTGACTACGACGCTGTGAATGACGTGCTCGTGCTCGAAGTACACGACGAATCCCGGATACTCCCAGCGTGAGATCGGCGGTTGTCCGACCGCGGGCACTTTGGTGGCAGGCGCGCCGAACTTACCGGCGACCTGGTCCATGGTCATGCCGCGCGCCGGCGTGGGAACTTCTGATTGTTTGACGGCAATGCCGTTGTCGACGGCAATGGTCTCGGCTCCCGCGAGGCCGCTCGCGAGCACCGTGGCCAGCAGCAGAATTCGATACCTCATGGCGTACCTCATATGTTACCGATATCCTATGGTTACTTTGGGCCCCCTGAAACTATACCACTGCCTTTGTGGACCAATACTTGACTCAATTAACACTCTGATTGTGTTGCCGTTTAGCCGGTCCGTATAAGGGATAGCCGCAGATCATGTTCCAGCCTCTCCCCGTCTTCGTGGGTCTGCGGTATTCGCTGGCTCGGGAACACAGCTTTTTCGTGTCTTTTATCACCTGGGTGTCGCTGCTTGGCGTCGCCGTGGGCGTGGCTGCGCTCATTACCGTGCTCTCGGTCATGAACGGCTTCGAATCGGAGCTGCGCGGCCGCCTCTTGAGCCTGTCGGCCCATGCCACGCTGAGTTCGGGCGGGGCGCCGATACCCGACTGGAAAGTCCCCTTAAATCAGCTGCAGGGTTCACCTGGGCTGACGGGCGCTGCGCCCTTCTTGGATACCGACGCCATGTTGAGCAATCAGTCCTCCATGAGCGGGGCGATTGTGCGCGGCATCGATCCGGAGCTGGAGCCCCTGGTGTCGACCCTGGGTGATGCCATGCGTGAAGGTAAGCTGACTGACCTCCTGCCCGGAACGAACCGGATCATTCTGGGACGGATGCTGGCGTACCAGCTGCAAGTGGGCGCCGGGGACACTGTGGTGGTGATGATCCCCGGTAATTCCGCGTCAAATGGCGGAGGCTTTACGCCGCGCCTCCAGGAATTCCAGGTGGTCGGTACGTTCGAGGTGGGCTTGCAGGAGCGCGACAGCGTCATTGCCCTGGTCAATTTGAGCGACGCCGAAGCCTTGCGCAGTCTCTCCGGCCCCACCGGAATCCGGCTCAAGTTCGACGATGTGCTCAAGGCGCCCGACCTGGCACGCATCGCGGCCGCGCGCTTGAATCCGAAAATGCAGGTCCGCGACTGGACTCAGGAGAACGAAGCGTATTTTCGCGCCATTCACATCGAGAAGACGATGACGGGTTTGATTCTCATGCTGATTGTCGCGGTTGCGGTGTTCAACATCGTGGCGACGCTGGTCATGGTCGTGAACGACAAGCGCACCGATATCGCGATTTTGAGGACGTTGGGATTGAGTCCACGGGGAGTTTTGGCGGTATTCATGACCCAAGGTGTACTGATCGGGTGGATCGGTACCGCGATCGGTGTCGGAGTCGGTCTCGCGCTGGCCCTGAATGTCGATGTGATCGTGCCATTTCTGGAAAGCACTTTCGGTTTTCACATCATGGATCCCGACGTCTACTACGTTTCAGGCATCCCGAGCGAGGTCCATCCGCCGGATGTGGTGAGGATTGCCCTGGCGGGACTCATCCTGACCTTCAGTGCAACCGTGTATCCGGCCTTGCGCGCCTCCCACACACAGCCCGCCGAGGCACTCAGATACGAATGACGCGCTATTGGTACGAAGGCTTCCTGGGGTTTCGCTACCTGCGCGCGTCGCCGCATCGCGGCTTCGTGTCCTTGATCGCCGGGATCGCGATCGTGGGGTTGGCGCTCGGCGTCGCGGTATTGATCATCGTGCTTTCCGTGATGAACGGTTTCGAGGAGGTTTTGCGCACCCGCATTTTGAGCCTGACCGCGCATGCCACGATTTCCGGCATCGAGGGCCGCATCCCCCATTGGCGGGCGGACATTGCAAAACTGCAAGCCTTTCCGGGCATCAATGGCGCGGCGCCGTATATCGAGGAACAGGGGCTGATGACCCACGGCGACAAATCATCCGGGGTTCAATTGCGCGGCATCGACCCTGCCGCCGAATCGCGGGTCGTGGACTTGAGTCCGCATCTGGTGAGCGGACATTTGGCCGACCTCAAGCCGGGCAGCTATAAGGTGATTCTGGGCGAGGCATTGGCGGAAGAACTCGGCGTCAAAGTCGGTGATCGGGTCGTGTTGATTGTTGCCCTGGGCGATGTCACGCCGCTCGGTGTAATCCCGCGAATGCGCGCGTTCGAGGTTGCCGGAATACTCTCGGTCGGCATGTATGAGTACGATCGGCGCATCGCCATCGCGGCGATCCAGGATGCCGCAAAACTGCTGCGCATGGGCGACGATATAACGGGAATACGCCTGAATCTTGCGGATATGTATGCCGCGCCGCGCATTTCGCGCGCCGCCGCCATCGCGCTTGGCGGCGGAGTCGAGATCCAGGACTGGACCAACGAGCACGTGAATTTCTTTCGCTCCATCGAGATCACGAAGCGAATCTTGTTCGTGATGCTGTCATTGATGGTCGTGGTCGCCGCATTCAACGTTGTCTCGACCATGGTCATGGTGGTGAAAGACAAGCGGCGCGACATCGCGATCCTGCGCACGTTCGGCTCCTCGCCGCGCAGTATCTTGTCGGTATTCGTGGTTCAGGGCACGCTGATCGGCATGCTCGGCATCCTCTTCGGCGCGGCAATCGGCGTGATCATCGCCGCGAATCTGCAAGAACTGGTGCACGCGCTCGAAGCCATTGTCGGATTCAAATTTCTGGACGCGCGCGTCTACTACATGAGCGACTTGCCGGCGCATGTACGTCTATCCGATGTGCTTCGCATCTGTGGATTCGCCTTTGGGCTGGCGTGCATTTCCACCGTGTATCCGGCGGTGCGCGCGGCGCGCCTGTTGCCGGCCGAATCTTTGCGTAATGATTGAGGGGAAGACGATGTCGACTGCCAATGACACGGTGCTGGAGGGCGTAGACCTGGTCAAGGAGTTCGTACAGGGCGGCGTCACACTGCAGGTGCTGCGCGGTGCGAGTATCCGTGTCTGCAGCGGCGAGCGCATTGCCATCGTCGGCGCCTCGGGGTCGGGCAAGACCACGCTGCTGCAGCTGCTCGGCGGCTTGGATTTGCCGACTCGCGGCACGGTCGGCATCGATGGTTCGGCGATGAATCAGCTGAACGACACCGAGCGTGGACGCCTGCGCAACCATGCCGTGGGCTTTGTCTATCAATTCCATCATCTGCTGCCCGAGTTTACGGCGCTCGAGAACGTGGCCATGCCGCTGCTCGTACGGCGGATGAGCCCGCGGGCCGCGAAGCAGGAGGCCGGTGCGCTGCTGACGCGCGTTGGCTTGGCTGAACGTCTGGATCATCGGCCGTCGCAGCTTTCAGGCGGTGAGCGCCAACGGGCGGCCGTCGCGCGCGCGTTGGTCACGCGGCCCAAGCTGGTGCTGGCGGATGAGCCGACCGGAAATCTGGACGGCAAGAACGCGGCGCAGGTGTTCGAGCTGATGCTGGAGCTCAACCGCGAACTCGGCACCAGTCTGGTGATCGTGACGCACGATGAGAGGCTGGCGGCACGACTCGACCGCGTGCTCACGCTGGCGGACGGAATTCTAGTCGAGCGTGATGCCGCGGCCGCTTGAGCGCGCCCGGCGACGGCGCAGCAGGTAGATGACGTGAGCGCGCCAGACGGCCTGCGCCAGCACGTATCCGCATGCGGCCGCGATGAGACCGAGCACCAGCGCACCCAGCAGCAGGGGCGGCCAGAGCACCCCCATGTCCGCCCACAGTGTGCGGTGGCTGACGGCGCGCAGAAACGGCATCAAATCCAAATCCAACAGCTTCGCACCCACCCACAGCGAGCCGACCACCTGCGGCACCCACGTGAAAGGATTGCTGATGAACACCGTGGCAACCAGCACCGGCAGGTTCAATCGAAAGTACACGCCAAGCAGCGCGCACATGACCAGGTGCACGGGCAGCGGCGTCGGCGGGATGAAGGCGATAAACAGCCCCAGCGCGAATGAGCGCGTGACGCTGGTGCGATTGAATGTCCAACAGCGGCGATCCAGCATCACGGCGGCGAAATGCTTCAGACACCAGTGGTTTTCCAGGGTGTGTCGGTCCGGTGTGACGCTCTTGAGCCAGCGCTTCATAATTTTAGTTTTTTACGCCCCCGAACCCTCATTATGCCGATTTCGTGACCCGCGCACTCGACTCGTTGACCGTCTGGTAAATCAATGGCTTGTAACGGCCGGCAAAAGCACTGTCTGAACAGTCGGCGGTCAAGTATCATGCCCGCAGCTTTTTATTTGACTTAAACGAGGACGCAATGTGGGAGATCATCCGCGCAGGCGGCGGCTTCATGTGGCCGATCATTTTATGTTCCATCGCGGC
>DATHKV010000150.1:0-45110 GCA_035488895.1 Steroidobacteraceae bacterium
GCTTTCCTTGCCTTGGATGTACATGGCAAGGCGCTCGAGTCCGTAGGTGATTTCGCCCATCACCGGACGGCAGTCCAATCCGCCCACCTGTTGAAAGTAGGTGAACTGGGATACTTCCATGCCGTTGATCCAAACTTCCCACCCTAAGCCCCAGGCTCCCAAGGTGGGCGACTCCCAGTTGTCTTCAACGAAGCGGATGTCGTGCGTCAACGGATCAAAACCCAAGTAGCGCAGCGAGTCGAGGTACAACTCCTGAAAATCATCAGGAGAGGGTTTGATGCAAACTTGAAACTGATAGTAGTGCTGCAGCCGGAACGGATTGTCGCCATAGCGTCCATCCGTAGGTCGGCGCGAAGGCTGCACATAGGCGGCACTCCAGGGTTCCGGTCCCACGGCGCGTAGAAACGTCGCCGCGTGGAATGTACCCGCGCCCATTTCCATATCGTAGGGCTGCAGCACGATGCAACCCCGATCGGACCAGAACTTCTGCAGCGCGAAGATCAGATCCTGAAACGTGCGCGGCGGCGCGGGAGCGTGAGGCATGAGGTGCTCGCGAAGGAGGCAAAGTCAGCGAGTATAACGACGCCGTGTTGAGGTGTCTTAGGCTTCCCCGTGCACCCAATTGGCTCATTTGGTAAGCGACAGCTGGCGCAAACCGGATGATTCCACTGTAGAGCACCTCTTTGCACCAATGCGGGGCGCTATTTTTGAGCAATTGATCCATTATGATGCACGAAATGCCGCGGTCGGCGGCAAGTGCTTGATCCGTCGTGCCCCACCAAGTGGCACAGTAGCTGCATTGCTCAAGAACCCCGGGCTGGCCGGGCCCTTTAGTACCACCTCGCGAGGACGCAAATGACCCCCGCCGATGTTCTGAAATTGATCAAAGAAAAAGACGCGAAATTCGTCGATCTCCGCTTTACCGACACAATTGGCAAGGAACAGCACGTAACCGTCCCCACACGCTTGGTGGACGAGGGGTTTTTCAAGGACGGCAAGATGTTCGACGGCTCATCCATCGCCGGGTGGAAGGGCATTAACGAGTCGGACATGATTTTGATGCCCGATCCGTCGACCGCCGTCATCGATCCTTTCTACGAGGAAACCACGCTCGATCTGCGCTGCGACATCATCGAGCCGATGACCATGCAGGGCTATTCGCGCGACCCTCGTTCGCTCGCCAAACGCGCGGAGGCGCACCTGAAAGCATCCGGCATCGCCGACTCGGCGCTGTTCGGACCTGAGAACGAATTCTTTATATTCGACAACGTCACGGTCAGTTCCGGCATGAATGGCTGCGCGTACGAGGTCGACTCGTACGAAGGCGCCTGGAATTCCGGCAAGGCGTACGAAGATGGCAACCGCGCGCATCGGCCGGGCGTGAAGGGCGGCTACTTCCCGGTTCCTCCGGTTGATTCACAGCAGGATATCCGCACCGCCATGTCGATGGCCTGCGAAGAGATGGGCCTGAAGTTCGAAGTTCACCATCATGAAGTGGCGACCGCGGGCCAGGGCGAGATCAACGTCGCGGCAAACACGCTCACCAAAAAAGCCGATGAAGTGCAGATCCTGAAATATGCGCTGCAAAACGTCGCTCATGGACACGGCAAAACCCTTACTTTCATGCCGAAACCGATCGTCGGCGACAACGGCAGCGGCATGCACGTGCACCAATCGCTGCAGAAGGACGGCAAGGCATTGTTCGCCGGCGACAAGTACGGCGGATTGTCGGACATTGCGCTCTATTACATCGGCGGCATCATCAAGCATGCGCGGGCGATCAACGCGTTCACCAATGCCAGCACCAACAGCTACAAGCGTTTGGTGCCGGGATTCGAAGCGCCGGTGAAGCTCGCGTATTCGGCGCGCAATCGTTCCGCTTCGATTCGCATTCCTTGGATTGCCAATCCCAAGGGCCGGCGCATCGAAGTGCGATTCCCGGATGCCACGGGCAATCCGTACTTCATGTTCGCTTCGATGTTGCTGGCGGGCCTCGACGGCATCCAGAACAAGATTCACCCCGGCGATCCCGCCGATAAGGATCTGTACGACCTGGAGCCGGAAGAAGACAAGAAGATTCCGACGGTTTGCCATTCACTCGACATGGCGCTCGACTACCTGGACAAGGATCGCGGCTTCTTGAAGGCCGGCGGCGTGTTCACCGACGATCTGATCGATGCCTACATCGAATTGAAAATGAAGGAAGTGACGCGGCTGCGGATGACCACGCATCCGATCGAAATTGAGATGTATTACAGCTTGTAAGTTCCTGGGGTGCTAGGCCTTAAGGTGACGGCGGTCACGTCGCCGTCACCTCGTTTTGTGGTCCGGAGGCGATAGGTCTATGCTTTGGAGTTATGCACCCGCGACAGTCATGGTTGGCACTGGGCCTGTTGATCGCCTTTTCGGTGCAGGCGGCCGTGATCTACAGGTGGGTCGATGCAGACGGGGTGGTGCATTATTCCGATCAGGCGTCCCCGGGCGCCGAAAAGATCATCACTGCGGGCGCAGCCTCGACGGCGTCGGGGCGAAACACAACCGGGCCCACACCGCGGACGCCGCAACAGGGCGAGCAGGGCGGCATAAACTACGTCGAATTTTCGATCAGTTCACCGGCGCCGGACCAATCCTTCTTCGGCGACGATGTGGTCCCAGTGCGCTTGAACCTGGTCCCGTCGCTTCGCCCCAATCAGGCGATTACCTGGCAGTTGAACGGCCAGCAGCTGGAATCTCCGCCGGAAGCCCTTTCATTTGCACTGCCGCGGCTCGATCGCGGTTCCTATACGCTGATCGCAACAATCACCGACCAGCAAACGGGCGAGTCACAGAAGAGCAGCAGCATCACCTTCTTTGTGCGCCAGCCCACGACCCTCGGGCCCCAGTCGCCGCTGAAGAAGTAGCGCTCCTCCCGCCATCACGAGGCGCTCAGCGTGTCGGCTGAGCTGCAAATAGACACGTTGAGAATCGACGGCGCCGAGCTGCTCGACGCCATGGTGACCAGCATCTTCCTGCTGGATCAGGACCTCAACGTCACTTACCTGAATGCCGCGGCGCAGACACTGCTGGCAGTCGGGCCCAATCAAGCATTGGGGCGCGCCATTGTCGATCTGACGCGCGGTGCCGAAAGCCTGTTGCCGATGTTCGAACGGGTGCGCCAGGGCGGCGAAGGCGTCGTGCAGCGCGAGCTCGCGTGGCCTGCTCCCGGAGGCGTGGACCGCATCCTCGACTGCGCCGTCACGCAAGTGATTTTGGGAGGCAAGAACAGGCTGCTGCTGGAAATTGAAGACATCACCCAACACCGGCGCCTGACTCGTGAGAACGCGCTGCTGGCTCAGCTGGGCGGAAGCCGTTTGATGGTCCGTCAGCTCGCGCACGAAATAAAGAATCCTCTGGGCGGCGTGCGCGGCGCGGCGCAGCTCCTCGAGCGTGAGCTGTTGGATCCGGCATTGCGGGAATATACGCGGGTGATCATCAGCGAGGCAGACCGCCTCACGAATTTGCTCGACTCCATGCTGGGCCCGGGACGGCCGCCATCGAAGCAGCTGATCAACGTGCATGAACTGTTGGAGCGGGTGTATCACCTGCTGCGCAGCGAGGCACCGCCGGGCGTGGCCATCGATCGCGACTACGATCCCAGCCTGCCGCCATTGACGCTCGATCCCAATCACATCATTCAGGCGATGCTCAATTTGGGCCGCAATGCCATTCAAGCGCTCGCAAGTGCCGCGATGAGCGAATCGCCGCGACTGATCTTAAGGACCCGCGCGGCAAGCAACGTCAGCGTCGGCGCGCAACGCCACCGTGTCGTGGCGTCGATTCAGTTCGAGGACAACGGGCCCGGCGTCCTCAACGAGATCCGCGAGACCATTTTTTATCCGCTGGTTTCCGGCCGCGCCGACGGCACCGGCTTAGGGCTGGGGATAGCGCAGGACCTCGTCAGCCGCCATGGCGGTTTGATCGAATTCGACAGTGCTCCGGGGAGAACGATATTCGTCATTTCCTTGCCGATGGATTCCGCATGAATTCTAAGCCGCTGCAAGTCTGGCTGGTCGACGACGACGCCTCCATTCGCTGGGTGCTGGAAAAGGCGCTCAAGGGCAGCGGCATGTCGGCGAAGTCCTTTGAACATGCGGATAACGTATTGACCGCGCTGCGCGCCGAAACGCCCGATGTGCTGATGACGGACATTCGCATGCCCGGCCGCAGCGGCCTGGATCTGCTCAAGGAGATTCAGCTTTCCCGGCCCGGATTGCCGGTGATCGTCATGACGGCGCACACCGATTTGGACGCGGCGGTCGCGGCCTACCAAGGCGGCGCGTTTGAATACCTGCCCAAGCCCTTCGACATCGACAAAGCGGTGGACCTCGTGCGTCGCGCCGCGCAACAGGCCAGTCTATCCACCGACGCGGAAGCGACCCGACGCAGCATCCCCGAGCTTTTGGGACAGGCCGTGGCGATGCAGCAGGTGTTCCGAGCGATCGGCCGGTTGTCCCGATCCTCCATGACGGTATTGATCACCGGCGAGTCCGGCACCGGCAAGGAACTCGTCGCCCGCGCTCTGCACCGCCACAGTCCGCGTTCGAACAAAGCCTTTGTGGCCCTCAATACCGCCGCCTTCACCGCGGATTTGTTGGAATCCGAATTGTTCGGCCACGAGAAAGGCGCGTTCACGGGCGCCGACGCATTGCGCCGCGGTCGCTTTGAACAAGCCGACGGCGGCACCCTGTTCCTCGACGAAATCGGCGACATGTCGCCGGCACTGCAGACGCGTTTGCTGCGCGTCCTGGCCGAGGGCGAATTTTATCGGGTCGGCGGACAAACGCCCGTCAAGGTGGATGTGAGGGTCATCGCCGCAACCCATCAAGATCTCGAAATGCGCGTCAAGTCCGGCCACTTTCGCGAAGATCTCCTGCACCGGCTCAACGTGATCCGCATCGAGATACCGCCGCTGCGCGAGCGGCGCGAGGATATTCCCGAATTGTTGCGCCACTATCTTGCGGTCGCCGGGCAGGAGCTCGGCGTCGAGCCCAAATTGATGACGGCGCCCGCCGAAACCGCGCTCGTCACATTCGATTGGCCGGGCAATGTCCGCCAGCTCGTGAACGCCTGCCGCAGGCTCACCGTCACGGCCCCGGGACGCGAGGTTCGCGCCGAGGACATTCCGCCCGATCTCGGCGGACTGGCCGTGGGCCAGGCGGCGAACCACGATTGGATGGCCAAGCTCTCGCATTGGGCCGAGCAGGAATTGGACGCAGGCACCCGCCGGCTGCTCGATCAGGCGGTCCCCGAGGTTGAGCGGATCCTGATTCGCGTGGCGCTGCGCAAAGCCGACGGACTCAAGCAGGATGCCGCCAAATTGCTCGGCTGGGGCCGCAATACATTGACGCGCAAGATGAAGGAACTCGGCATGGAAGACATCAGCTAGGCACGAGTTTCGGTGCGGCAGTTTATAATTCGCGCATGAGCGAATTTCTTGCCAAAAAATTCGGCGCCGTGCAGGCGCTGCTTCTCGGAATTCCGCCGACCGAATGGTTGATCGCCGGCACCATCGGCGTCGTCGTCTGGGCGGCCCTCTGGGTGCTTCGGAACCTGATTGCCTCGCGCTACAAAAAACATTCCAGCGCAAAAAATCCGACGCTGATTCGATTGATCGGCTATCTGATCGGAAGCACCACGCAGCTTTTCTTCTTTGCCGTCGCGCTCGACGCCGCCCAGGCAAGCCTCACGCTGCCCGATCGGATTCAGCACATCGCTGCCAACACGGCGCTGATCTTGATATTGGTTCAGGTCGGTCTGTGGGCCGGGCGGGCCGTGCGCTTCTATCTGGAGATGAAGGAGCTGGAACGCGGCGCCGACCGGGTTTTCGCAGGCTCCCTGGACATCATCAATTTCGTGGCGCGCATGCTGATCTGGTCGCTGCTGATCCTGGTCGCGCTCGACAATCTCGGCGTCAACATCACCGCCTTGCTGGCGGGCTTGGGGGTGGGCGGCGTTGCGGTCGCCCTGGCCCTGCAAAATGTTCTCGGCGATCTGTTCGCCTCGCTGTCGATCGCGTTGGACAAGCCCTTTGTGATCGGCGACAACCTGACCATCGATACCTTCATCGGCCGGGTGGAGCACATCGGCATCAAGACGACGCGCTTGCGCAGCGAGAGCGGCGAACAGATCGTTTTGTCGAACGCCGATATCTTGAAGAGCCGCGTGCGCAATTTCGGCAGACTGTCGCAGCTGCGGATTCTGGCCACGATTCGCCTGACGTACGACACTCCGTCCGACAAGCTCAAGGAAATGCCCAAACTCTTGGAGAGCATCGTGCGCGAACACGCGCAGGCGCGCTTCGAGCGCTGTCACTTGAAGGCTCTGGGCGAAAGCTCTTTTCAATTTGAGCTGTCGTACTTCGTGCAGGAGCCCGCCGTCAACCCCATGCTGGACTTGCAGCAGGCCGTGAATTTTCGAATTATCGATGAGATGCGGCGCTTGGGTGTGGAGTTTGCCTATCCAACGCAACTCGTCGTCCTCGACAGGCACCGGCCCGCGCTCGAGAAATAGGCGCGATGTTTCACGTCGTGCTGTTCGAGCCCGAGATTCCTGGAAACGCCGGCAATTCCATACGGTTGTGCGCGAACACCGGGGCGACGCTGCATTTGATCAAGCCCTTGGGATTCCGCCTCGACGACAAGAGCTTGAAGCGATCCGGGCTCGACTATCACGACCTGGCGGACGTGAAAGTTCATGCGGACCTGGATGCTTGCCTTGAGCAACTGCAAGACTCGCGCTTGTTCGTGGTCGAGACCGGCGGTGCACGCTGCTACAGCGATTTGCGGTACCGCGCCGGAGACGCCTTTTTGTTCGGTCCCGAGACGCGCGGCTTACCGCAGAGCACCCAGGCTAGGGCGGGAACGGAGAATTGCCTGTTCATTCCCATGCGCGCGCAGAATCGCAGCATCAATTTATCCAACGCGGTCGCACTGGTGGTTTTTGAGGCTTGGCGACAGATCGGATTTGCCGGGCAGCTCCGAGGTACGCCGGCGAAGGCCTAAGGCCGCATCCGCGCGGCCCAGCGATACAAGAGAAACACCGTCAGTGCGAACACGCCGCTTCCGATCCATACCGCGGCGTTATCGGCAAACTCATCGCCCACCAGTGCCAGCGGAAAGTCCTTGCCCGAGAAGGCGACAAAGGCGGCGATGATCACGCCCACCAGACCCTCGCCGACGATCATGCCCGAGGCCAGCAGCACCCCGAGCTGCTTTGTGGCCTCGGGCTTGGAGGCGCGCTGCGCACGGCGATCGAAGTACCAGCCCACGATCGAGCCGACCACGACCATCAGTGTGCTTTGCGTCGGCAGGTAGATTCCCAAGCCCACGGCCAGCGGCGAGAGGTGCGCCGAGGGAGTAAAGCGGCGCAGGGTTTCGTCGGCGGCGATCACCAGCACGCCGACCAGCGCCCCGATCCGGATCAGGCTCCAGTCGACATTGTGCTGAATCACGCCTTGTGCGAGCGCCGAGATCAGGCCCGCTTGCGGCGCCGGCAAAGGGTGCTCGTGATGAGGCCCGGGGGCGCCCGCAAAGCCATACGCGTGATTGAGCAGATCGAGGATCGGCGGAATGATCGCGGCGCCGGCGACGACTCCAATCACCAGCGCGACCTGCTGCTTCCATGGCGTGGCATCGACGAGCTGGCCGGTTTTCAGATCTTGCAGGTTATTGTTGGCGATGGCAGCCACGGTGAAAACTACCGCGGTGACGAACAGCGCGTAGGCCACCAGCGCGGTACCGCTGCTCGCGGGCAGGCCGGAGCGGATACCCGGCACCAGAAGCAGTGCTGCCCCGATCACCACCAGGATGCCGATGCCCGACAGCGGACTGTTCGAGGAGCCGATGAGCCCGGCCATGTAGCCGCAGACCGCCGAAACGAAGAAGCTCATCAGGGCGATGTAAACCAGAGCACTGACCACCATGAAAAACATGTGGTCGCCGAGGCCGCTGCTGGCGGAGAAGTTCGCAATCAGCGCGCCGATCGGCACCATGCAGAGCAACGAGACTGCGGCGACATAGCCGATGGGAATGTCCTGCTCGGTGCGCGGCAGCAGTGCGGCGTTCCCCGCGGCGCGCGCCTGCGAGGCCGCTATGGCGGAGCGCAGCCCCGCGACCACCGGTTTGACGAGCTTCGCCAACGTCCATACCGCCGCCACTCCGATGGTGCCTGCGCCGACGAAACGCACCTGATGGCTCCACGTATGCTGGGCCAACTGCGCCATGGACTCTGTGCCGGCCGCGAGTGCCGAGAAGTGCGGCACGCCCCAGGCCCAGCCGATCAGCGCACCTAGGAACATCGCCATGCCGACCCACAGGCCGACCAGGTGGCCCACGGCGAATAGCGCGAAAGACAGCAGGAAATCGAAGCCGGTCACGCCGCCCCGATCACCGACGCGAAAATACCGCGTCACGTCGCTGGCGAAGATCCGCGTGGCCACGATGCAGGCAAAGGCCGCCGAAACGATCGCACCCCAAACCACGGCCGCGAGGCCGGCGCGGCTGTCCTCGACCGCCTCGGCATTGGCGTGTTCGCCGCCGCCAACTTTCAGCACCTCAGCGCAGGCGACGCCTTCCGGGTAGGGCAGATCCGACTGCGTCACCAGCGCGCGCCGCAGCGGGATCGAATACATCACGCCCAGGATGCCGCCCAGCGCGCAGATCGCGCAGGAAACCCAGTACGGAAAGCCGGTCCACCAGCCGATGATCACCATGCCGGGCAGTACGAAGATCACCGAGGACAAGGTGCCGGCCGCAGAGGCGACGGTCTGCACGATGTTGTTTTCCTGGACGGTCATGCCCTTGAGGCCGCGCAGCAATGCCATGGAAATAACCGCGGCCGGGATAGAGGTGGCGAAGGTGAGGCCCGCCTTGAGCCCGAAGTAAACGTTGGCTGCCGTGAACACCACGGTGATGACCACACCGAGAACCAGTCCGCGCAGAGTCAGTTCGGCGCGCGGCGTGTTGGCGAGCGGTGCGGGCTTGGCAGGGCTGCTCATCGATACGTCCCCTTAACGATTCTTGTCACTTATCCTCTACTGCGCACCACGGTGCACGCGAACAGAACCTCCTTAATACCGGAGAAACTTCGACACCGCCAGGGATGGTGCGCGTCTAGGCTGAACTAGAGCGGCTGCGACGCGGTCTCGTGGAGCATGTCCGCGTATAAATTCCACAGTGTGAGCACACGTGGGCTGATGTTCGACAGTGACTTCAGCTTGGCAAGCGCTTGTTTCGCACCGGCCAAATCCTTCTCCGCCGTCAAGGATCGTCCCAGCGATACATACGCTTCATCCGGCCGCGACAGTTGACCCTTGCCGATTCCCCGACGAAGAGCGGTTACCGCGTCCTGGAAATCGCCGGCTGCAAAATAGACCTCGCCGAGCTTCACGTCGGGTTGGCCCGCCGGATTCTTGCTGGCTTCCGCATCGAGCGTATGCAATCCCGCCTGATCGGCTTCCGCGCGCGCCTTCATCGTGTTCAGCAAGCGCACGGTACGCTCCTTATGCTCATCCTTGAGGATGCCCGAACTCATCGCCGTCTCGAGGACCGTTTTCGCCTCGCCTGGCAATCCCGCATCTCCGAGCAGCTGTGACATTTCGATGTAATCGGTATCCGCATTCATCGAGTGAGTGTCGAACATGACCTGGTAGATCAGCAAGGTGTTGCGATCGTCGCGCTCGTCCTGGCGCTCCAGCCGAATCAAGTTGTTCCAATAGGAGCTTTTATTGGTGAGCCGGATCAGATCGACCAAGGCCGCCTTCATGGCGGCAACGTCATTGACATTGCCCGCACATTGCAGCTTCAACTGGTACAGCACTTCCTTGGGCGGTTCTCCGGCTTCCCTGAAGGCGGCGATGGCCTTGTCGCCCCAGACCCCGGAATTCTTGCAGTCGTTCTGCTGGTAATGCAGCTGGCTCATGATCAGCAGGTCGTTTTCATTGCTTTTACCCGCTGCGATAGCCCGCTCGCCGTATTCAATGGCCTTCGCGTCCTTGTTGACCGTGGCCAACTGGAATAGCAGACGGAATATCTTGACCAGTTCCTCCGCCTTATAAGCGCCCGTTGCAAGCGACGCTTCGTAGGCGGCTTGAGCCGCTTTGAGATTGTTCAGGCGAAAATAAGAGATGCCTCTAAATTCCTCGATGGTTTTCAAGTCGTAAGCGGTCAGCGGAGACTTCGCCGCCGCCGCTTCCAAATTTTTCAGCGCTTCGGACCATTGATAGTTTTGAAAGGCGGTCTGAGCCGCCCTGATGTCTCCGGCGAGGATGCGGCTGACCATAGGTTGACCTGCCGGTATTCGCTGAGAGTCGATACCAGCGGCCGCCGGTTTTTTCTCGGACTCGGGCAAAGCCGGAAAGGCAGCCGAACCAGGCACCGGACTCGAAACTGTGTGCGCCTGGATTTCGTGCGCCCGGTACAGGGCGACCAGTCTGTAGCTCACGGACACCATCGAGACGGAAATTCCGATGGCGACCAGCGCCCATACCCAAAAGCCCATGGCCTTCAGCAAATGATTCATCTTGTGCGACCTCACAAGGCTGCGCTTAGTATATCCCTCCTGCTCGAGCCTGGCGGCTCAGCGGTTCCACGGCCGCAATACCCGGCGAACCGGGTCGGTCACAGTCGCCGATACCGTGGGGTCGAGCAGCCTGCGCCGGCGTAAATGCCGGATCGCCGCTTGAACGGTGGACTTCGACAGCCCGGTTTTGGTGGCAATGGTCTGCAGACTGACTGACAGCGTGTCCCGCTTGCCCCTTGCTGCATGGCGCAAAAAATACAGATAAACCAAAAATGCGGCTGGGCGCCGGTCGTGCCCCACCAGATCCGGCATGAGGACATCGACCACATAATTGTCCAAATTGAAGTGCTGCATGATTAATTACTATACTGATTATCACTACTGCGCGCCCCGGCTATCGCCACAAGCGGGCGTGAAATGCCCGATAATCGCGCAAATGCGGTTGGCACATTCAGAGGGGAGAGCACCGTGATTACGCAGGTCAAATTCGTCGGCATACCGACGCGCGATCAGGATCGCGCACTCAAGTTCTATACCGAAAAACTGGGCTTCGAAGTGTCGACCGACCAGGTCTTCAATGCCCAGCAACGTTGGATCGAGCTGCGCATCGGCAACTCAGGAACGCGCGTGGTGCTCTTCACCCCGGAGGGCCACGAAAGCCGCATCGGGTCGTTCTTCAACGGCTCGTTCGCCTGCGACGACGTGAGCGCAACCTATCGGCAGCTAAAAGCCCGGGGAGTCGAGTTCGACAAGCCGCCTGAGAAGCAACCCTGGGGTGAATTCGCGATCTTCAAGGATCCCGACGGCAATCAATTCGTGTTGTCTTCTGCCAGTTAGCACGGCCGGGCGAGCCCGGCCGTGCCAAAGCCCGGACTAATTCGCGGCGGACTTGATGCCGGCTTTCTGTTCGTGGATCCAGCCATTCGTGCGGGCGTCCAGCAGGTCCAAGGGCAGCACGCCGCCATCCAGCATCTCATCGTGGAAGCTGCGAATGTCGAACTTGTCGCCCAACTCCTTTTGCGCACGGTCGCGCAGCTCGCGAAACTTGAGCTGGCCAAGCTTGTATGACAAGGCTTGCGCCGGCCACGCGATGTAGCGATCGGTCTCCGATTGGATGGTCGGCTCATCGACGGGCTCATACTTGCGGAAGAACTCGACCACCTGATCGCGGCTCCATCCTTCGGAATGAAGACCGGTGTCCACCACCAAGCGTACGGCGCGGAACAACTCGCTGCTGAGCCTGCCGTAGTCGCTCACCGGATCCTGGTAGAACCCCACTTCCTTGCCCAATTGTTCGGAATACAGCGCCCAGCCCTCGACATAGCCGGAGTTCCCGGAGTGCTGGCGAAACTTCGGCAGGCTGGTCATTTGCTGCTGCACGGAGAGCTGCATGTGATGGCCCGGAATGCCTTCATGATACGCAACAGCTTCATCATCGATCAGCAAACGGTGCGCAAAATTTGACGTGGCAACGCTGACGCGCCCGGGGCGCTTGCCGTCGGGAGTGCCGGTTTGATAGTGCGTGGCGGCGCCTGCCTGAAACGGTGGTATGGCTTCGACAGTCACCGGCGAGCCGGGGATGTAGCCGAACAGCTGCGGCAGTTTCGGCTGCATCTGCGCGATGTACTTGCGGAAATCATCGAGAATCTGTTCCGACGAAGCCGGAATGTACTTGGCATTGGTTTTCAATGACTCGCGGAACGAGGGCACGTCGCTGAAGCCTTCCTTGCGGGCGATGACCAGCATTTCGCCTTCGATGCGGTCGATTTCCTTGAGGCCGATCGCGTGAATCTGATCCGGGGTCAGGGTGCTGATGGTGGTGCGGGTGCGAATGTCGTTGAGGTAGCGCTCCTTGCCGCCGGGCAAAGAGGCTACGCTCAAGGTGGTTCGACCCAGAGGCGCGTACTGCGTCGCGATGAACTCGCCGAATTTCTTATAGGCCGGAATGACCTCGTTGTTCACCGCATCGGTGATGGCTTTCGTCAAGCGCTGCTGATCGTCGGCCGAAATACCGGCCGGATATTTCTTAGTCGGCAACAAAAAGGGATTTGCGGCAATGATGCCGTCGCATTGCGCAGGCACTTTCTCCAATAGAAAGCGCACCGGCATGAGCTTGTCCTTCAACCCTAAGCGCAAAGTCTCCTCGGACTGGCGGAAAACGCGCGGAATCTGGTGCAGTCGCGCAATGTAATCCTCGTAGTGCTTGACGGAGTCGAGCGGCACCGCGAGCGGCATATCCGCCAGGCGCGTTTGCGGACCCTCCATGTGATTCACGGGCATCTCGTATTCTTTGAACTTGAAGTTCGTCATGCGCTGCGCCAGAAAGCGCTTCATGACCTCATGGGAGAGCTTGTCCTGTTCCCCGAAGCCCGCCGTCGATACGGCATTGAGGCGCGAGAGGAATTTCTGATCGGACTCGTTCTGGCGCTGAGATGCACCGGGAGAAAAATCGTCCAGCTGGTCGTTATAGCGGTAGTCGCCGACGGCGGTTGCGCGTTCCGGGTGACTCTTGAGGTCGGCCTGGTACTGCTCCTCGAAGAGCGCATTTTGCGCGGCGATTCTGTCTGCGACGGACTCCGAATCCTTGGCGGCCGCGGTGAACGAACAGGCGATCAATAAGGCGATGAGGGTGATTTTGTGCATAGCTCGAAAGGTTAGCACGCCGATGGCTACTTCGCGGAAGCAGGGAAAACCGGCAATTTCTCGATATCGCGCGCATCGTGCTGAATGATCACCGTGGCATTCAAGTTCTTGGCGAGCTGCTTGAATCGATCCAAGGACGCCAGCGTCTCGGCACGGCTGGTGTTGAAGGTCGGCACGCCGTTGCTGTCGTAGTTCTCACGGAAATGCGCAAGGTCGCCGGTAATGAGCACATTGCCCTTGTCCTTGAGTTTGACCAGCAAGCTGTGGTGACCCGGCGTGTGCCCGGGCGTGGTGAGCATGATGACGCTGCCGTCGCCGAACACGTCCTTGTCGCCGGGTATCGGCTCGACTTTCCCGCCGCCGCTGATCCAGTGCGCGAAATTCGCCACGTTGACGCTGGGATTGGGTTTAGGATCGTTCAACACTTCCCAGTCGCCTTTGCCGATCAGCAGCGTTGCCTCGGGAAAGGATGCCACCTGCCCAACATGGTCGCCGTGATAGTGGCTGATTCCGACGAAGGTTATTTGCGAGGGGTTGAGGTGCAGCTGCGCGAGCTGTTCCACCAAGCTGCTCTTGGGCGCCGTCGGTGCGGGGCCGGCGCCCGTGGCCGCCGGATTGCCAGTGTCCCATATCAGGTAATCATTGCCGTGCTTGACCAAGTAGCAGCTGAAAGTCAGCTGAATATTCAGTCCCTTGAATGCCATGACATCCGAGAAGCGGCTGACATCGTTCAACGCGGTGGTCTTGCCGCAATCGAAGCGCGTGAGCGAGAGCTCGGCTGCGCCTTGCGCTGATGCCGACGCGGCGGCCAAACTTAAAGCGGCGAGCATCGCCGCACCCAAAGTCAATTCCAACCGTTGCATATCGGCTCCCTAGATTGCGCTTGAATCGAAGTTGATTGCGCGTGAATCGAATTCTATTCGGCCTCGGAACGTACTTCGCGCCCCATGAGCGCCTGCACCGCTGCGCGGACCGGCTTGTTCTCGTACATGATTCCGTATATTTCCCGGCAGATGGGCATGTCCACCTGCAGCCGGTGCGCCACATCGTACACGGCGCGCGCCGCCGGCACGCCTTCGACCACCTGATGAATCGCGCCTTGCGCCTCCGCGGGCGACTCGCCGCGGCCCAACGCCATGCCGAAACGCCGATTGCGCGATTGATCATCGGTGCAGGTGAGCACCAGGTCCCCGAGACCTGCGAGACCCATGAAGGTTTCGCGCAATGCGCCGAGCTTCACTCCCAAGCGCATCATTTCGGCGAGACCGCGTGTGATCAGGGCCACGCGCGTATTCGCGCCGAATCCCATGCCGTCGGCAATTCCCGAGCCGATGGCAATGACGTTCTTCACCGCCCCGCCAACCTCCACACCCATGATGTCGGTCTGCGTATACGCGCGGAAGCTCGGGCCCGACAGAACGAGAGCAAGCTGTTTGGCAAACTCCTCATCAGGAGATGCGATGGTCATGGCGGTGGGCAGCCCGGCGCCGACCTCCTTCGCAAATGTGGGTCCCGACAAGACAGCGCCGGGAGTGTCGCCCAGGACTTCTCTCACGACCTGATGAGGCAGCAGTCCGGTCGCGATTTCGAATCCCTTGGTGGCCCAGGCAATTCGCGAATGGCCGGCCAGGTGCGGCTGAATGTGCTGCAACGTTTCCCTGAAGGCGTGCGAGGGCACCGCGATCAGCACATCGCCCGATGCTTTCAATGTTTGCGGTAGATCGACTGCGACCTGCAAGCTCTCCGGAAACTCCGCCTCCGGCAAATAGCGCATATTGCGCCGCGCACTGCGCATGGCATCGAGCTGAGCCCGGTCCCGGCTCCACAATTGAGTCGGGTGTCCTTCCCGCGCCAACAAGATGGCAAGTGCCGTGCCCCAGGAGCCGGCGCCGATGACTGTCATCGGTTCCGTACGCCGGGTCATACGGGCTCTAATTCACCAGACTGGGCTGCGGAGTCTGCTGCGCCTGGCTGAACAAGGCGTCGAAGTTGACCAACGGCAGGAGGAAATTGGGGAATCCACCTTTGACGATCAAGTCGGAAATCACCTCTCGCGCGTACGGGAACAGCACGCTGGGACAGAAGCTGCCGACCAGGCGCTTCAGATCCTCCGCCGATGCACCGGTGATCGAAAACAATCCTGCCTGCTTGACCTCCACCAGGTACAGCGTCAGGTCGCCCTGCTTGGCTTCGACCGTGACGGTCAGCAAGACTTCCCGCGCTTCGGGCGAGAGCTCTTCTGTGGAGGTGTTCATGTTGAGCTGAAATTTGGGCTCCCATGCCTGATTGCCGGGCAACCGCGGGCCATTGGGCGACTCATAGGAGCAGTCCTTCAAGTACACGCTCTGCAAACTCACCTGGACGCCGTTGTTGGCTTCTGGCTCCACCGCTTTAACCTCGTTCATCCTGCCCCCTGAATTAATCGATCCAACTCGCCGCTGTGATCCAGCGCGTAAAGTTCATCACACCCGCCGACATGCTTGTCGCCGATAAAAATTTGCGGCACCGTGCGCCGATTGCTGCGCGCCATCATTTCTTCCCGAAATTTCACGTCATCCTCGACGTTGACTTCGCTGAATACAATTTGTTTTTCCGCCAGCAGGCTTTTGGCTCGCTGGCAATACGGGCACCAGTCCGATACGTACATGGTGACCACCGGCTGGGTCATTTCGAGCTGCTCTTACCCCCGGCCGTTTTCGCCAGCGGCAGATTGTCCTTCACCCATGCATTCAAGCCGCCTTGAAGATTGAACACCTTGGTGAAGCCGAGCTTCATCAACGAACGGGCGGCGCCGGCGCCGTTGGCGCCGCTGTCACAATAAGTAATGACGCTCTTGTCGCGCCACTTCTTCAGAGTGTCGGCCTGCGACTCGAGCTCGGCCACCGGAACGTTGCGCGCATCGACAATATGCCCGGCGTCGTACAGCTCCTTGCTGCGCAGATCGATCACGAGGGCGCCCTGATTCATGAGCCGCACCGCTTGCATGGCGCTCAAGGCCGCAAAGGCGTGAACACGGGCGCGAAGCTCGAAAACCAGGACCGCGATCGCGGCCAGCAGCGCTGCGCCCGCGAGGTAGGGATGATGGCCAATGAAATCTAACAATCGCTGCATGCGGCTCGCACAATTTGGGCTTTTTGGGCGCGCAAGTATAGCAGCGGGCACAAGGCTTGTATGCTTGGACCCAGGATGAACACCCCGCCATGAATCGATGTTTCAGAGCCGCAGGCTGCGCGGCGCTGCTGGCAATCGTGTGCGCGAGCAGCCCCGCGACGGTCACGGAACCTCAGGATTCGGCGCAGGCAAAAGCCAAGCTTGCGGCGGTGCGGGCGCGAATCGCGGAATTGACCGGCCGCATGGGAACGCAGCTGGCACAGCGCGATTCCTTGAGCGCACGCGTTCGCGAGACTGAACTCGTCATTGCTGCCAAGCGTCAGCGCGCGGAAGAACTGCACGCGGCGCAGGTCGCCGCGGAAAAGCGCCGCTCGGAATTGCGCGCCGATCAGTCCCGCAACTTGAGCGCGCTGCAAGCGGAGCGCGACTCGCTCGCCGTCCAGGCGCGGGCAGCGTACATGATCGGCCGTCAGGAGGAACTCAAGCTGCTGCTGAATCAAAGCAATCCCGCCACGCTGGGGCGCACGCTGACCTACTACGGCTACTTTGCCGCGCAGCGCAGCCAGAAAATTAAATCCGTCCAGGGGGACGAGGCACGGCTGCAGCAATTGGTCGCGCAAATCGAGCAGCAATCGCAGGATCTGCAGAAGCTGGAAGACTCCGGCAGGAAGGAGATCGCCGGCCTGCAGCAGGCGCGCGCCGAGCGCACCGTCGCGGTTGCTGCATTGACCAAGAAGTTGGAGAGCGGCAATCAGGAACTCGGCAATTTGAAGCGCGAGGAACAAGCAGTCGAAGCGTTGGTCGCCGACCTGTCCCGCATGATGCAGGACTTTCCCACCGACCCGTCCCAAAGCTTCGATCGCCTACGCGGCAAATTGCCCTGGCCCGTGGTTGGCCGCGTCGTCGCTCGCTATCAGGCGCCGCGCGGCGGATCAGGCGGCGGGGTGCGTTGGAATGGCGTGATGATCGAAGCCACGCACGGCGCCAAGGTACGCGCGCCCTTTTTTGGGCGCGTCGTCTATGCCGATTGGCTGCAGGGCCTTGGGCTGCTGATGATCGTCGGGCATAGCGGCGGCTACATGACTTTGTATGGTCATGCCGAGGTGCTCTATAAATCCGTGGGCGACCGGGTCCAACCGGGCGATGTGATCGCCGCCTTGAGCGATACCGAGGGCAAACCGCAGCTCTATTTTGAGATTCGCGACGGACGCAAGACCGTCGATCCCAAGCTCTGGCTCAAGACAAACCCTTAAGTTGAACCAATAATTTTAATTTAACACTGTCCTTAAGCGTCTGGCGGCAATCCCCCTCCGCACGTATGCTTCGCGTTCCAATGATCAAGAAATCGTCCAGCGCCCTGTTATTGGCCGTCGGCATTGCCATCGGCCTGTCGCTCGGGCTGGCGCGCGGCGTGCTGGCCGAGAAACCCGCTGCTTTGGGCGGCGACCTGCCGTGGCAGGACGCACGCATGCTGGCGGCGGTGCTCGAGCGGGTAAAGCATGATTATGTGAATCCCGTCGATGATCACCAGTTGCTGCAGGCAGCCATTCGCGGGATGGTCGCGTCGTTGGACCCTTATTCCGCGTATCTCGATGGCGATGAATACGATGAGGTCAAGATCAGCAGCTCGGGCCGCTATTTCGGCGTCGGCATCGAACTGTCGATCGAGGATGAACAAGTCGTGGTCATCGCGCCGTTCGACGGTTCGCCGGCGGCGCAGGCAGGAATTCGCTCCGGCGACATCATCGTCACGATCGACGGCATCCCCGTCAATACCAATACCTTGGCCGATACCATCGGCCGCATGCGCGGTTCGGAAGGCTCCGCGGTGAAGATCGGCATCATGCGCGAAGGCCATGCGGAACCAATGGTATTTACGCTGAAACGGCAGCGTGTGGAGCTGCATAGCGTCAAAGCAGAGATGCTCGAACCGGGTTACGCATACGTGCGGATTTCGCAATTCAGCGAGACCACGGGCGACGACCTGAACGCGGCGCTGAAAGAACAGCGCAAACGCAACGGCGCGCCGCTCAAGGGCTTGGTTCTGGACATGCGCGACAACCCCGGCGGGGTGCTCGAGGCGGCGGTTGCCGTTGCCGACGCATTTCTCGACAGCGGCGTCATCGTGACCGCGAAGGGACGAACTCCCGACTCGAAGTTCGAAATGGACGCAACACCGGGAGACGCGCTCAACGGAGCTCCCATCGTCGTGCTGGTCAACGGCGGTTCGGCTTCAGCCGCGGAAATCGTCGCGGGCGCACTCAAGGATCAGCATCGCGCGAAACTCATGGGACGCACGACCTTCGGCAAGGGATCGGTGCAAACCATCATTCCGTTGTCCGATGATCGGGCCGTCAAACTGACGACATCGCTGTATTACACGCCTTCGGGAGTCTCAATCAACCATCGCGGCATTGCACCGGACATCGAGCTCGAGCGGGATCCGAAGCCGTCCGCAACGCCGGGTCCCTCGGACGCGCCGCTCAAGCAGCGGGATGCAGACGTCAAGCGCGCGCTCGAGGAATTGAAGGTATCGCCCAGCGCGCGGCCGGGCGCGGTGACGACCGCGGCCCGGCTCTGATGCGCAGCACCCGTTCCATAGAGATCCTGTGCCTGGCCCTCGCCGCACTGGTGCTTACTTGGTCCGGTGCGCTCGCCAAAGAAATGTGGCCGGTTCTGGGTCTGCTTGCGGCCTTCGCGCTGGCCATCGTCGGATTTCGCGGCCGCCATTTCCTCCCGGGGCGCTCGCGTTCCAAGCTCCTGATCGAATCGTGGTCGATGGTGGTGTTCATCACCGGCGTGCTGTGGTTCACGGGGAAGAGCGGAAGCCCGCTGTTCAATCTGTACCTGCTGCCCATCATATTGAGTGCGCTGACCCTCGGCCGGGTGATCACGCTGCTGCAGGTGGCCGCCATTGCGGTTTGTCACGTGCTGCTCGCGACGACAACACCCGGTCTCGATGTGATCTCGATGTTCTATGCCAGCCAGGTCGTGGGGCAGCTCGCGCCCTTTCTGCTTGTGGCCTATCTCACCACCACTTTGTCGGCGGACATCACCGAGGCCAGGGAGCGGATCGAGAATCTCGCACAAACCGATTCCTTGACCGGCCTATATAACGTGCGCATGTTCAATGAGGTATGGCAGCGCGAACATGAGGGCTGCGAGCGCAACCGCGGCGTGTACGCACTCCTCATGATCGACATGGACAAGCTCAAGGAAATTAACGATGTCTTCGGTCTCGAGGCCGGAAACAGCGCCATTACGCTGGTTGCGCAGTGCCTGCAGAGAAGTATTCGCACCACGGACCATGCCGCGCGGCTCGGCGGCGATGAGTTCGCGGTGCTCTTGCCGGGCGCGTCGGCCGACGTAGCCGAGGCCGTCATCAAGCGCGTGCGGCACAATGTCTACAAGACCACGCTCGATCTGCGATCGCGCATGATTCGCTGCAGCGTCAGCATCGGGGTCGTGAACTACCCCAAGGATGCGCGGGACATGCGCGACCTTCGAAGCCTCGCAGATGACAGGATGTACCGCGACAAAGAATTGCGGCGGATGCCGGGGGCTGAAGCTAACGCTTGAATCCTTTCCGGCAAACGATTGAAACTGCTGGACTTTCGTAGAATTAATGGCAAAGTTAGCTCTGCATCACGCCGGAGCTGCTTTACATATGGTGAGCTTGTCTCCTTTCCCGTGGTTGAGAGAGGGTTAATGCGGTCCGTCAATCGAACATTGTTGCCCTCACGCGCTGCGCGGCGGCTTCCCATACTGGCCTTGACCACGGTTTTCCTGGGTTTTCTGAGCTTTCAGGCCGGCGCCAAGGCTTTAAGCGGCCCAAAACTGAAATCCAGCTCCGTGCTCATCGTCGATCAGAGCGATTCTTCGGTACTGTATTCGCGCAATTCCGATGTGGCCGCGCCCATCGCCTCCATCACCAAGCTGATGACGGCCCTGGTGGTGCTGGATGCCAAGCAGCCCCTGGATCAACCCATTCAGATTACCGAAGCCGACCGCGACTATCCCAAAGGGGCCTTTTCCAGGCTCGCCGTGGGCACGACCTTGACGCGAGGCGACCTGATGCATGTCGCGTTGATGGCTTCGGAGAACCGCGCCGCCCACGCGCTGGGCAACAATTACCCCGGCGGCATGCCCGCGATGGTGGCGGCGATGAATGCCAAGGCGAAAGCGCTCGGCATGATCAACGCGCACTTCGTGGATCCGACCGGGCTGTCGAGCCAGAATGTGGCGAGTCCGGAGGATTTGTCCAAGCTGGTGATCGCCGCGTCGAAGAATCGCACCATCCGCGAGTTCTCGACCGATAAGAACTATGCCGTGCGCGTGCACCGGCACTTGGTGGAGTTTCGCAACACCGACAATCTGGTTGCGAATCCCGCCTGGAACATCATCGTGCAGAAGACCGGCTACATCGCCGAGGCCGGCAAGTGCCTGGTCATGGCCGCCGTCATCGAGGGCCGATCGGTGGTCATCGTGCTGCTCGATTCGTTCGGCAAGTACACCCGCGTGGCCGATGCCCAGCGCATCAAGACATGGATGGCGAGTTCGTCCAACCCGCGCTTCCAGGTATCGATCCGCTAGCGAGAGATCCGCGCCCGCCTAAGTTGATGCCAACTCGCGGGCGGCCGCGAGCGTTGCACTCTTGGGATCCATGTTCTTTTCGAGATGCCGCAAGGCTTCCTGCGCCGTAGTTCTCGCCGTGGATCTGTCGCCCTGTGCGGCTTCGAGGCGGGCGCGCCACAAGAGCGCTTCGCCGATCCACGCCGATGATTGCGGGTCGATGGCTCCGGCTTTCGCCAGCTCCAATGCGGCCTGGACATGCTGCTTCGTCTGTTGGAACCCACGGCCGGCAAACGCCAGGCGTGCGTGCAGCATTTCTACATCGCGTGCATCCGAATTCGTCGGTTGGCCGCGGGCGGCGATCAGCGTCGCCGCTTGATCGATGTGCTGCGCTGCCTGCGAAAATTGCTCGTGTGCCAAGTCCAAGTTGGCGCGGAGCAACAGCAGGCGGACGATCTCCGGCCCGTGCTCATTGTCCTTGAGCATTTTCTCTTCCGAGGGCGCCAATTCCACCCAGGCGGCGTCGGCCGCCGCAAGGTCGGCGCGCTTGATGACTTCATTGACCATTGCCGTCTTAAAGACGCTCGCCATCGACACCATCCCGGCGCTCTGTGCTTTCTGGCCGGCATCCGCGAGCGCTGCGACCGATGCATTCGGCTGCTCCATCGCCAACTCCGCCAGCGCGCGGCAGCCTATTAGAAAGAATGGCAGCTCGGCGCTCGGCACCTCTCGTCGCGCATCGGCCAGAATGGAATCGACGAAGCTGCGCGATTGCGCCGGTCGGCCGCCGTTGCGCAGGGCATGACAGCCAACCGAGGCCATAGCGAAATATCGGCTCGAATCCGTGAGCTTGCGTTCCTTCGCCACCTTTATATTGGCGCTATCAGCCTCCCAGGCCCCTCGAAAATCGCCCGCCATGTTCAACGTGCGGGCAAGATCATTCTGCGTGGCCACCCAGGAATTGGAGCCATAGGCTTGCTCTCGCACGAGACTGCTCAACACCGAACGCAGATCCAAAATGGCGTCGGCGTAGTCGCCGTCCGCTTGCGCAATCAACGCGCCGGCTGTGCCGCAGTTGGCGCTGAGCCCGGGCGCGATCACGTGAAGGTGCCGCATTTTTTCGCGCGCTTTGGCGAGGCGCGCGCGCGCCTCCGGGAGTTGATGAGCGATCGCGAGATCCCGGGCGCGCCGGCAACCGGATTCAGTTTGCATGTAGGGATCATTGTCGAGACGCTCGATAATGGCGTCCGCCCTCGCCGTCGTCTTCGCCGCGAGTTCGGCCTCGCCCGTGTCGAGATAATCCGCGCCCAGTCCAAATAGCAGCGATGCCATGACGTCCTGCTCGCCTTGAAAATTGCGCTCGACGAATTCGACCGCATGATCCAGGCGTTTGCGGAGTTCTTGGGGAGGCGCGTTGGCTGTGCTCTCGGTGAGCATGAAATTGCTGAGTTCGCTCAAGCCCCGGGTACGGCGCGTTTCGCCCAGGGAGATATCCCGTTCTTGGTTTGCCAGATACAGCTGCCACAGCGCAACCGCGCTGGTTCCGATGAGGCCGATGGCGACGAGGAGCGCGCTCAGGACCCCGCCCCGATGCCGCCGCACAAACTTGGATACCCGATAGGGAATGGTATCGGCCCGTGCGTGCACGGGTTCATGCATCAGAAATCGCTTGAGATCATCCGTAAACGCTCCGACTGATGCATAGCGCTCTGCGGGATCCTTCTTGAGGGCTTTGTGCAGGATGTTGTCGAGATCACCCTCGAGGGCGCGACGGCGAATCGTCGGAATAATGGATGTGGCGGAGGCTCGCGCCGGTTCTTCAGTCAGGACCGCGCGCATCAACTCGGCGTTCGAGCGCGTACCGGCGGCGATCGGAGGCGCTCCGGTGAGCAGCTCATACAGAACCAAACCCAAGGAATAGACGTCGGTCACTGTCGTGACGGGCTTGCCGAGAAGCTGCTCGGGTGCGGCATACTGAGGCGTGAGCAGTATGGCGTTGGACTGTGTCAGCGCCGCCTCCCCCTCCACCTGCAGGAGTTTGGCGATCCCGAAATCCAGCAGCTTGACCGTGCCGCCGGCGGTGACAAATATGTTGCTGGGCTTGATGTCGCGATGAACGATGAGGTGGCTATGGGCGTGCGCCACCGCCTCCAGAACACCCAGAAACAGCCTGATGCGTGCTTCCAAGCCAAGCTGTTCACTTTCGCAATAGGCGTCGATCGGCTCGCCCACGACAAATTCGAGTATCAAGTACGGTTGCGTGCCGAGCAGAACACCGGCATCGACGAGCCGCGCGATATTGGGATGATCGAGGCGGCCTAAAAGATTTCCCTCGACGCGAAAGCGCTGCTCTCCCGTGCTGCCAATCCAGGCCGCGTGAACGAACTTGATGGCGACAACACCTTCATAGAGGCCGTCGGATCGATGCGCTTTCCATACGCTGCCCATGCCGCCGCGGCCAATCTCCACGTCGATGACATAGGGTCCAACCTGGCGCCCGACCAGGGTGGAATCGCCGATGCCCTTAAGATCGATCGCAGACCCTGCCAGAAATCCCGTAAACCCCTCGCGCTCCCCGGCAGCAAGCGCAGCCGATACCCTCTCAGCCATCTCGGGGTCGCTCTTTGCCAGCGATTCGAGCCATTGGGTGCGCTGTGGCGCTTCCAGATCAAGAACTTGATCCAGGAGGCGGCTCAATTGTTGCCACTTTTCGTTCGATTCCGTCGGCATTGAGACCCTTTAGGTAAGGGCTGCGATTATTATTAGATCGTACTTCAACCCCAAAGATAGTCATCCTCCGATCAATGATCAGCAACAGTGGAGTTCGATATGAGTGTACGTCTCCTTTGCATCGGATGGGTGGCGTGGCTACTGGTCAATCCGGCATGGGCCGCCGACCGGGCCCTGTCGGTCACGATTTATAACGACAATCTGGCCCTGGTTCAGGATCGGCGGGACATCGAGGTCAAAGACGGCCGCCAACGCATCGAATTCCAGGATGTATCGGCGCAAATCCGGCCGGAGACCGTATCGCTCTCGGCGGCGGACATGAGCATCCTCGAGCAGAATTTCGACTTCGATCTGCTGACGCCGGCGAAACTCATGGAAAAGGCCGTGGGCCAGGAAGTCACCATCGTCCGCGTGAATCCCGCCACCGGCGCCGAAACGCGCGAGCAGGCGCTGGTTCTTGCCACCAACGGCGGCGTGGTCCTGAAAATCGGCCCGCGCATCGAGGTGTTGCGCGATGACGGCCTGCCGGTGCGCGTGATCTTCAACAAGGTGCCGGACAATCTTCGCGCGCGGCCAACCCTTTCGGTCAGCGTCATCGGCGCGCGTGCGGGAACCCGGCGCGCGACCTTGAGCTATCTCACGCCCGGGCTCGGCTGGAAGGCCGACTATGTGGCGCTCTACAACGAGGGCGACGGCAAAATTGATGTGCAGGGCTGGGTGACGCTCACCAATTCCAGCGGTACCGCCTATGACAATGCGCAAACCCTGCTGGTCGCCGGATCGCCCAGCCAGGTCGATGGCGGTGGTCAGCTAAACGGTTATCGTCCCCCGGTACGGCGCCAGACCTTGCAGCAGCCGGGAACGGAAAGCGGCAGCCGCGAGCGTCTGGGCGATTACTATCTGTATCCGCTGGCCGAACGCACCACCATTGCCAATCAGCAAACCAAGCAGGTGAGCTTTCTCGACGTTCAGTCCGTTCCGGCCGAGCATGGCTATGAATTCCGCAATCGCTGGCTGGGGACGGCTGAAATGCCGGTCAGCGCCCAGAGCATCTACAGCTTTTCGACCAGCGCCCACGCCGGTCTCGGCGATCAGCTGCCGGCCGGCATTTTGCGTTTCTACATGAAGGACAAACGCGGCGACCCGCAGTTCATCGGCGAGAGCCGCATCGATCACACGCCGATGGGTTCCACGCTGTCGTTGGCAACCGGCGATGCCTTCGACGTCAAAGTGCACGCCGTCGTGGAAAAAAGAACGCGCATTTCGACGTTCGACTGGCAGACCGACATGCGATACGACGTCACGAACGCCCTGCCTCGAGCGGTCGTCGTGAAATTACGCCAGGACGGATTGTGGGGCGATTCGAGCGTGAAGGCTGAGAGTCAGAAGAGCAGGAGGCTCAGTGCCGAGGCGGCGGAATGGAACGTGAATGTTCCCGCCAACGGCAAGGCCACCGTCACGGCTACATTCGAAACGCGGTACTAGGATCAATGCGCGCGGCGGCGCTCATCGCAGGATTTGGCATGGCGGCCGCGACCGGCATTGCCGCCTCCGCTGGCCCCGAAGACGTCCTGGCGGAGCCGCCTTCGGATCTCATCGTGACGGTGTACCGTGCGCCGCACCGCGCTTCGGGCTCAATCAATCTCGATGACCTGAACGGCTTCGCGCTGGTGACGGAGACTCGGTTGCTTCGGCTTCCTGCGGGTGTCAGCCGCGTGCGATTCGAGGGTGTGGCCGATGGCATCGAGCCGGCCAGCGCGCTCGTTAGCGGATTCAACGGCGTGGTCATCGAAAAGAATCGTGATGCGCGGCTCTTGAGTCCCTCGGCCCTGGTGGCCTCCGCCGTGGGCAAACGCGTCGAGTTGCTGCGGACCAACCGCAAGACCGGCAAAACAGAGCGACTGACCGGCACGATCTTGTCGGACGCCGGCGGCGGCGTGGTGTTCAAGACCGATCAGGGCATCGAGGCGCTGCGCTGTTCAGGACTTCCGGAGACCTTCAGCTTTGAGCCTGCGGCGGGTCTCTCGGCCCGGCCGACGCTGTCGGTCGAGGTGCGCAGCCCGCGCGCCGTAAACCAGACAGTCACGCTGTCGTACCTTGCCCGCGGTTTCGATTGGGCCGCCGACTACACGGCGCGCATATCCGCCGACGGCGCGCGCTTGGATCTGGGCGCGTGGGTGACGTTGGCAAATTCGAACAGCGTTGGATTTCCGTCGGCGCATACCCAGGTCATCGCCGGCGGGGTGCACCGTGAGAACGACAGCGAGCCGCCCATGGATGCCGGGTTCCCGATCTTTGCGTCTTGTTGGCCGCAGGGAACGACCAGCGATCAGCCCGCGCCGGCCGTGTACGAGATTGACAAAGAGGAGCGCATGTTCAAGAAAAGTGTGTCGGGAGCGATGGCGCCGCTCCCCGCCGCCATGGCCATGCGGGAGGTTTCCCTCACCGCCAACAGGGTACAACAGGAACAACTCGGCGACTTGAAGCTGTATCGCGTGCCCGAGCGTACGACCCTCGCCAGCCGCCAATCGAAGCAGGTCCGGCTCATGGATCGCTTGGGTATTCCTGTCAGCACGATTTATGGCGCGGACCTTGCGGCGGACGATCAGGAATTTACGCGTCCGGCACATCGCTTGCTTCGAACCAAGAATACTGTAGCCAACCATTTGGGCTTGCCGCTGCCGTCGGGTACCGTGGCGGTATTCGCCTCGTATGCGGGCGACCAGTTGTTGGAACACGAGTCCGGCGTGCGCGACACCGCCGTGGACGAAGAAGTGGAGATCGATATGGGCGAGAGTTCCGACATTCAGGTATCGGTGACCCATGAGAAGACCGGCATCGATTCCGCGCACGCGAAAGTGTTGCCCTTGGTGCCGGGAGTGTCCCTGCGCTCAGTCAAGGTCGACAATGTTCAGCGCGTCGAGGTCAGCAATGCCCGCACCGCGGCAATCGACTTTGAGTTGAGACTGCAAATTCAGGAAGGTGCGCGCGTCGTGCGCGCCGATCATCCCGTGGGGAACAAGAACGGCAGACCTATCTTCCGCTTCCATGTTCCCGCGAACCAAACGGTCACGGTGCGCTTTCAAACCCAGGGCACCGGTGATGGAATTCTGCGTACTCCATAGCGGTTGGCGGCCGCTTAACTAGCTTACAATCGCCGCATGCCGGGACACCTTACCGAAACAGCTGGGCCGCAATGGTAAGAAGCCGCCAATCGCGGATCAAAAACTATTTCGCGGAAAACAGGCTGTTTACGATCCGCAGCATCGTTGCGGGCATTTTCGCCGCGGTGCTGCTCCTGGCCGTCGCGGGACGCCTGTTCTATCTGCAGGTGGTCAAGTTCGACTATTACCATGGCCTCTCGCAGGGCAACAGCATCCGCACGGAGCCGATCCCGCCCAGCCGAGGCCTGATCCTGGACCGGCACGGTGTGGTGCTGGCGGACAACATGCCCGCCTTCAACATCGAACTCACCCGCGAACAGGTGGGCGACGCCAAGGCAATCGACGCCACGCTGGCTCAGCTGGTCAGCATCGGTCTCTTGCGCAGCGATGAGACCAGCAACATCCGGCGCACGATTCTGCTGCACAAGGTATACGAAAGCGTGCCGATCAAGCTGTCGCTGAATGAAGAGGAAATGGCGCGCTTCGCCGTCCACCGTTATCAATTTTCGGGCGTCGATATCCGCGCGCGGCTGGCCCGGCACTATCCGCTGCGGGAGATGGGCGTGCACGCCATCGGCTACGTCAGCGCGATCAACGAACAGGACCTGAAGCTGATCGACAGCGCCGAATATGCCGGTACGAGCTTGATCGGCAAGCTCGGCGTCGAAGGTGCGTATGAGCAGCAACTTCACGGCAAGCCGGGCTTTCGGGAAATCGAGGTGAACGCCGCCGGCCGGCCGGTCGATAAACAGGGAGGCTACGCCTCAGAACTGCATACCCGCCCTCCCGTTGCCGGCGAGGATTTGATTTTGGGGATGGACGTCAAAGTGCAAAGGATTGCCGAAGAGGCGCTTGTGGGCAAGCGCGGATCGGTGGTGGCGCTCGATCCTAAAACCGGGGACATCATTGCACTGGCCAGTACGCCGGGATTCGACCCCAACGATTTCGTGCGCGGTCTGTCGGTTGCACAGTATGCGGCGCTGTCGAACAACATCGATGTGCCGCTATTGAACCGCGCTTTGAGGGGCGCCTACCCGCCCGGGTCGACGGTGAAGCCGCTGTACGCGTTGGCGGCGCAGCACTATGGAATTTTAACCCCGGAACATGTCGAATACTGCCCTGGGTACTTTACTTTGCCGGGCAGCAGCAACAAGTACCGCGATGATAAAGTTCATGGCTCCCTGGATATGCGGCACGCGATATCCGAGTCCTGCGACGTGTACTTCTATCGGCTCGCCGACAAGATGGGCATCGATCGTATGCACGCGTTTATGAGTGCGTTTGGATATGGCGAATTGACCGGGATCGATATTCCCGGGGAGAAGCCAGGCTTATACGCTTCGCCGGAATGGAAACGAAGGGTATTCAAGCGCAAGGCCGACCAGGTTTGGTTTCCCGGCGAAAGCATCAGCATGGGCATCGGCCAAGGTCCAATAACGGTCACACCACTGCAGCAGGCGCACTTTGCTTCCGAGATTGCAGAGCGCGGGAAGAAAATTGCCTTGCCGCGCTTGGTCTCGGCCATTCGCGCGCCAGGATCGGTAACTGTCGTACCGCGCAATCCCGGCTTCGGCAAACCGATCGACCTTGGTACCGAAGATCAGTGGAACGTGATTTACGACGGCATGGTTGGCGCCGTTACGCAACCCGGCGCCACCGCCTACCTCGCCTTTCGCGGCGCGGGCTACAAGCTGGCGGGCAAAACCGGAACCGCTCAGGTGGTAACGGTCAAGCAAACCGAAAGTACCAAGCACCAGGACGCCGACGTACGCAAGCGCGAACATGCCTGGTTCATCGCATTCGCACCGGTCGATGATCCGAAGATTGCGATTTCGGTGTTGGTTGAGAACGGCGGCTTCGGTGGTTCCACCGCCGGCCCGATCGCGCGCAAGGTGATCGACTCTTATCTGCTCGCGGACGAGCCCGCGGAGCCCAAGAAAAACTCAGTGGAACTCGGCAGCGCCACCCACGCCGCCCACTAGCTGCGCACTCAAGCTAGAAACGCACCGTCAGGTGCACGCCCCAATTTCTCGGCTCGCCCAGCTGCACATACAGCTTGCTGGGGAAGTCCGGCGGTTCGTTCCCGAAATAAAAGCCGCGCACCGTGTAATTCTTGTCGAGAAGATTGCGGCCCCAGAGGTAGGCTTCCCAGCGCGCGCTCTCCCAGCCCAGCTTGCCATTGACCAAGCCATAGGCGCTCGAGCGGGTGTCGTTCGGCGGCAGATCATAGAAAAACGGACCGAAGCCGGTGACGTCAAGCCGTGCGTAGGGTCCGCGCGGGTCGCGCCACGTTGCATTGAGTGCGGCCTGCCAGGGAGCCGCGTGGGGCAGTGCCCGATCGGGAAGCATGACGTCGTTTTGCACGAACCCGCGGTACCGGGTCTGCAGCAAGCCCAGTGAGCCGCCCAAAACCAGCGAGGGCGTCGCAGCCCAGTTCACGGTGCTTTCCAAGCCGTAGTTGAAGCCGGACCTGGCGTTGCCGGTAAAGAAGATAAAGGTGTCGGGGTTGCTCGGGTCCAACTGTTCGCCCGTGAGCAGCTGCTCATTGTGGCGCACCATGTAAAAGAGCGATGTGTCGATTTGCAGCCGTCCCTCGGCCAGCTGCGCCTTGTGGCCGACTTCCAGATTCAAGTCGGATTCAGGTCCAAATTGCAGCTGGCTGACCGGCAGTCCGGGACTCAAGTTGAAGCCGCTCGCCTTGTAGCCGCGGGCGACGAGCGCATACACATGCTGACCGGCCGCTACGGCCAAGTCGATCGAGGCTTGGCCGCCCCACAGGTTATCGGCGGGACCGAAATTATTCGCGGTCGTCGGTGCATCGAGATTTGTGGTCGTGTCGTTGTAGCGGCTGGTGTGGCGCTCGCCGCGCAAGCCCACGGACCAGCGTGCCCTTCCTAAGTCCCCGTCGAGTTGTCCGTACACCGCGCCGTTGCGCGAGCGATATTCACTGGAGATGACGCTGAAGGAAGCGGAGTTTTGGGTCGCGTCGAAGGGATCGAGGTAAGTTCCGGCTTGGGTATCGGTCAACGACTCGCGCAGTTCAAAGGCATAGACGCCGACGAGCCAGGAGAGTCCGCGCTGTGCGCCGCTCGTGGCCGTATCGCCCAGGCGAAATTCCAGGCTGCGCGTCGAGCGATGGCGCACCTGGTATTCGGTGAAGTCATAGGTGTACGGCGCCCACAGCTGCGGATTGCCCCAATCGCCGTCGAATCCGTAGTTGACCTTCGTATCCGCGTAAGTCGCGATGGTGGTGAGCGTCACCGCACCCAAGCCCGTGTAGGTCGATCGGGCCGAAACCCCGGTGGAATATTGGCGATCGACGCTCGGATGGTCGGATTGCGTGGTGCGGCTGTTGTCGATGGCAAACGCGTCATAGCCATTGTCGATCTGCGCACGCAGCAGGGTCAGATCCACGTGCCATTGGTCGCTCGGCTCGTAGCGCCATTTGCCGCGCAAGGTGAGTTCGTCGCGATTGTTGGTGTTGCTGCGGCCCAAATAGGCGTTGTGATAAAAGCCGTCGCTGGTATAGCGCTGGACGGCAAGCCTGAACGCGGAATCGAGACTGCTCACCGGACCTGTGAGCACCGCACCGTAGGAATGCTCGTTGTAGTCGCCGGCATCGAATTCGGCGCGACCGCCAAAGGTTTCCGCCGGATCGGCGCTTTTGACGTAGATGAGCCCGGCGAGTGCGTTGGCGCCATACAGCGTGCCCTGCGGCCCGCGCAGCACTTCGATGTGATCGACGTCGAACAGCGTGGCGGCGGAGCCTAGGCCGCTGAAGTCGATGTCGTCGATGAGAAATCCCACCGAGGGGTTCGGGGCGCCTTGGTATTGCTGCAACTCGCCGATGCCGCGGATCTGAAAGTAGCGCGGGCGCGAAGTATCGCCCGCCCAGTTCAGATTGGGCACCAGCGGCAGCACGTCCTCGAAATGTTCCTGGCCGCCATCGCGCAGCGTCTGCCCCGTGAGCACCGAGGCGCTGCCCGGCAATTCCTCGAGCGCAACCGATCTTAAGGTCGCTGTGACGACGATCTCATCGAGCGGTTGGTTGTCTGCGGACCCTTGGGCAACTGCCGGAGCGGCAAGGCCGAGTGCTGCAGCGAACAGAAATCCTAGCGCGGAATGATGATTACCCATGCTCCCTCCGCCGGTACTAACCGGATCAGGTTCAATGGGTTTGCTGGTGGGCCTCAAGCTGCCAGCATCTCAGGCCCTATAGGCCACCCCAGCGTTTGTCGAAAATTCGAACTGTAAAATTAAGCGAAAAACAGGGCGCGAACCGCGCCGATCAACCCGCCCACCACCAGAATCACCATGGGCAAAAAGGTCATGCCGTAGCCCACGTCGCGCTTGGCCGGGTCCTTGACGTAAGTGTAGGCGTAGAGCTCCCGCCCGATCAAATATACGACCCCCAGGGCCGCCGCCACCAAGGGGCTGAAGTAGTGCGAGAACAGGTATATGCCGGGCAAAAAAGCAATCAACTGTTCCAAGGTATTTTGCTGGACGCGAAAAAGGCGCTCGAAAATCTCATTGCCCGTAATGGCCGGCGCCTTCACGCCGTAACGTCCCCGGGCTGAGCCCACCTTGAAGCCGAACACGATGAACTGCAGAACTGCGAGCGCAGTCACGATATCGACATAAGCCATGGACCTTCCTCCCCTGTTGTTGGATTCTAGCACTCCATCGCCGGCAGTTTTCCGTCAGGATCCTGATCCAATGAGCTTACCCCGCAAATCGTCCCGAAATGGCACCCGTGGCTATGCGCACCTGGTCGAAATCGACGTGCCCGTTGCCCGCGTGTGGCGTGCATTGACTGAACCCGGGTTGATCAAAATATGGTCAGGCCAGGAGGCTGAAATCGACGCCCGCCAAGGCGGTATGTATCGGATCGGCAAGCGCAGCGGCACCGCTCGGGAAGCACACATTGATATCTTTGAGGTGAATCGGCGGCTGAGGCTCATTTATCTTAACGGCAAAGATTCACCGCCGAGCGACAGCGCCGCGGTGGACGATTTCATCCTGGACACGCGCCGGGGCGAGGGCAAGACCTCGCTGCGCCTGTTGGGTTCCGGCATTCCCGACGCGCCGGAGTGGGACCGAAGCTACGCGGGTATCCGCATGGGCTGGGAACGGTTCATGGCGCGCATCAAGGTGACGCTGGAGAGCCCGCCCGTACCGAAGAAACCGGCAAAAATTACACCCAAGGATCCGCCGCTGCCCGGCCTTGATTATTGATAGAGCGCCCCGAAGCTGCTCCTTGATATGCTTACGTTCGCCTGGCGGCTACGAAAGAATAAGGAGAAGGGCAATGGTTGGGTTTCTCATCCGCGCGATGCTGGTGGCGCTGGGACTTTGGCTGGCGACCGACTGGGTCAGCGGCGTCTCGATTGATGGCCCTTCCACGCTCATTCTTTCCGGCATCCTCCTCGGCGTGGTGAATTCCATCATCCGGCCCATTGCCATCCTACTGACCCTGCCGATGACCATACTCACTCTCGGCCTGTTCCTGCTGGTCATCAATGCCGGCATGGTCGCGCTGGTCGCTTGGATAGTGCCGGGCATGCACATTGCGGGCTTCGGCGCCGCTTTTTGGACTTCGATACTGGTGAGTTTGGTGAGCTTCGTCGGATCCTGGTTCGTGGGCGGCAAAGGCCGCGTCGAAGTGATCCGCAGGCGCAGCTAGCCGGCGCGCAATCCGCTTCGCTTCGCGGCCTTATTGTGTCTTCGGCTCCGCCATTGTTTTTGGATCCGTGAGGCTGCCGCCGGGCACGGTCAGTATGCTGACACCGATGATGGCGATCGCCATGCCGATGAGCTGCACGCCGGTAAGATGCTCATGCAGCACCAGCCAACCCAAAAGCGCGGCGATGGCGGGGTTCACGTAGCTGTAGGTGCTGACGATGGTGGGCGTGGTGTTCATGGTCAGCCAGCCATAGGCCGTATAGGCGAGTCCTGAACTCAAGAAAGTCAGGTAGAACAGCGAGATCAGGCCCGGCGTGCTGGGAGGCCAGTGCATCGACTCGCCGTGGGCGAGCGCAAAAATCAGCAGCATCAGGCCGCCCATCAGCATCTGCAGCGCCATGAACATCATCGAACTCAAGTTGGTCGTGATGCTGCGGTAGTACAGCGTGCCCAGCGACCAGGACGCGCACGCTGTTAAAACACCGAGCTGCGCCAGCGAACCTTTCGAGAAGATCGGCCCCTTGGGAACCAGCATCAACATCGCACCGATGAATCCGATCAGCAGCCCGAAGACCGCCGACCGGGTCAGCGGATGGCCGCGCCGGCCGAACACCCCAAGTCCCGCGATCCAAAACGCCGATGTGCCGTTGAGCAGGGCCGTCTCATTGCTCGGCAGATATTGCATGGACCAGGTATTCAAGCCGTTGCTGATGAAGATCATGAAGAACCCGGCGATCGTGACGTGGCGCCACTCGATCAGCCGCCTCGGCAGGCGGTCATGTCCAAAAATTTCCGCAATCAACGCCAGCAAAACACCGTCCGTGACGAATCGAATGCCGGCAAACAGTGCGGGCGGAAGATTCTCGACGGCGATCTTGGTGAATACAAAGGAAGACCCCCACACCAGGTACACGATGAGGAGGCATAAGATGACTTTCGTGGAATGTCGCGAGTCGCGCAAACTAGAAGCGGCGCGGCGTTCCGGCACGGAACACCCAATGGCAAATTCCAATCATTCGACATTTCCCATGAGTTTTTTCACCGGTCGGCTGGTTGCCAACAAAATCGCCCCCGCACCCACGGTGATATACACGATATGCATGTACTGGCCTGGCATAGCCGGAATATTGTTTGCGTCGAACTCGCCCGCGAGGAGCCCGGCAACCAGATTTCCGAGCGACATCGCCAGAAACCACATACCCATCATCTGGCCGACGAAGCGCTTCGGCGCGAGCTTTGTGTAATAGCTCAAGCCCACAGGGCTCAAGCAGAGTTCGCCGAAGGTGTGCAACAGATAAGTCATCAGCAGCCAATACGGCAACACCTTGGAGCCATGTGCAACGATGGCGGCTGCCGCTGCCATCACGAGAAACCCGGATCCCATCAGCATCAAGCCAAGCGCGAACTTGGCCGGTGCCGACGGGTTCAGGTTGCGCCGCGCCAGCGCGATCCACATCCAGGCAAAGAACGGCGCGCACAGAACGATGAAAATGGAATTCAGCGACTGAAACCATCCGGTTGGAATTTCGAAGTGCAGCCAGCCGATCATGCGGTCGGTGTAGCGCTCGGCGAACAGATTGAGCGACGAACCGGCCTGTTCGAATCCCGAGAAGAACAGCGCGCAACCGACGAACAGCACGACCAGCACCACGCCGCGTCTGCGTTCCTCCGTGGTTAGATCCGCAAACAGGAAGTAGTAGACAAAATACAGAATGCCGATGCCGGCGATCACGTAAGCGGCGGCCCGGCCCAAGCGTAGCGCATCCATGGGGATCCACCCGAGGCTGGCTCCCAAAACGGCCAGCACCAAGGCAGCCACGCCGATCCACAGTCGCAGCCATTCTTTGGAGCGCGGCACGATGCGCGTGTCGCTGCCGGCGGCATGTACCGTCGTTGCGCGCAAGCCAGCCTCTCCCAGATGCTTTCGCGTGAAATAGAACTGCACCACGCCGATGATCATGAAAAACGCGCCGGCGCCGAATCCGGCGCGCAAGCCGAAGAAATTCTGCGCCACCGGGATGACCAAGGGGCCCAAAGCGCCGCCGATATTGATGCCAATGTAAAAGATCGTAAACGCCGAATCGAGCCGGGCGCCGCCCTCCGGGTAGAGGCCGGCCACGATGGCGCTGACGTTGGGTTTCAGAAGGCCGACACCCAGAACGATGACCAAGAGGCCAATGTAAAAACCCTTCGGGCTGGTCGATACCGCCAGCAGCAGATTGCCCGCGGTGATCAGCGCTCCGCCGAGCATGACCGCGCGCTGCGCACCGATCAGGCGATCCGCGACCCAGCCGCCGGGCAGCCCAGCTAAATAAACGGACGCGGTGTAGAGACCGTAGACCGCTGCGGCAGTCTTATCGTCGAGGCCCAGTCCGCCTGCCGCCACCGAAGCGACGAGGAACAGGATGAGCACGGCGCGCATGCCGTAGTACGTGAAGCGTTCCCACATCTCGGTGAGGAACAGCGTGGCCAGCCCGCGCGGGTGACCAAAAAACGTGGCGGCCAATTTATGCCCCTGCTTCGCGCTGAGCTTGCTCTGCTGCCTCTCTCTCGCGTGCCGCTATTTTTTCTTTGAGTAACAGTCCGGCCATGATGATCCCTATTTCGTAGAGCAAGTACATCGGCACCGCCATGGCACTCTGCGACACCGCATCGGGTGGCGTGACAAAAGCGGCAAAGATGAATATCCCCAACAGCACAAAACCGCGATTCTTCTTCAGGGTCTTGAGATTGACAAAGCCCGTCCAGACCAATAGTACAGTAGCCACAGGGACCTCGAAGGCCAAACCGAAGGCCAGCAGCAGCACCATGACGAAATCCAGATAGGCGCTCATGTCCGTCATCATCTGCACGCCGTGCGGCGTGGTGGCGACGAAGAAGCTCAGCATCACCGGAAACACCAGGTAGTACGCGAACGCGGCACCGAGATAGAAAAGCAAGATGCTGGATACCAGCAGCGGAACCGCCAGTTTTTTCTCGTGTTTATAAAGGCCGGGCGCGACGAACGCCCATGCCTGGTACAGCACGAAGGGCATGGCGAGGCCAACGGAAAGCAGCAGCGCCATCTTGAAAGGCACCGTAAACGGGGCTACCACGCTGGTGGCGATGAGCGTCGCACCCGCGGGCAACTTGTGGATCAACGGCTCCGCCACGAAGCTGAAGATCTGATTCATGTAGTAGGCGCAGGGCACGAAAAAGATGCCCACCGCCAACATCGCCTTCAGCAGGCGATCGCGCAGCTCCAACAGATGCGAGATCAGGGTCCCTTCGGCGAGATCGCTAGGGTTCCCGGGCTCATTCATTGGCTGGTTTGTTATCGGTCGGACTTGGGTGCCAATCTGCACCATGGACGGTTGTCGCAGCGTCCGAGTACACGGGTGCCGTTGCGTCCGCCGGCGTCGGCGCTGCCGCGGGCGGCGGTACTACCACAGGCGGCGGATCGTTCGGCACATAGGAGGTGTCGAAACTCGCGGGTGCGGAGTTGGGACTCGCGCCGGGGTTGTTTGAAGGAGTCGATTTGGTTTGCTTCATCAGCTCATCGGCGCTGACTTCCCGCTCCAGTTGCTCGGTCAATTGCCGCGCCATGGCGCGGGCTCTCCCGACCCAGTTGCCGACCTGCCGCGCAACCTTGGGGAGTTTCTCCGGACCCAACACGATGAGTGCTATGGCCGAGGTGAGCAGTATCTCCGAGAACCCAACATCAAGCATGGAATCAGGCGTTCGTTTTCGGCGGTACCTTGACGTCGCTCTGCGCATTCGCGCCGGAGCTGAAATCCGCGTCCTTGTCCTGCTTGAGCTGCTTGGCGGCCTCTTCGGTTTCGCTCTCGCTCATGGCCGACTTGAAGCCCTTCACGGCCGCGCCCAAATCCGAGCCGATGCTGCGCAGACGCTTGGTCCCGAAAATGACCAGGGCAATCAGCAATACGACTATCAGCATTTTTGAATCGAACATCTCGCTTCTCCGATTCCACGTGTAACCAATTGGGCGCCAATGATACGCCAAAGTTATTATGACATTTGACCGCGCGCACCCGATGCGTGTTCGGTCGCATTTGACGGTTTAATCAACTTTCCAGCCAAATCGTCACGGGCCCGTCGTTGGTCAAGGACACCTGCATATGGGCACCGAATACACCGGTTTCCACCGTCCCAAGCTGCTGGCGGGCAGTCTGTACCACGGCATCGAACAACCGGCGGCCCTGGTCCGGCGGCGCAGCTGTCGAAAAGCCGGGTCTCAAACCCTTCGCCGTATCGGCCGCCAGCGTGAATTGCGGCACCAGCAGCAATTGGCCTTTCGCCTGAGTGAGGCTCAAATTCATCTTCCCGGCTTCATCCGGAAATATCCGATATTGCAGCAGGCGCGTTACAAGCCGGTGGGCGCTGGCCTCGTCATCGAGGGGCCTCACCCCGATCAAAACCAGTAGCCCAGAGCGGATCCCTCCCACCCGCTGGCCCTCCACGGTCACTTCGGCGTGTGAAACGCGTTGCAACAAGCCGATCATAGGTATGTATCTCCCACTTTTCCATTTAAACCGAGCAATATTTTCATCATGATATCCATATTGGCGAACACTGAATCATTTCTGCATCGTTGCAGGACACGGTGTCCTACAACATCCAAAATCGATCATAAGTGGGATTGAAATGTCATTTACGACCGAACGTTCGGCATAAATGGAGTGTAGTTGTCCCTGTGGCGTCCTCTGCCTCGACAAGCGGCTCCGCGATGAATTTGGGAAGATGCCAGCGGCGGCGACCCTTCACCAGGAGTGCTCAGATTGTCTACATCCTACACAGAAACCGTTTGGACCAGCCACGACGGCTTGCACCTGTTCGCGCGCGTTTATGAGGGACCCGGTCCCTCCGCAAAGACGGTGCTGTGTCTTCATGGGCTGACGCGCAACAGCCGCGACTTCGAGGATCTCGCGCCGCACCTACAGGACCGCTTTCGGGTCATCGTTCCCGATGTGCGTGGCCGCGGCCGGTCCGCGCGAGATCCCAACCCACAAAACTATCAACCGGCCATTTACCTGCAGGACATGCTCGGCTTGATGGACACCTTGGGCGCTGCGCGCGCGAGCATCATCGGTACCTCGATGGGCGGACTGCTCGCCATGATGATGGGTGTGGGTCACCGAGAGCGCGTTGCGGCGATGGTGCTGAACGACATGGGCCCCGAAGTCGACCCGACAGGACTGGACCGCATCAAGGGCTATGCCGGCCGGCTGCCGCCGCCGAAGAATTGGGACGACGCCATTGCACAAACGCACAGCATGTTCGGCAGCGCATGGCCCAATCTCTCCGCCGATCGTTGGGCCACGCTCACGCGCCGCGCCTATCGCGAGAATGAAAACGGTGTGGTTGCCGTCGATGCGGATCCCATGATCGGCGAGGTCCTGCGCGCCGCGCCCGCTGCGGCCGCGAATCTATGGCCGTTCTGGAAGGCGCTGCGCGGAATCCCCATGCTCGCCATTCGCGGCGCGCGGTCCGACATCTTGAGCGCCGCGACTTTTGCCAAAATGAAAGCAGAAAATCCCGAGCTCATTCAGCTCGAAGTGACGCAGCGCGGGCACGCGCCCATGCTGGATGAGCCGGAATGCCTGGCGGCGATCGACGCTTTCCTAGCGCAAACGCAGTGATTCGGGCGCCCCGCATGATCCCTGTGAAGGCCGCATTTCTCATTGCCTGCAGTGTTCTGACATCTGTCGCGGCTCATGCCCAAAGCAAGGCCACCCACGAGTATTACGTCGTGAACGGCGCCAAGCTTTACATCGAGTCACTGGGCGAGGGCACGCCGGTGGTGTTCCTGCACGGCGGATTGATGTTCTTCGACAACGCTTACGCGAAGCAGCGCGATTATTTCGCGGCGCATCATCGAGTCATTGGCGTTGATCAGCGAGGGCACGGTCATAGTCCGGACGGACCGTGGCAGCTTACTTATCAACTCATGGCCAACGATACGGCAGCAGTCATCCAAAAACTCAAAGTCGGCCCGGTGGATGTGGTGGGGCACAGCGACGGCGCCAACATTGCGCTGCTGCTTGCCCGGGATCATCCGGAACTCGTGCGTCGCGTGGCCATTTCGGGCGCGAACCTGCGGGGCTGGTCTCCGCAAGTCTTGGAAGCGCGCAAGCATCTGCCGCCTGCCCAACTCGAAGAAATGATCGCGAAGCTCGCCGCTTCCCTACCCCCTTTTTTCCGGGTCGACTATGGCGCAGTCAGCCCGGATGGTCCGGATCATTGGACGGCCATGGTGACGAAGTGCTTTTGGCTATGGGGTCGGTCAGTCGTGATCGAACCCGGTGAGCTGAAGAAAATCCAGCCGCCCGTGATGGTTGTCGCGGGCGATCGTGACTTCACGTCGATCGAAGAGACCACGGAGATTTTTCGCGGACTGCCGCGTGGACAATTATTCGTGGTGCCGGGAACCGGGCACGGCACTTTCTTGAGCAGGCCGGAACTGCTCAATCTCGCCATCGGCGAATTTCTGGACCAACCGGACATCAAAGAGTGATCGCACTGGCGGCCGAATGACCCTTACTTACGCCACAAAGTGGGCGTGAACAGCACCAGGATGGTGAACACTTCGAGACGGCCCAGCAGCATCGCCGCGGAGCAAACCCAGGTCTGGAAATCGCTCAGCACGCCGTAGTTGCTGCCGGGGCCCACCAGACCCAAGCCGGGACCTGCGTTATTGATGCAGGCGATGATGGCCGAAAACGACGTCATGAAATCCAGGCCGCTCGCCAGCTGCAGGAAAACCAGCGAAACGATGCTCATGAAATACAGGAACACGAAGGCCAGCACGGCGAACACGACACGATTCGCGATGACCACGCCGCCGACCCGCAGCGGCCGCACCATGTTCGGGTGCACGAGCTGATTCAATTCGCGATGCGCCTGCTTGGCGAGCACCAGCGTGCGGATCATTTTGATGCCGCCGCCGGTGGATCCCGAACTTGCCAGCAGGCAGCTCAAGAACATCATCCACATGGGCGCGAATATCGGCCAACGCGAATAATCCTGGGTGTGCAGGCCGCTGTCGGTGGCGATCGAGACCAGGTTGAAAATGGTGTTGCGCAGGGCCGCGGGGTAGTCGGGATACGTGCCCTTGTAGAACAAGAACAACGACACGCCGACGCAGCTCCCCGCCAGCACGCCGAGGATTGCCTTGGCTTCGGCGTCGCGGAAGTACGCGCGCAGGCCGCGCTGGCTCCAGGCGAGAAAATGCGTGGCAAAATTCAGCGCGGCCAGAATCGAAAAGGCGGTCATGACCAGCTCGATGGGCAGCGAATTGAAATGGCCGATGCTCGCGTCGTAGGTCGAAAAGCCGCCGAGCGACAGCGCCGAGAAGCCGTGGCACACGGCATCGAACCAATTCATCCCCGCGAGTTTCAGGAAGACGATGCAAACCGCCGTCAAGCCGGTGTACACCGCCCACAGCAGCTTCGCGGTCTGCCCGATGCGCGGCGTGAGCTTGCTGTCCTTCATCGGGCCCGGCATCTCGGCACGGTAAATCTGCATGCCGCCCACACCGAGCATCGGCAGGATCGCAACCGCCAGCACGATGATGCCCATGCCGCCCACCCAGCTCAAAAGGTGCCGCCATAGATTGATGGATCGCGGTAGAAATTCGAGTCCCGAGAGAACCGTGCCGCCGGTGGTGGTGAGGCCGGACGCCGCTTCGAAGTAGGCATCGGTGAAATTGATCGGCAGGTAATTCCACAAGGGAAAACCCGCCACCGCGGGCAATGCCACCCAGGTGAGCGCCACCAGCATCAGGCCGTCGCGCGTCTTCAGCTCGCGCTTGAAACGCCGCGTGGCAAGCCACAGCAACGCGCCGAGTACGAACGTCGCCAAAGCGGAAATGATGAACGACTTGAGCGCATCGTCCAGTTCCCAGATCGCCATCACCAGGGGCGCCAGCATGGTCGCCGCGAACACCATCATGACGAGGGCGAATACGTGAGCGACCGGCAGTAAGATGTCTTTCACAGAAAGGAGGCGGAGCCTTGAAAGAGTTTTTCGACGGCTTCGATGTGGCGGCGATCGGTGAGAAACAGAATCAAGTGATCGTCGGGCTGCACGGTGGTGTCGTGATGCGCGATGATGACCTCGTCGCCCCGCACCACCGCGCCCAGCGTCGTGCCCTCGGGCAGCGAAATGTCCTCGATGCGACGGCCGATCACCTTGGAGCTGTCCGCATCGCCGTGCACGACGACTTCGAGCGCCTCGGCCGCGCCGCGGCGCAGTGAGTGCACGCGCACCACATCGCCGCGCCTCACGTGCGCAAGCAACGATCCGATCGTGACCGTCTGCGGCGATATCGCCACATCGATCGAGCCGCTCTCGATCAGCTCGGCGTACGAGGGTTTATTGATCAACGCCATCACCTTGTGCGCGCCCAGGCGTTTGGCGAGCATGGCCGACAAAATATTCGCCTCTTCGGAGTTGGTCAGCGCGGCGAATATATCCGCGCTGTCGATGTTCTCTTCGAGCAGCAACTCTTCATCGGCGGCATCGCCGTGCAGCACGGTGGTGCTCTTCAATTGCTCCGAAACGCGGCGCGCGCGCTTGCTGTCGCGTTCGATGAGCTTGACCTGATTCTTGCCTTCCAGTTCGTTGGCCAGCCGCAGGCCGATGTTGCCGCCGCCGGCGATGACCACGCGCTTCGCCGGCGCCTCTTCGCGGCGCAGCTCCTTCATCACGATGCGAATATTTTCGCGGGCCGCAAGAAAAAACACTTCATCGGCATCTTCGATCACCGTGGTGCCTTCCGGCTTGATGCTCTTGCCGGCGCGGTAAATGGCCGCGACCCGCGCGTCGGCGGAGGGGATGTGCTTGCGCAACGTGCTCAAGGTCTGGCCCACGAGCGGGCCGCCCTGCAATGCCCGTATGCCGACCAGGCGCACCCGACCGTCCGCAAAATCCAGCACCTGCAGGGCGCCGGGGTAGCGGATCAGGCGGGCCACGTACTCCGTCACCAATTGCTCGGGGCTGATCCAGACATCGACCGCGATGCCGTTCTCTCCAAACAGCTTGTCGCGTTCGGTGTAATCCGCAGAACGCACGCGGGCGATTTTTTTCGGTGTGCGGTACAAAGTCCATGCGATGTGGCAGGCCAGCATGTTGACTTCGTCGCTGTTGGTGAGCGCCACGAGAATATCCGTGGCCGCGATTCCGGCGGCCTCGAGAATGCGCGGGCTCGAGGCATTGCCGTTCACCGTGCGAATATCGAGGCGGTCCTGAAGATCCCGCAGAACATCCTCGTTCTGGTCGATGACGGTGACGTCGTTCGCTTCCTCGCGAGAGAGGTGATAAGCCGCCGTGCGGCCCACTTGCCCGGCACCTAGAATGATTATTTTCACAGCGGCGTTACTCTACACGACCTCGAGATTGGCGTAAGACAGCATCAACCACTTCGTGCCCTGCCTCTCAAAATTGACCTGGATGCGGGCATGCGGGCCATTTCCCTCGAAATTCAGGACCACGCCGTCTCCGAACTTCGAGTGCCGGACGCGGCTGCCCATGCGCATGTTGGGCGCCGGCGTCTCATCGAGGCTGCTGCTGCCGGTGTTGCGCTTGATGTAGACCGGACGGGACACCTGTAATCGCGGCCGAATCTCCTCGATCAGGTCCGGCGGCAATTCACCGATAAATCGGGACGGCTGCCCGTAGGTATCGACACCGTAGAGCCGGCGCTGTTCCGCATAAGTGACATAGAGCTGGCGCATCGCGCGCGTCGCCCCGACGTAGCACAGGCGGCGCTCCTCCTCCAACCCCGCCAGGTCGGCCACCGAGCGTTGATGCGGGAACAGGCCGTCTTCCATGCCCGCGAGAAACACCACCGGGAATTCCAATCCTTTGGCGGAATGCAGGGTCATCATCTGCACGCAGTCATCGTAGGGATCTGCCTGGCCCTCGCCGGACTCGAGCACGGCATGCGCGAGAAAGGACTCGAGCGGCGACAGTTCGGCCTCGGCCTCGGTTTCCGGGGAAAAGCCGCGCGCGGCGCTGACCAGTTCCAGCAGGTTCTCGATGCGTCCCTCGCCGCGTTCGCCTTTTTCCTTCTTGAAATGCTCGATGAGGCCGCTCATCTGAATGACATGATCGACCTGCTCGTGCAGCTCGAGGCCATTGACCTCGCGGGCGAGCTTGTCGATCAGGTCCATAAAGGATTGCAGCGCTTGCGCGGCCCGCTGCGGCAACGCGCCCTGGGTGCAAGCAATGGCGCCGTTCCACAAGGACGTGCTGTTCGACCGTGCCGTGTCGCGGACCAGGTCCACGGTCTTGGCGCCGATGCCCCGCACCGGCAGGTTGACGACGCGCTCGAAAGAGGTGTCATCGGCACGGCTCGAGACCAGCCGCAAATACGCCAGCGCATCCTTGATCTCGGCACGCTCGAAGAAGCGCAAACCGCCGTAGACCCGATAGGGCATGCGCGCATTCAGGAATGCTTCTTCAAAAACGCGCGACTGTGCATTGGAGCGGTACAACACGGCGACCTCGCGCCGCGCACCGCCGCGCGCCACCCATTCGCGGATGCGATTGACCACGAAGTCGGCTTCATCGCGCTCGTTGAAGGCCGCATACAGTTTGACGCGATCGCCGTCCTCGCCGCTGGTCCACAGCGTCTTCCCCAGCCGCCCCTGATTGTTCGCAATCAACGCATTGGCGGCTTTGAGGATGGTGCCCGTGGAGCGGTAATTCTGTTCCAGCTTGTACAGCACGGCCTTGGGGAAATCGCGGCGGAACTGATTTAGGTTCTCGACCCGCGCGCCACGCCAGCGATAGATCGAGTTGTGCGTGACGACGCCGCCCGCGATGAAGTTATGGGTGCGCTCGACGTTGATGTCGTAGACCTCGGCATCGTAGGTCTCGTAGTCGATGCGCTCCACCACGTCGAACCGGCCGGAATCGACCACCATCACCATGCCGCTGCGGATGCTGGCCGCCGTAATGAAGGGTAATGACTTCTCATGCATGTGCCCCTGAAGGACGTAGCGGCCGTCGAGCCGCTCGCGGATGGCGCGTGCAATCGACATCAGTTCGCCGAAATCGGCACGCACGGTCTCGAAGCGCCAACTGGGCGTCCCAGCCTTCGCGGCTCGCACACTGAGACCCATGGCTTCAAGGATGGCGCGATCCTTGGGTGAAACGCCTACCACGGAAATACGATGCATCGGTGTGCTGCCGCGCCGGTCGCCGCACAGCGTGATGACGATGTTGCGACGGTTGGAATTGCGGCCCTGGGGCTGGTGATGCGGCCGGTCGATGTCGAGACCCACTTCTTCCAGCAGCCGTTCGGCGGATACCAGCGTGTCGAGCGAGCTGAATATCCGTCCCAGATGGGCGGCATCGTGTACGAAACCGTTGCGGGCCTTGCCTTTGCGCGGAACAAAGGGGCAGGTCGGCAGGCCGAAGCGCAGCGATGTCAGCACCTCGTCGATGCGCGCTTCGTTCTCGCTGGCGTGGGTGCGGACGATCCAAAGCGCATCGGCATGCTCCTGCAGCGCGCGCTGTTTGAAGCCCACCATGGGCCTTGCCTGACCTTCCGTGTATACCTGCGAGGTGCCGAGCCGGTAGCCCACGCCTTCCTTGTGCATAAGGTACAAGAAGTAGGTCTGAGGTGTCTCGCCGAGTACGTAGCCGGCGAAGTGCACGTGCTCGGGCGTGCTTTTGACGACGGCGCCGGAGCGCAAATGCACGCACACGAGCCGTCCCTGGCGTCGCTTTGCGAAGCATTCGGTCACGCGGGCCGGGCGCAGATCACCGCTGCCATAGTTAGACATTACGGAATCGCCGGGGACGATCGCCTCGATGGCACGCTTCGCGCCGTCGGCCATCGTCACCTGAGTCCCGGCTGCGAGACATTGATCGTCGTCGCCGACAACAAACGGCATGCCCTCAGGGCCGGCCAACAGCATCAGCCACTTATACTGAATCGCATTGGTATCCTGGAACTCGTCAACCAGCACGTGCTGGAAGCGCGTGCGGTAGTGCTGCAACAGCGCCGGATTGTCGCGCCATAACTCATAGGCGCGAAGCAAGAGCTCGGCGAAGTCGACGACGCCTGCGCGCTGACAGGCCTCTTCATAGGCCTGATAGATCTTGATCAATTGCCGCCGCGTCGGGTCGCCGTCATCCTTGATGTGCTTGGGCCGGTGCCCCTCATCCTTTTGCGCATTGATGAACCAGAGGATTTCGCGCGGAATCCAGCGCGTCTCGTCCAGATCGAGCGCCTTCAGAACTTTGCGCAGAACCCGCGCCTGATCCTCGGAATCCAAAATCTGAAAGCTCTGCGGCAATCCGGCTTCGCGCCAATGGATGCGCAGCAAGCGGTGGGCCAGACCGTGGAAGGTTCCCAGCCACATCGCGCCGCCCGGCAATCCGAGCAGCGTTTCGATCCGGCTGCGCATTTCGGCGGCGGCCTTGTTGGTGAATGTCACGGCCAGAATGCTGTGCGGCGAGGCGCCTTCGACTTGAATCAACCAGGCGACGCGATGCACCAGCACACGGGTCTTGCCGCTGCCGGCGCCCGCCAGCACCAGCGCAGACCCCAAGGGCGAGGCAACCGCCTGGCGTTGATCCTCGTTGAGGCCGTCGAGAAGGTGTGAAACATCCATAAGGGCGCGGATTGTACTGCACGTC
>DATHKV010000151.1:0-5165 GCA_035488895.1 Steroidobacteraceae bacterium
GGCCGCCATCTTAGCATCATGGACTGCGATCCGATTGCGCAGGAACGCATGCACCGCCTGCGCCTGCTCGGGCGATGCCGTGCGCCCGGTGCCAATGGCCCACACCGGCTCGTACGCCAGCACCGCCTGCGCAAATCCGCCGATGCCGTGCATCGCGATCACCGCGTCGACCTGGCGCCCGACGACCTCTTCGGTCTGCTTGGCCTCGCGCTCCTCCAGGGTTTCCCCGACGCATAGCACCGGCGTCAAGCCCCCCGCCAGCGCGGCAGCAAATTTCCGCGCCACCAATGTGTCATCTTCGTGATACCAGCGCCGCCGCTCGGAATGTCCGACGATGACGTAGCTGCACCCCACATCCTTGAGCATTGCCGCACCAACCTGGCCGGTAAAGGCACCGCCGGACTCGGCGCACACATCCTGCGCGCCCACCATGATGTGTCCACCTTCCAACGTGCGTACTGCGTCGGCTAGATAGACATAAGGCGGAAAAACCACAATGTCGATCGGCCAGTCCGGCCTGACATGCCTTTCCAGCTCGGCGAGCAACGCCTGATTCAGGGCCTGCGACCCGTGCATTTTCCAATTGCCCGCGACCAACGGACGACGCATAGCCAACCTTCGGGCACTTTGCCCTGCGGGAAAGGCGGCGAAGATTAGCCGCGAAGCCCCGTAACTGCAAGCCCCAGGGAGCCTGCCTAAGCACTCCGCGTGAGCCGCGTTGGCTCTGCAAGGGAGCGGATGCCAGGCGCGCGGCGCAGCCCGTGGCAGGCTCCACGGGCAAGCCGCGCAACACCGCAGACGCCCCTTCCAGAGCCAACCCTTCGGGAGCGGGCGGATTTGCCTTCATTCGTCGTTGTCGCCTCCTAATTGGGATCTAACCCAACGTCGTCGGCTCCGCCTCGACTGAAGGCAAATCCGTCACGCTCGCGGCCACGCGGAGTGCTTAGGCAGGCTCCCCGGAATTAGCGCTGGATGCGGCCTCGACCGCCGCCGCGATATCCTTGGCGCCCTTCCTGACGAGGGCCGCGTCCGCACCCTCGACCATCACCCGAATCACCGGCTCCGTGCCGGAGGCGCGCAGCACGATTCGCCCGCGCCCCTTGAGGCGCCGCTCCACGTCTTCCACCACGCGCACCACCTGGGGTTCGGCGCGCGGATCAAAGCGCTTCAAGACCTGCACGTTCAGCAGCACCTGCGGGTACTTCTTCATGGCAGCGGCCAGTTCAGCCAGCCCCGACCCGGTCTGCTTCATGATGGCCAGCACTTGCAGGGCGCTGATCAGGCCATCTCCGGTCGTGGTCTTGTCGAGGCACAGGATGTGGCCGGAGGTCTCTCCGCCCAAGGTGCCGCTCGTCTGATTCAACATGGCAAGGACATTGCGATCGCCCACCTGCGCGCGTAAGAACTCGATGCCGCGCTCGCCTAACGCATGCTCCAGCCCCAAGTTGCTCATCACGGTGCCCACCACCGGACCCTTCAGGTCGCCGGCCAGCCGGCGCGCCGTGGCGAGGATGTAGAGCAGCTGATCGCCGTCCACGCAGCGTCCCAGCTCATCCACCATGACGACCCGATCGCCATCGCCATCGAGCGCCAGTCCGACCTGGGCACGCACGCCCGGCACAGTGAGCTGCAGCAATTCCGGCGAGGTCGATCCGCAGCCGTCGTTGATGTTGCGGCCGTTGGGCGAGCAGCCGATTGGCACGATCTCCGCGCCCAAATCCGCCAGCACGCGCGGCGCCACCTTGTAGCCTGCGCCGTTGGCACAGTCGATCACGATTTTGAAGCCCTTCAGGCTCATGCCTGCCGGGATCGTGGAGGCGCAAAAATCCTGGTACTGAGTTCGGCTGCGATCGATGCGGATCGCGCGGCCCAGGTGCTGGGATTCCTGCGTGACCACAGGTAGGTCCAACAAGGCTTCGATTTCCTGCTCCACCTTGTCCGACAGTTTGCTGCCGGTGGCATCGAAGAACTTGATGCCGTTGTCCTCGTAAGGATTATGCGAGGCACTGATGACCACGCCGAAACTGCAGCCCAGGCGCTGGGTCATGTAGGCAATGCCGGGGGTCGGCAGCGGGCCGATGAGCATCACATCCACGCCGGCCGCCACGAATCCGGCCTCGAGAGCGGACTCGAACATGTAGCCCGACACGCGCGTGTCCTTGCCGATGAGCACGCGTCCGCCGCCGGGGCTTAAGACTCGTGCGGCGGAGCTCGCCAACCGCAGCGCAAAGTCCACCGTCATCGGCGCCATGCCGACGCGGCCGCGAACTCCATCGGTGCCGAAATAGTGGCTCAAGTCGTTATTCCCTGCAGCACCGCGCTGACGCTGCGCACGGCGTCTACGGTGGGAGTGACATCGTGGGTACGAATGATGCGCGCGCCGTTGGCCACGGCCAAGGCCGCCAACCCCAAGCCGCCGTAGAGCCGATCATTCACGCCTTTGCCCAATATCTTGCCGAGCACGCTCTTGCGCGACACGCCGACCAAGAGCGGTGCATCGAGCGCTGCAAAGCGCGAAAGGTCCCTCAATAGCGTCAAGTTGTGCTCCAGGTTCTTGCCAAAACCAAATCCAGGATCGAGCGCAATGGCGTCGCTCGCGATTCCCGCCCCGATGCATTCGCGTCGTTCGCGGTCCAGGAACTCCATCACCTCCGCCACCACATCATTATAGTGCGGGCTGTCCTGCATCGTACGCGGCTCACCCTGCATGTGCATGAGACACACGCCCGCTTGAGTTTCGGCCGCGACGCTGCGCGCGCGCGGCTCGCGCAGGGCGTAGACATCGTTGATGATGCAGGCGCCGGCGGCCACGGCCGCCGTCATCACGCTGGGTTTGGACGTATCAATGGAAATCGCCACATCGCTGCCGGCAGCAATGGCTTCGATGACCGGTACGACCCGCGCGATCTCCACCGAAGCCTCCACCGCGAGAGCCCCGGGCCGTGTCGACTGACCGCCGATGTCGATGATGGCCGCCCCTTCCGCCACGATTTGCCGCGCACGCTCCACGGCAGCATCGAGCGCCGCATAGCGCCCGCCGTCGGAAAACGAATCCGGAGTGACGTTCAAGATCCCCATGACGATGGGGCGCGTCAGGTCAATTGTTCTATTTCTACAGCGCCACAGCATAGGTCCCGCTCAATGCAAAAAGGCCGATGGGGTCTCCATCGGCCTTGGATTTTCGCGATTCAAGAACGCGCGGCTAATGCTGACCTGCGGGGTTGACCAGCGGCGTGGTCGGCTTTTCTGCTGACGGAGGCCGCGGCGTCGGCGTCGGCGTATCGTCCCAATCCCGCGGCGGTCGCGGCGAGCGGCCTTCCATGATGTCCTTGATCATTTCCTCATCGATGGTCTCGTACTTGATCAAGGCCTCCGACATGGTCTGCAGCTTGTCCATGTTGGTCTGCAGAATTTTATAGGCGCGCTGATAGTTGCTGTCGATCACGCGGCGCACTTCTTCGTCGATCACGTGCGCCGTGACGTCCGATACTTGCTTGTGCTGCGTGACGCTGCGGCCCAGGAATACCTCGCCGGATTCTTCGCTATAGGTCTGCGGACCCAGACGATCCGAAAGACCCCAGCGTGTCACCATGTTGCGGGCGAGTTCCGTGGCGCGTTCGATATCGTTGGATGCGCCCGTGGTGACGGCGTCGGCGCCGAACACCAGCTCTTCGGCAATGCGGCCGCCGAACAACGTGGCAATGCGGCTCTCGAGTTGACGTTTGCTGGTGGAATAGCGATCCGCTTCCGGCAGGAACATCGTGACGCCCAATGCGCGTCCGCGCGGAATGATCGTCACCTTGTACACCGGATCGTGCTCAGGAACGCTCAGGCCCACGATGGCGTGACCCGATTCGTGATAGGCGGTATTACGCTTCTCTTCTTCCGTCATGACCATGGAGCGGCGCTCCGCGCCCATCATGATCTTGTCCTTCGCGCGCTCGAACTCTTCCATCGTCACCGAACGCTTATTGCCGCGCGCCGCAAACAGCGCCGCTTCGTTCACCAGATTGGCAAGGTCGGCGCCTGAGAAACCGGGCGTGCCGCGCGCAATGACCGAGGGCTTGACGTTGTCGCCGAGCGGCACTTTACGCATGTGTACTTTGAGGATTTGCTCGCGGCCGCGCACATCGGGCAGCGGCACCACCACTTGACGATCGAAGCGGCCCGGACGCAGCAGCGCCGGATCCAACACGTCGGGCCGGTTGGTCGCGGCGATGACAATGATGCCTTCATTGCCCTCGAAGCCATCCATCTCGACCAGCAATTGGTTCAAGGTCTGTTCGCGCTCATCATGGCCGCCGCCCAAGCCCGCACCGCGGTGCCGGCCGACAGCGTCGATTTCGTCGATGAAAATGATGCACGGAGCGTGCTTCTTGGCCTGCTCAAACATGTCGCGGACGCGCGAGGCGCCCACGCCGACAAACATTTCCACGAAATCGGAGCCCGAAATGGTGAAGAAAGGCACCTTGGCCTCGCCGGCGATGGCGCGAGCCAGCAAGGTTTTGCCCGTTCCGGGGGAGCCGACCATCAAGACACCTTTCGGGATCTTGCCGCCAAGTTTCTGGAACTTGCCGGGATCTTTCAAGATGTCGACGATTTCCACGACCTCTTGCTTGGCTTCCTCGACCCCCGCCACGTCGGCGAAGGTGATGTTCACCTGGTCCTCACCCAAGAGGCGTGCACGGCTCTTGCCGAAGGACATGGCTCCCCGGCCGCCGGACGCGCCCTGCATCTGGCGCATGAAGTAGGCCCAAAAGCCAATGAGAATCAATATCGGGAAGGCTGAGATCAACAATTGCAGGAACACCGACTGCTGCTTTGGCGGCTCTCCGCCGAACTTCACGCTCTGCTGCTGCAGCAACCCGATCAGGGCCGCGTTGTTGGTTTCAGGATTGAATGTGACAAATTGTTCGCCGGAGCGCTTCTTGCCCTCGATTATCTCGCCCTTGAGAGTCACCGATTCGACGGTGCCGCTCTTCACATCGGTGAGAAACTGGGAGTAGATCATTTGCGACGGCTGACCCGTGCGCATGCCGAATTGGCTGAAAATCGCGAGCAGAATGACCGCCAACGCGACCCATAAGAGAATTTGTTTCGTCAAATCGTTCAAGTTTCACCTGCAACCGTCATACCATGGGACAAGGAAATCTGACGGGCGTTCC
>DATHKV010000152.1:0-3670 GCA_035488895.1 Steroidobacteraceae bacterium
CGCCATCGTCGGTATGGCGATGCGCAAGGAACCGGATAAGCGCTATGCGTCCGTCGAGGCGCTCGCCGACGATTTGCGCCGTCACCTGCTCGGCCAACCGGTGCGCGCGCGTCAGGGCGATTGGCGCTACAACGCATCCAAGTTTCTGCGGCGCAACCTGCTGGCGGTCGTGGCAACCGCGGCGGTGTTTGTCGGCCTGGCCGTCATTGCCGGCGTGACCCTTTGGCAAAATCACCGTATTTCGCTGGCGCGCGACGCCACCGCCCTCGAGCGCGATCGGGCGCAGCAGGTTTCCGCCTTCATGGTGGATGTCTTCTCGCAAGCGGACCCGTACATCGCCCAAGGAAAGGAGCCCACTGCAAAGGATGTGCTGGATCAGGGTGCCGAAAAAATCAAGGGCAACTTGAATCTGCAGCCGGAAGTCCGGGCGCAGCTGCTCGAGAGCATCGGGCTTGCCTATCGGCGGCAGGGATTGAACGATCGCGCCATACCCCTGTTCGAACAGGCCGTGGCCATTCGCCGCGGCGCGCGGCCGGTCGACAACGGCAAACTTGCAGCGGCGCTCGCCAACCTGTCCCAGGCATTGAACGATGCCGGCCGCCTGGCCGGCGCCGATGCCAACATCAAAGAGGCCGTGGCGTTGTCCCGCTCCGGGCCGCCCTCGGTGGAAACCGCGGATATCTTGTATCAGTACGCGACTTTCTCGCTCAATGCCAAAAGCGATCCGGAAGCAGCCACCAAGCTGTTCACCGAAGCGCTGGGCATCTTTCGTAGTGTCCCGGGGGATCAGCGCCTGGGGATTGCCTCGACACTCGGTGCGCTGTCGGGCGCGGCGCAATGGGCCGGCAAGTTCGCGAACGCAGAGCAATTGATCCGCGACTCGATAAATCTGCTCGGCGCGACCGTGGGGCGCAATCACCCGGACTATGCCACCGCGATGGGGAACCTGGGCTACCTGCTCATGCAGCAAGGAAAATATGCCGACGCCGAACTGACGCTGAATGAGGCCATTGAGATCGAGCGCGGCGATTTCGGGGTCGATAATCCGCGTGTGGCCACCATCGAAGCCGATCTCGGCACCGTTTACGAGCGCGAAGGCGATCCGGTCCGCGCCATGAAGATCACGCAGGATGCGCTGCGGATCGTCTCGCAGCGCTTGGACCCCAATCATTACCTGGTCGGCTACTTCATGGACGCGGTTGCCAAGTTGTATCTCGACGCGGGCAACTTGGATGCGGCGGAGCGTACGGCACGCCAGGTGCTCGCCATCTATGAGAAATCGCTGCCTGCGCGTCACCTCTATGTCGCCGCCACGCGACATTTGTTGGGCGAGGCGCTTCTGCGCCGCGAACAATTCACGGACGCCGAAAGAGAGCTGCGCGCGGCATTGGACATCGACGTAGCCACGGCGGGAGTGGACAATTGGCGCGCAGCGCGAGCCGAGGCGAGTCTGGGTTGGTTGCTGATTGCGAAGGGTAACGCCGCCGAGGGCGAACCGATGCTGGTGGCAGCGCGATCAAAACTGTTGCAATCGGTGGGCCCGCTGCATCCTGAAGTCGCGCTGGCGAGCCAGCGGCTTGCGCAATACTATCGCTTGCATCATCGCGACGCCGATGCGACGCGAGTTCTCGCCGAAGTGAAGCAGGTCCCCAACTCCGTCTTGCGGTAAACTACGCGCATTAGTGGAGGGTCCCTTGATGCCAAACAGAAAACACCCCGCTGTGGCCTTGTTCGCAGCGATTTTCGCAGCAGCCATTGTAAATGTTGCACACGCCGGCGCGCGCGAAGAAGGACGCTTGCTCACGGCGACCGAAGTTCTTGAAGAAGTCCGCGCCATGCCGGACGTTCGGCTGCCGGATACATTGCTCGCCCATGCCTACGGCATCGCCGTCATTCCCGATGTCACGAAGGTGGCGTTTATTTTCGGCGGGCGCCATGGCAGCGGCGTGCTGTCGGTGCGCGACAAGCTGACATCTCCCTGGAGCAATCCGGTTTTCATTTCACTGACCGGCGGCAGCTGGGGATTCCAAGCCGGTGCGCAGTCCTCCGACATCATTTTGGTGTTCACCACCAAGACCGGCATCGAAGGCATCGCGGGAGGGAAACTGACATTGGGTGCGGACGCTTCGGTGGCGACCGGACCGGTTGGACGGCAAGGCTCGGCGGCGACCGACCTGGCTTTCAATGCGGAGATTTATTCGTACGCGCGCACGCGCGGGCTATTCGGTGGCATTGCGCTCGACGGCAGCGTGATTGCCATTGACCGTTCGGCGAACAGATCGTTCTATCACAAGAGCAGCGTCACCGCGTCAGAGATCTTTTCGGGCCAGGCGCCGGCTGCGCCGGAGACCGCGCAGCGATTCCTCGAGCGGCTGGCCAAGGCAACCGGCACTTCCATGCGCAGCTCGCCTGCTCCGCAGGCGGAATTGCCGGCGACCGCGGGCCAACCGAGCGTCGCGCCGACGGCCGAGCCTGCGCGCACCTATCCTTTGGAAGAGCAGAAAAAGTAGCGCAACGGCTCAAACCTAAAGGTCAATCGGTTTCCTGCAGACTGACCAGGGTGGCCCCGAAGACATTCGAGCAATGGCGGGCCACGCCAAGATCCCTTTTGGCATCTGTGCTTTGACATTCCTTTTTAGCCACGGCAGCGGACAAGGTTGCCGCCTGACCGATGCGCGCGACGGCTTGCGCGGATGGGCGGATTTTCTCGAAGGGACCTGCCTGGCTCACATACTCAGCCGGCAGCGCCAGCGCGGAAAAATCCCGCGGCGTGTCGGTCACCATGACCATTAAATAATCGGTGCCTTTTGGCCCGAGCGCCGTCACGCTCCACTCCGGCCGGGGCAGCTTGAGCGATTGGTTCGCCTTGATTGCATTTGAGGTGTCGAGGCTGTTGGGAAACAGCAGATACAGACTGTCCCGCTGAGTGCCCCGATAGAACAAATACACGAAGCCTTCCCGCGCCGAATGCACCGACATGGAAAGATTGCTGCCGATCTTCAAACTCGGCGAGGCGAGCGTGGCATCCACCTGCCAACGATCGTCGCGTTGGTTGAAAATATCGTTCAGGGTTGCCAGCGTATCGATTGCGACCGGCGCCGCGACTGCAGGGGGAAGAGGCGCGGCGGGAGCAGGGTTGGTCAGCGCGGCAGGTGGGTTGGCCGCCGCGGCGGGAGGACTGCCGGGCAACGGTGGGTTGGTTGGGGCGGACGGATTACCGGCCGACGGTGAATTCGGCGGCCCCTCGCTGAATGCCGGTACCAACGCGGCGTTGCCGGCCAACGTTGCATGCTGCCGCGCAGCGTCTTCCTGCGTTTTATCCAGGCGTGCTTGAACGCAGGCAGTCAGTTCCTGCATGGACAGCGCGCCGCTGTGATCCGCATCGGCGGCGCCGCCCGCAAGGCACTGCTCGAAGTTATACGTCATGGCGCCGCCCTTGGACGTATCCCAGGCGACCTCGTTATTTCTGGCGGCCGCCAGAATCACCATATTGTGGTCGGTGGTGTGAAAATCGATGCCGCGCGCCTGGGAGAAGCTGCCGAGATTGACCGCCAACGAGCACTGCGGACTCGACGCCTCGGCACTGAATTTCGGCCGATACGACGCTGCCAGCGAACGCGACCCTGCCGCCAGGGCAACACCGCCCGAGTGGCATGAATCGAGCATGACC
>DATHKV010000153.1:0-5459 GCA_035488895.1 Steroidobacteraceae bacterium
GCTCAAGAGCGAGAATGGGGACGCGGCGGCGCTCCAATACGCGGAGGTATTCGCGCAGTGGGGAGACAAATCTCAGGCGCTCCATTGGTTCGAAAGGGCTCACGAACTTCACGATCCCGGCCTGATTGCCATCAAGGTGGATCCCCTGTTGGACCCGATCCGACGAGAACCGAGATTCCAATCAATTCTGCACAGTTTGAATTTTCCCGATTAGCTGGGACGGTTCACGCCTGTGCGATGTGCCGAATTGATGGGCTTTGCGAGCAGATAGCGGTCCCCCAGCCATTCGACGGCTCGGGCGAGGGCCGACCCATAGTTGGCCACCGGCAGCGCCTTAAGGGGCTGATTGCGTTTCTCGGTCATGAGTACTCCGTAGGCGTAAGTGAACATCTAGCGAACGGCCAAGCGGCCGTTGAATTCATCGTCGGCTGGACATTGGTTGGGCTGGCCTGCACCGGTGTCTTCGCGGTTTGCCTCGTCACGTCCGACGTTTCGCGACGTGGTCCATAGTCGACCCGCTTGAGCGCACTTGTAGCCGAATTGGAACAGAGATCTCATGCTCGGCGTACGGAAGTCGAACGAACTGAGCTGGGGGTAGTCGACCGGGATGGCCGCGAACTGAAACTGTGCGCCTTTGAGTCCCGCATCCGTGGCGGTCAGCTCGAGCGTCGTCCTCAACATGTGATTTAGACCCGCGGAGACGCTGCGCGTTAGAATCGATTTGGTTCGCAAACGGATCGAAGCGGGCGATTCGCTCAACCGTCCATCGACGATCACGTAAACGGCGGTGGCATGCGACGGGTCGCTTGCGTTGCGGGTCGGCTCGACGAAAGCCAGCGGAACGAAAAACGGCAGGGCAATCATGCCGTCAACGTGAACCTCGTCGTAAAGTGCCTGTTGCTCTTGCACACGGATGACGACCGGGGGAAACAGTCCCGGCACGCTGGCGGAGGCCACCAACACATCGCGAAACAGAACTCTTGCGCCCGCGCCGCCGTTCATCGCGATCGATCCTAAATCCCATATCACCGGCTCTCCGGTGCTGACATCCGTCGTGGCCACCAGCAGCAGTCGGCCGGTCGACGCCTCGTGCGCCACGGCTTGGATCAGGGCATCGGTGGCGTACCGGTCAACCAGCTCCTTGAGCGGCGTGCCGCTATAGACGCTGGAACCAAAGAGCGCCCCCAATCCCCGGGACTTGAGCAGGTGCTCAGCGCGGCCGGACGTGTAGACCTCGAGGAGCTCATCGTCCCAGTCCGATCCCAAGAAAGCGTAGGGAGCGATCAACGCACCGGTGCTGACACCGGTTACGACGGAAAATTGGGGCCGCGATGTTGACCGCGTGAGACCGACCAGTGCACCGGCGCCAAAGGCGCCGTCAGCGCCGCCGCCCGAGAGTGCCAGGATGCTGACAGCCTGTCCTGCGCGCTGGGCACGGACGCGCCCTGCGACACTTTGCGAGGCCAGGGTCGTGAAACGCTGATCGGGCCCCAGCGTGCGGATCGAGTTCGGCGCGTCCCCTCGGGAGGATGTCGGCTCATGGATGGCGGTATGCGCGCACCCCTGTAGCGTCAGACCGATAAAAAGAAGGACGATGGGGAATCTCAGTTGCATGGCTCATACCTTATTGCACATTGCGGCTCACGGATGACGCACGGGAACGCGATTGCAGGCCCTGCAACCGCCTCGCGGCGAAGCGCGTGTACTTGGTGAGGGCATTGAGAAGCGCCGGCAGACCTCCGATTGCACCGAGTGTGCTGATCACGGTGACGACATCGATGGCGTATACGATCCCGCCCCAGTACGCACCAAAGGCCATGCCGATTCGAGCCCTCATGGAATTCGCGCCACCTTTGTCGGGGCAGCGTCGTTCAGCGGCTGCCCGACGCCGCCCAGCGCCTTATAGATCGCGACCACGGATACATTGACGGATGTCTCCGCTTGCGCCACGGAGTCCTCGGCATCGAGCTGCGTGCGCTGGGCATCCAGCAAGACCAGAAAGTCCGCGACGCCTTCGCGGTATTGCGTATCCGCGAGTTCGGCGGCGCGCCGCGAGGCTTGCGCCTGTTCGGTCAGGCTCTTCAGCTGCGTTTGCCGTGTGCTGTAGGCGACGAAACTATTTTCGGTATCTTCGAGCGCCGTCAGTACGACCTTCTCGTAATTGGCGGCTGCGGCATCGGATTGCGCTTCGCTTGCCCGCAGTCGCGCACGCACCGAGCCCATATCAAATGCCGCCCAACTCACCGTGGGTGCAATGGACCATGCCCGAGCATTGTTGTCGGAGGTGGTGCCAAAGAGCCGTCCCACGTCCCCCGAGAGAAAACCAATGAAACCCGTGACATTGACGCGTGGGAACAAGTCGGCGGTTGCCACTCCGACGCGCGCCGTTGCGCCGGCGAGCTGGCGTTCGGCCGCACGAACATCGGGCCGTCGGCGCAGAAGCTCGGCGGTGTCGCCGACCGGCAATGCCTTGGCGTAAGTGGCGACGGCAGCTGGTTTAAGCTCCTGGTCCAGCGCACCTGGTCGCGCACCCAAGAGAACAGCCAGGCGGTAGCCGGCCTGTTTCTCTGCCGCCTCGAGCGGTGGAATCGTGGCCTCTGTGGCCTTCAGGCGGGCACGACTGCGCTGCACGTCGAGTTCTGAGCCGCGGCCTGTCTCGTCCAGCAGTTGCGTGAGCTCGAGCGTTTGATGCTCGGTGCTTAAATTTTCCCGCGCCACCGACAAACGCTTTTGCGCGCCCCGCAGCTCGAAATAATTGCGTGCGACTTCCGCAGCGACGGTAACCTGCGCGTCCTGATAGTTCGCCTGCTCAACCCCCAAGTCAGCCCGCGCGGCCTCGACCGACCGGCGCACGCGACCAAAGAGATCGATCTCCCACGCCGCGTCAAACCCCAGGCTGTCGCTTTGTGCGTTGATTCGGCCATTGCCGAATCCAGGCTGCTGCTCATCAAAGTGCGAGTACGCGGCTTCCAATTGAACGTGCGGCGCATAGTCGAATTTTCTCTCCACGAAGACCGCGCGGGCCGCCCGCACGCGGTCGTACGCGGAACGCAGGTCCAGATTGGCCGCAAGTGCGCGACGCACCAGGTCATCGAGTTCGGCGTCCCCAAACTCCTGCCACCAAACCGCCTCGGGAGATTGCGCGACGAATTGAGCGGACTGGGCGTTTTGCACGGCCGCCGGTGCGACCGGCGGCGCCTTGTAGTTGGGCCCGACGGCACAGGATGCCAACAGAAATGTTGCCAGGAAGATCGCGGAATAGTTGTTCATAGCTGTAACTTTCATAACGAGTGTCATCAACCTGTCTCATCGCCGAACGTCGGATGCTCGAGAAGGCTTGGAGCCGCGCCGGTGTTCTTTGCGGGTCCTCGCGCCGAAAGCTTCCGCACCAATACGTAGAACAGCGGGGTCAACATGAGCCCGAAAAGGGTCACACCCAGCATGCCGGAGAACACGGCGATTCCCATGGCATGGCGCATCTCGGCGCCGGCGCCCGTTGAAACGACCAGGGGAACCACACCCATGATGAAGGCGAGGGAGGTCATCAAGATCGGGCGCAGCCGCAGGCGCGCTGCATTGAGCGCCGCTTGCAGCGGCGGCACGCCCTCGAGTTCCTGATCCCTCGCAAACTCCACGATGAGAATCGCGTTTTTACTCGCGAGCCCCACCAGCACGATCAGTCCGATCTGCGTAAAGATGTTGCTGTCGCCGTGCGTCAGCTGAACCCCGGTGATGGCCGAGAGCAGCACCATCGGCATGATCAGGATGACCGCGAGCGGCAGACTCAAGCTCTCGTATTGAGCGGCGAGCACCAGAAACGCCAGCAGCACCACCAGCGGAAAAATGAGCACGGCCGTGTTGCCCGCGATGATCTGCTGGTAGGTCAGCTCCGTCCATTCGAAGTTCATGCCGTTGGGCAGCTCCTGCCGCGCGAGTTGTTCGATCGCCGCCTGCGCCTGACCGGTGCTGAAGCCCGGAGCCGGGCCGCCGTTGATCTCGGCGGTCGGGTAGGAGTTGTAGTGCATGACACGATCGGGTCCCGAGGAGTGCTTGACGTTCACGAAGGATCCCAACGGGATCATGTCGCCCGCGGCATTGCGAGTCTTGAGTCTCACGACATCTTCGGCCTGCAGCCGAAAACCCGGCTCGGCCTGGGCATTCACCGGGTAGGTGCGGCCGAACGCGTTGAAGTCATTGACGTAGAGAGAGCCTAAGTAGACCTGCATGGTGTCAAAGAGTTCTTGTACCGACACGCCTTGCGATTTCGCCTTTTCGCGATCCACTTCGGCATCGATCTGCGGAACATTCACCTGGTAGCCGGAGAAAAGGCCGTGTAGCGCGGGAATCTCGTTGCCTTTTGCGATGAGGTTCTGCGTCTGCTTGTAGAGCTCCTCGAACCCCAAGCCGCCGCGATCCTCGACCTGCATGCGAAATCCGCCGATCGTGCCCAAGCCGTTGACAGGCGGCGGCGGGAACACCGCGATAAAGGCTTCTTGGATGGCGCCGTATTGCTGATTGAGCGCAGCAGTGATCGCGCCGGCCGACAGCTCCTTGGATTTGCGCTCCTCGAAGGGCTTCAAGGTCACGAAGACGATGCCGGAGTTGGGACTATTGGTGAAGCCGTTGATGCTCAAGCCGGGGAAAGATACCGCGTGATCAACGCCCGGCTGCTTCATGGCGATCTCACCCATGCGGCGTATCACCGCCTCGGTGCGATCGAGGGTCGCCGCATCGGGCAGCTGCGCGAAACTCACCAGATACTGCTTGTCCTGGGAGGGAATGAAACCGGTCGGCGTCCGTGCAAAGCCCACGTAAGTCAGCGCGATCAGTCCACCGTATATAAAGAGTGCGATGCCGCCGGCGCGCACGACGCGACCCACGCCGCCGACATAGCGCTCGGAAAAGCGCGTGAAGAACCGGTTGAACGGACGGAAGAAACCGCCGAGCAGCCGATTGAGAATGCGGGTCAGGCGATCGGGCGGGGCGCCGTGCTCCTTGAGGAGCAGGGCCGATAGTGCCGGCGAGAGCGTGAGGGAATTGAACGCCGAGATCACCGTGCTGATCGCGATGGTCAAGGCGAACTGTTTGTAGAACTGGCCGGTGAGCCCGCTGATGAACGCGGTGGGCACGAACACCGCGCAGAGTACGAGGGCGGTGGCGATGATGGGGCCGGTCACCTCGCGCATCGCCTGCCGGGTCGCCTCGATGGGTTTCAGGCCGTTGGTGATGTTGCGCTCGACGTTTTCGACGACCACGATGGCATCGTCGACGACAATGCCGATGGCAAGCACCAGCCCGAAGAGCGACAGCGCATTCAAGCTAAACCCAAAGAGGTGCATGACCGCGAATGTGCCCACCAGCGACACTGGAACGGCGATCAAGGGAATGACGGAGGCGCGCCAGGTCTGAAGAAAGACGATGACGACCAACACCACCAGCAGAATGGCCTCGAGCAGCGT
>DATHKV010000154.1:0-34831 GCA_035488895.1 Steroidobacteraceae bacterium
GGGCAATGTGTCGGCTCCGATGATCGTTGGCCTCGGTGGGTGGTTGCAGTTCAAGTTCCTCTTCGGCGGCAGGAACGCGGCCGCCCAAGATCGCATCTACGCAGTGAACGAGCAGGGTGAACTGCTCTCCTACGGGGACGCGGGAACGCCGGGCAATGTGTCGGCTCCGATGATCGTTGGCCTCGGTGGGTGGTTGCAGTTCAAGTTCCTCTTCGGCGGCAGGAACGCGGCCGCCCAAGACCGCATCTACGGCGTATTTGCCTAACCCGCGCTTGCGTCTTGGCCATCGTCGATAAAAGACACCGGATTGTGTCTTCTGCGCGTCACGCCTTACACCATTCCAGAGTTTTCAGAGTAGAAACAGTCGTCGCCGTTTGAGCGCTTTAGTGCGGCGTACTGACAGTCTGGCAGCCTCACACGTTTAAGCCTCTCCGCTCATTTATAAAAAGAAGTAGCCGATGAGGAACACTAAGCCCTGCGTCGCGGCTTGCGTCAGTAGAGACGCGAATAGTCCCTTGATGGCAGAAGAGAATCGGCGCCCCGGGAGAAACTGATACATTCCGTAGGCAAGGTACAGTGGTCCGAACGCCAGGGATGCATAGAAGAGTCGGGTCAACAGTACTGTATCGGAGCGCAAAACGTACCAAACCGGGATCACGACGAGTGCGTAGAACAGCGAGTGCAGACCTCCACTGTACGAGGTAAGCACGAGGTACTCTGCATAGTTGAAAGGTTCTCGAATTCCCATGAGACGGCAGGCGGCGGCCAGCAGCGGAACATCGAAGAAGAACAACAGATTGATATGCTGCTGCAGGAAAGATGCGAAACCGTTGGGAGCGTCGGAGGCGACGGCTTGAAAGCCGGAAATGGCAATGACGGCGGAGGTAAATGCAACGGTCACGACCAAAAAGGCGAAAGGCCCGAAGTAGCGTTTTCGCTTGCCCGCAACGTAATCCCGCGCCACGACGCCCGGTCGAACTAGTAGCTGCCAAATCAGCGATAGCGCGCTGCGATCGACGTGCGCCAGGGCGTGGACAAATTCGGCACCGATTTCATGCAAACTCAGGCGCGGCGTGGGCGCCTTTTGCCCGCAATTGGGGCAATAATTCTGACCGGGCACGATTGCAGTACTGCAATTGGCACAGGGCTCGTGAGGAAAGGTTTCTGCGTCCATAACAGACTCGTAATTGGAAGTTTAGCCAAAAGGATTGGGGCGCGGAGAAAGATTTGGTGGTCACATCGCGTGAAACGATTGAGTGCGGAGCAATGGGGCGACATTTCTCCGGCGGGCGGACGTCGACGCGTAACCTCGGTTCAGGCCGCCTCCTATCTTTCCATCAATGAATAACGCCCCGAGGCCGTGGGCAGCGTTGCTGCTTCTTTGGGCCTGCGGCGCGAGCCTGCGCCTCACCGTGTTAGCGGTGCCGCCGGTTTTGCCGATTATTCAGCATGACCTACAGATGACCGGTACTCAAGTCGGGCTGCTTTCCGGGATACCAGTGATCTTGTTCGCAATCGCGGCGATCCCGGGCTCGAGCTTGATTGCAAGCGTTGGCGTTCGCAAAGCGCTATTGGCAGGTCTGGCAGTCGCGGCTTTCGGGGGGATGGCGCGTACGTTCGCGAGCAGTCTCTGGCTGCTGTTTTTCACCACTGTTCTGATGAGCTCAGGCATCGCGGTCATGCAGCCGGCGATGGCCGCGGCGGTGCGATCCTGGATTCCGGAGCGTTCAACATTCGGGACCGCGGTATACACGAACGGACTGCTCACGGGCGAGATAATTCCCGTCGCGATGATGCTGCCCATCGTGCTGCCCCTTTTTGGGAGATGGCAGCCCGCGCTGGCAGTGTGGTCCGTGCCATTGATCGTCACGGCGGCCCTGGTGCTTTTACTCTGTCCACGCCAGAGCACGCCTCTTCCTAGTGTGCCGATAAGATGGCTTCCGCAACTCAACAGTCGCCTCAATTGGCAGTTGGGTCTCATCTTAGGGAGCACCGCCAGCACGTATTTTTCCGTGAACGGGTTCCTGCCCGCTCTGCTCGGCGGCAGGCATCATCCGGAGCTCATCAGTCCGGCTCTGACGGCACTCAACCTGGGACAGATCCCCGCATCGCTTCTGCTGCTCGTCGTTGCCGACCGGCTTCAGGGAAGGCGCTGGCCATATGTGCTATGCGGTCCGCTAATGATTGCGTGTGTGGTTGGGATCTCTTACTCCTCCGGCTTGGGGACGATCGTGTGGTCCGCGCTGCTCGGGGCCAGCTGCGGCGGTGCCCTCGTCTTGGGACTGGCGCTGGCGCCGCTGCTGTGTCGCCATCCCGATGAGGTCGCGCGCACTTCTGCCTCTGCTTTCGCCATCAGTTACAGTTTTGCAATGCTTATTTCCTTGCTCGCCGGTGCCATCTGGGATGTCACGGGCAAGGTCGACTATGCTCTTATCCCAATTGTGCTGGGAATTTTGCCCATTTTGGTTCTGGTACCGACGCTCAGCCTCAGACGGTCGTGACGTCGTTGTGATTTGAGTGGTTTAGGGCGGCAAAGGCTTAGAGTCCAGGTGAGGCGGCCACTCATCTGCTTGGGTGCGCGCGGTGAGGTACATGAAGGCCGCGAGGTCCCAGTGGGCGATGATGGGAATCAAGCCACGCTCGAGCAGTGTGTGCGGTGGGATTGCCACCGTGATCACAAGCCGGAGCAACATGACCGCAAAGTATATTCCGGCAATGAGTTTTAGCCGGCGGCGGGTTGATTCGCGCTTCAACCAGAAATACCCTGAACCTCGCCAGTGGTCGGCGGCGATGATGGCCATCCATGCAATGAGCAGGATTTGAATGGGCAACAACACACTGTAGGGAATGAGGCCGGATTCCCAGGCGCGAAAGGGTGGCAGCCATGAGGGAGCAAGCAACACCACTTCGATTTGACCCATTACACGAGCAACAAAAATGCTCAAGCACAGCCATAAAGCCAATGACCGACGGCGCTCGATCAGAGTGAGCGACAATCGCGCACTCACGAGAACAGCCTTTCATAGTATTGAAACCAGTCACTGGACAGCCGGGCCTCGGGGTCCCAGGCTCGCTTGCGGCGCAGGAACTCAGGGAACTCGGGATAGCAGCGCAGCAGTTGCTCTCGATCCGCATAACGGTGATAGGTGAGAAAGTAGCTGCCGCCAAAGTCGATGGCGCGATCGATGAGCCGGCGGAGATCCACGCGTGCGCGGGCTAATCCTTGTGCATGGTGATCGACGTGAAGATTGAAAATGACGCAAGTGTAGTCATCCTTGGCCCATTTTAGGAACGCGTCCTCATCCTTCTTAATCAGCCGAATCGTGCCGTAAATGAGATCGACGTCGTGCTGCAACAAGTCTTCTCGCACGGCTCCCATAAATTGGCCCAAGCGATAGCGTGGCACGTACAGTTCGGTGATCATTTCCGTACCCGGCACTTTGGCATCGAGATAATGATCGAGGGCGCGATGGTAGTCGTCGAGATAGATGTTGAGCTGATGCGTGTCATTCCAGTACACCTGGCCGGTCGAGCGCAGGTAAAAATCGGAGAACTCGAGGAACGCCTGGCGCTTATTCACATGGCCCAAATAGAGAAGCCTTTGCCAGTCCTGCCGTGATAGGCGAATCTGATCGCGGGGCATGGGTGTGGCGTTGTCGATCGGCTGGTAGCAGGAAAAGACGCCATCGCGCAAAAAGCCGGCCATCTTAGGGTCGGTCGAAAACTGAAAATCGCCGTAGGTGTAACCGGCCTCGATTCGCGATTCGAACCCATTGATGAGATCGGGAAGGGTCAGGAGAGAGACAATGCGTTGGACCTTTTGACGGGGGACCAGCTGCAGCGTGGCCGCCGTGATGATGCCAAACAATCCGTAGCCGCCGACCACCATGCGGAACAGGTCGGGATCTAAGCCCCGGGAACAGGTCACCAGATCGCCGGCCGGGGTGATGACCTGAATGGACTCGACGTCGCAGGAGAAAGGAGCGCAGTTAAGGCCGCGCCCATGGATATTGGCTGCGATGGCGCCGCCGACGGTGAGGGAATCGGCGCCGGTTTGTTTTTGTCGAATCCCCCATTGATGCCGCTTACCGGCTTGAAGCGACAAATAGCCGCGCATCAGCTCGGGCCAGGTAATGCCGGACTGCACGGTTATCAGACCGGTTCCGGGGTCAAAATCCAGAATGCGGTTGAATGCGCGCATGTCGATGACGCACCCGCCGGTCAGAAATTGTTGTCCGCCCATGGCGTGCCGCCCGCCGGCGATCGAGACGGACAGCCCGCGACGGCGGGCCTGGCTTAGGGTTTCGAATAGTTCGCGCAGGGAGCGAGGTCGCCGGTAGAGCCCAGGAACGCAGAGATTTAAGCGGGAATGGATGTCATTGAGCGCCGGCATCATGTTGGTGTGGCTTCCGGCCGGGTGGGTCAATCGACAAGACTCTTGGGGGCCAAGCATCGGGCATCTCCTTTCGATGTGTCATCAGCCTAGCCTGGCCAAAATACATATCAATACTATTGTAACTTCGTATTAGTATTCGATACTCACCGTCCTTGAAGGGAATACTGCAATGGATGAAGCGCGACGCATTGTCGAGGTCTTGAAGCGGACCTTACGGATGAGGGGGCTTACCTACGCATCTCTTGGCAAACGCATCAATTTGAGCGAAGCGAGTGTGAAGCGAATATTCGCGCAGCGTACGTTCACCTTAAAGCGGCTCGAGCAGGTTTGCCGGGCACTGGAGATGAGTATTGCGGATCTGGTGAAGATGGTCGACGTCAAGAGTTACGCGTCGACCTCTCTCACCTTGGCCCAAGAGACGGCGCTGGCCAAGGATGAGGCGTTGCTCAGCTACTTCTATCTGCTGCTCAATGGATGGACGGACATTCAGATCAGACGCCTTTACCAATTCGAGGAGTTACAGACCGAGGGGCTTCGCGCGCGATTGGTCGAGCTGGGGCTGATCGAAGCGCTGCCAAAGCGTGGCTATCGCTTGTTGGTGAGCCGACAGATCATTTGGAAACCGGACGGACCGGTGCGCCGCGCCTATGAACATCGCGTGCAACAGGAATTCCTGCGTTCGGCCTTCACCGGCCCGCGAGATTATTTGGCGTGGCAGCCGGTGGAACTGACGGATTCGTCGATTGATGTTCTGCGGCGTAAGTTCGGGCAAATCTATAGAGAATTTCTGGAAATGGCGGAACTTGATCAGCATTCGTCCCAACCGAGGTATAGCGTGGGATTCTTGCTGGCGTTTCGACCGTGGGTGTTTTCGCTGGTCGCAGCGCGTCAGCGGCGAGGTGTGGGTTAGACTCGAGCTGTCATAAAATGGCTTCGAGTACTGGAGAGTTATGTATACGCGGAATTATTCCCGAAAATCACTCGTCACGCTGTGTGCGTTGGGCGTGTGCGCAGCTGGTCTAGCTGTGGCGCCGGCGGCACTCGCCCGCGACCGCGTGGAGACGCTGTTGCAGTCCTTGGCCGACGCACCCGGGCCGTCCGGTTATGAGGAGGAGGTGCGGGCGATCATGGTGCGGGAGCTCAAGCCGTTCGCTACACAGATCAGCTATGACGGCTTAGGTTCGGTCATTGCGCAGCACGGGGCAAAGGGCCCAAGAATCATGCTGGACGCGCACATGGATGAGCTTGGCGGGATCGTTCGCCGAATCACTCCCGATGGCTTTTTATCAATGCAGATGGTCGGCGGCTGGTTGGATCAGGCATTGCTCGGGCAACGTTGGGTGATCTTGGGTTCCAAGGGCACTGTGCATGCCATCACCGGCATCCGCGACATTCATGTGTTGCCGCCGGAAGATAGATCGAAGGTATTTCCGCGTAACGACATATTTTTGGATGTCGGCGCCAAGAACGCCGCAGAAGTGGCGGCATTGGGCATCGGGCCCGGAGACCCCGTGGCGCCGGATTCGCCTTTTGCGGTCCTGAACGGCACACAACGCTATCTCGGGAAGGCCTGGGACGATCGCGTGGGTTGCGCGGTGGTGGTCGAGGTTATGCGCCGGCTTGCCGCGGAGGGTCATCCCAACATATTGATCGTGGCCGCAACGACTCAAGAGGAGACCGGTATCCGGGGGGCGCATACGGCGGCTGACGTGGTGCATCCTGACATTGGTATCGCCATCGAGGGCGGTGTCGCAGGGGATGTTCCCGGTGCGCACCCGGAGGAGACCCAAGCGCGCTTGGGCGCGGGGCCCGGAGTGTTTTTGTACGATTTTTCGGAACAGCCGAATCGCCGTCTGATCAGTCTTATCAAGGAGACTGGACAGGCTGAAAAGATTCCGTTGCAGTTTGATTTCGTCAGTGGCTACGGCGATGATTCAGCCGCGATTCAAGCCTCGAATGGCGGCGTGCCCGTCGTAAATATCGTCGTACCGGTGCGCTACACGCATGCACACAACGGCGTTATGGATCGCTTCGATTTCGACCGAACAGTCGATCTGGTAGTCGCGCTGATCAAGCGGCTTGATAGCGCCACTGTCAAGCGGGTGCGCGATTTTGCGCCGTGAATTTAGGTAGATTGAATCGCGCAGCGGACTAGCAGCTTCGTCAGACGGGGAATAAGGGAAGAGGGGCGAGGGCGAGGGTCGGGCGCGGTGCCTGCCGCGCTGGACGCCAGGACCTTTGACATTAGGTGCACGCGGAAGCCTACAATGCGCGCTTTTCTCTTGAGGAGTGGTGATGGCGAAGAAAAAGCGTCGGATAATTCGTCCGTGGTCGCAAGAGGATGTGAAAAGTTTGAGGGCTCTGGCGAAAGCGAGACTCTCAGGGCCTCAGGTGGCGAAGAAGCTGCGTCGGACACATGGCGCAGTCGCACAGAAAGCCATGAAGCTTGGCGTAAGTTTTCGCTCAATCAATCGGAAACGGCAGTAGCGACAGACAGCTCTAGATTGCAACAGTAAGTCGCAACGGGCGAGGACAGGGAGGCCGATCAGCCCGGCCGACGGAGAATGGCTGTGATGATCTCAAGTAAGGGGAAAGAAATGAGCCGACTGATGCTTGCGCCACTGCTTGCCGCGATCGCGACCTTCGCCGTTGCCGCGCCGGCGACAAAGGAGCAGTTGAGCACACCGCCCGCGAACGCGCGCCACTACACGATCAGTTCGACGGCGGGCAAACATGGCGATGTTTGGTCATGGAAGCTGACTGACGGACGCTTGGCTTATCGCGAGTCGATGTCTCTGCGCGGTTGGGTGACTGAGGAAGATGAAGTTGTGACCGTCGGCGGCGATCGTCGGCCCACGGCCATCGCCGTCCGTGGCTACAGTGATCAGGGCGACGCCACGGAGGACTTCAGCGTCGACGGCGCGGGCGTTGCACACTGGAAAACAATTATCGATTCGGGCTCCGCGCCCTTCGAAAATCGACGTTACAACACGTACGGCGGACCTTGGCTTACCAGTGAGATGGATGTCGAGGCGCTGGTCGCCGCGGGCGAGGAGGGGATCGACTTACTCCCTACCGGTCATGCCAGCATCACTTTCGGCCAGGTGATAAAGATTGATGGTCCGCACGGGCCCAAGACGGTCAAGCTGTCCTTCCTTCGAGGCTACGGTTTTGCGCCCACGCCTGTTTGGCTCGACAGCGAGAATCGTTTTTTTGGCTATGCCGGAGTGGTCTCGTTGCTGCCGGAAGGGTACGAAGGGAGCGGCCCGCGGCTTAAGGCTCTGCAGGATCAAGCGACTGCTGACATGGTCCGAGGAGTCGCGCATCAGTTTCTAAGCCCCGCCAATCGCACGCCGACGCTGGTCGATCACGTGCTCATGTTTGATTCGATAGCAGGGCGATACCTGCCCGACCGCGCGGTCTTGATTGCCGACGGCAAGGTTGCCGCCGTAAGTCCGGCCGGATCGATCAAACCGCCGCCCGGCGTCGTCCTGATCGATGGGCGCGGCAAGACCCTGACACCCGGTTTGTGGGACTCGCACCAGCATGTGGGGGACGACTGGAACCTGCTGCAAAACGTTGCGACCGGGATGACGAATTATCGCAGTCCCGGCTCACTGATCGATGAGGCTCTCAGCATCTATAAACGTCGCGCCGCCGGCGATCTGCTCGCGCCCGACGGAAAGATCTCGGTGATCATAGATCGCAAGGATCCGCTAGCCGCGCAGGTCGCGCTCACGGTCTCGTCGGCGGAGGAGGCAGTAGCCGCCGTCGACAAGATTAAGGCAGCGGGCCTGTGGGGCGTCAAGTTCTACACGTCGATGAATCCGGCATGGATCGCCCCGGCATCCGCCGAGGCACATAAACTCGGGCTGCATGTGCACGGCCACGTCCCCGCTGGCATGCGCCCGCTCGATGCCGTTCGCGCGGGCTACGACGAGGTTACGCACATCAACTTCATCTTGATGCAGGCGATGCCGCAAGATGTGGTCGACAAATCCAACACCGCTGCGCGGCTCGAGGGTCCCGCCCGGTACGGCAAGGACGTTGATCTCGATGCGCCGGCGATGAAGGATTTCTACGCGGAACTCGCGAGGCGACAGACAATCATCGATCCAACGTTAACGGTATGGGAGCCGCTGATGACTTCCGACGGCAGCGCGATTTCGCCGGAATATGCACCGTTTGAAAAGGTCGCGCCGTCGCCGGTCGTCCGTAGTTGGAAGATCGGCGGTTATCCCCTGTCCGAAGGTCTCACGCGCGAGGACTATCGCCGAAGCTTCGCCAAGATGGTGGAACTGGTCGGGAAGCTCCATCAGGCCGGTGTACGCATCGTAGCCGGCACCGATGGGTACGGCCTGGAGCTGGTGCGCGAACTGGAGCTTTACAGCCAAGCGGGCTTGAGTAACGCGGAAGCGCTACAGACCGCGACCATCATCCCTGCCCGGATGACCGGCATGGCCGATCACATAGGATCGATCGCACCTGGAAAGACGGCGGACATCATCCTGGTGGAAGGGGATGTATCCAAGGATCTCGCCAACCTTCGCCACGTGAATACGGTGTTTTTGGACGGCTATCGACTGGACGGGGAGGCGCTGCGGAAAGCGAGCGGTCTGACTGGAATGCCGAAGTGACGAGGCCGCTATTTGAGAATCGCGCTTCGCTTCCGCGTGTACCAGGGTGATGTCTTGAGATGAAACGGCCGGTAAGTGATACCGAGCGGCGCCGGTTGGGCCTCGATTCGACGATCAGCCGGCGCGACTTCTTGAACGGCAGCCTCGTCGCCGCCGCCGGCGGCGCGCTAGCGCTACCCGCTACTTCAGCCAGTGTGGACACTTTCACCGGCTATGGGGGAGTGGGCGACTATGCGCGCGCCAATGGAAACACGTGGTCCGTGGTGCAGGCGGCGCATCGCTTGCGCGATGGCGGCTACGCTGAGTCGGTCATGGACTCAGCGCGGGATGCTGGGCAGTTCGATTTGGTGGTGGTGGGCGGCGGAATCGCGGGTCTCGCCGCCGCGCACCGCTTCCGCCAGCTGCGCGGTGCAACCGCGCGCATTCTGATTCTCGAGAACCACGCCATGCCGGGAGGTGAAGCCAGGCAGAACGAATTCGACATCGAGGGTACACGCCTACAGGCTCCTCAAGGTTCGAACGACTTCGGCCAACCCGGGCGGCGCAGCGATTCGCTCACCGACTCCTTCTTCGAAGAGTTTGCGCTGCCGAGCGAGTATCAGTGGCAACAGTGGGACAGTGCGCTCAAGCCGCTGCGATTCGCGCGCGACAATTATTCAAACATGGATGGCTTTCAAGAAAGCCAAGTTGACGTCGGCTACTTCTTTGATCGGGCGCAGGGTGCCGAAAACCTTAGTTGTCATCGCAATATCTGGTCGTCCGCGCTCAAGGACACGCCTTATTCGGAGTCCGCGCGCCGCGACCTGTTGCGCTGGCGGGCCGATCACGGGCCTTTAAGCGAGGCGGAGAATCGCCACCTCGATACGCTCACTTACCGCGAGTATCTAGAAAAAGTATGCGGCTACGATGCCGCCGTGACGCGCATGGTCGAGCCCATCGTCGGCCTGCTGGCCGGCGTCAGCACCGATGCGGCCAGCGCGCGGCTGGGCCGGCAGTTGGTGCAAGATCCTGCCCGGCCCATGGCGCTGTCATTCCCGGGCGGCAATTCGGTGTTCCCGCGCGCAATACTGCGAGCACTCTTGCCGGCGGCCCTGCCTGGACGGGATTTCGACAGTTTGCTGTATGGGAACGTCGACTTCCACGCTCTCGACAGCCCGAGCCGGAACGTGCGCCTGCGACTCCAAGCGACCGCACTGCGCGTGCGGCATTCGGGCGGTAATGCCGATGAGGTCGAGGTCGTCCATGAGCGCGGCGGGCAACTGTTCAGGGTGCGTGCGGCCCAGGTGATCATGGCGAGCGGCGGATGGATCAATAAACATCTGCTGGTGGACAGTCCTCAGGATTTGCGCAACGCCTACGAACAGTTCAGCTACGCACCCGCGCTCATCGTCAACGTGCCGTTACGCCAATGGCGCTTTTTGTACGATTTGGACGTTACCGCCTGCCGCTGGTTCGATGACACTGACGGGATCGGTTATTGCTGCAACCTGCGTCAGAACATGGTGACCGAGCGGCACACTGCACCGCTGCATCCGGACAAGCCCGCCGTGTTGAGCTTTTACTTAGGGTTGCCCGTACCGGGATTGCCGGCCGCGAAACAAGGCATGGCGGCCCGGGCGCGTCTCATGAACACCACCTATGCGGACTTTGAGCTCCTGATTCGCCGGCAGATGGTGCGTCTCTTCGGTGCCTCGGGCTTTGACCCTAAGCGCGACATCGCCGCCATTGTGCTGAACCGCTGGGGTCACGCACGTCTGATAGAACCGCCGGGCTTTCACTACGGCGTCGACGGCAGACCGAGCCCCTTGGAACGCGTGCGCCAAGGCTACGGACGCATCAGCATCGGCCACTCGGAACTGAATGGCGCACAACACTGGGGTTCGGCGCTAGAGTATGGCCGCAAAGCAGGAGAGCGGGCGGCGGCGTCGTGACTCGACAGCGAAGACCGTCGCCGGTGTCGTCGCCTAGTCGGGGCAACGAGCGTCTCTTGCCGAGCGAGGCGCTCAGTTCTCGACTCGCACCAAATCATTGACTCTTTATCTAACGAGGGATTTTATGAAGCGATTCCTTTTAGCGGTCACGTTCTTTCTTGCCGTTCACTCGGTAACCGCGCTCAAGAATGCCTCCGCGGAAGAGGCGTCACCTGCGACGACAACCCCTGCGCCGCAGAAACTCGACGATGAATACACGAAGCTCATCAAGGAATATCTGCAGGACTCACGCATTACCACCGAATTGGTGGATCACATGCCTGCGTCCGATACTGTCCCGTCGCCGTTGAAGTTCTTCGGACGAATCCCCGGCACGCCTGGCGAGCTGACTTATTCGAAGGATATCAATCGCTACTACGAAACACTCGCGCAAGCGTCGCCGCGCGCCAAGTTTTGGAAGATTGGGAAGTCCGAAGAGGGACGCGACCAGGCCCTCCTTGCCATCGCCGATGAAGATACCATTAAGGGTCTCGATCGTTACAAGAGCATGCTTGCCCAACTCACCGATCCCAGAAAGATCACGGAAGAACAGGCGCAGGCGCTGATTCACACTGCGAAGCCGATTTACTGGATCACCAGCGGTATCCATTCGCCAGAGACCGGCGGGCCCGAAATGTTGATCGAACTGGCTTATCGCCTCATGATTGAGGAGACGCCGTTCATTCAGGCGATTCGCAATAACGTGATCGTGCTGATTACCCCGGTGGTCGAAACCGACGGCCGCGAGAAGCAGGTCGACTCCTACTACTACGGCAAGAAGACCGGCAAGCAGCGTCCGCCCCTGATGTATTGGGGGAAATACGTCGCGCACGATAACAATCGGGATGGCATGGGCCAACTCCTGAAGCTGACGCAGAACATCACCCGCGAAGTGCTCGACTGGCATCCCACGGTGCTGCACGATCTGCACGAGGCGCAGTCGTACTTATACGTATCCACCGGCACCGGCCCCTACAACAATTCCCTTGATTCCATCGCCGTCAACGAATGGTGGCTGCTCGCCGAAACCGAAGTCATGGAGATGGCGAAGCGCGGCGTTCCCGGCGTCTTCACATATGGTTTTTACGACGGATGGGTTCCCAACTACCTTTTCTGGATCGGAATCACCCACAACGGTTTCGGGCGCTTTTATGAAGTCCAGGGCTACGGTCCCGATCTCGTTCCCGACCTGCATCTTCCCGACAGTCTTACCAGTAGGGAATGGTATCGGGCGAATCCACCCCTTTCGAACATCAAGTGGGGACCCCGCAATAACACCAACATTCAAGAATCGACCCTGCTGTTCGCGCTTCACAAGGTCGCCGAGGATCGCAATCTTTACCTCGAAGATTACTGGATGAAAAATAAGCGGGCGGTTGACAAGGGCCGCGGCGACGCACCCTACGCGTGGGTCGTCCCCACAGGCCAACGCCGCCGTACCGATGCTGCCGATATGATCAACGCTCTGCGCGCCCAAGGCCTCGAAGTGCAGATCGCCAGTTCCGCGTTCAAAGCCGGCACGACCGACGTTGCTGCCGGCGACTACATCATTCGCGCCGACCAGCCCTATCGCACTCTCGCCGACATGTATTTCGCCGTGCAGAAATATCCGGTCGCCAATCCGCGTCCCTATGACGATACCGGGTGGACGATGCAATACATGCGCAACATCACGCTGACCCCGGTGAAGGATCGATCAATTCTGGATCAGCCGATGACACTAATCAGCTCGGATGTTCGCACCCCGGGTCGAATCGAAGGAAACGGCGAATTTCTGATAATTGACCACACCACCGACAACACACTGATGTCGTTCCGTTTCAAAAACGCCCGCATAAAGATGCTCGCGGCCGAAGACGACTTTGAGCTCCAGGGTCATAAGTTTCGCGCCGGCACATTCATCGTTCCGAAGGCTAATGTGAATGCACTTCGCGCGTCGATTCAGGAATTTGGCCTTTCCGCTTGGGCGGTGGCGTCTGCTCCGGCCGTTAAAACCCATGAGATGGAAATTCCGCGCATCGGCTACGTCCATTCCTGGCAAAACACGCAAGATGAAGGGTGGGTCCGCGCGGCGCTTGATCGCTACGGAGTTCCATACAAATATTTCGCCGATCAGAAACTTCGCGAAGGCAACCTACGCGCCAAGTACGACGTGATCATCTATCCCGACGTTGCCGGGACGTCGCAATCCATCTTAAGAGGCATACCGAAGGAAGGCCCGGATCCTATTCCCTACAAAAAATCCAATTTGACGCCCAATCTCGGCGCGCTCGATGAAAGCGATGATATCCGCGGCGGCATGGGCGCCGAGGGCCTCGCCGAACTGTCCAAGTTCGTTGCAGCCGGCGGGACGCTAATCACCGAAGGATCAACTTCCGCTTTTGTCGCCGACTACGGCCTGGTGGGGGGCGTCACCGTCGAGCATCCCGCCCAATTGTTTGCCCGCGGGTCCATCCTGCGTGGTCAATTTACGGATCTCAAGAGTCCGATCGCCTACGGTTACGATCAGAAGGATATTCCGGTCTATTTCAATCAAGATCCGGTCTTCAATATTCCTGAGGGGAACGCAGGCCGGCCCCGCGCCCCGGGCGCCGGATCCGGAGCTAGTCCGCCCGTCGGGCAGAACGTCATTCCGAACTCCGTACCTATTCACATTAGTCCGTACGATCAACCCGCCGAAACTACCCCTCCACCATTTGACGAGGTCGACTATACACGGCAGATGCGGCTTCTATACGGCGCGGTGAAGCCGGACGTTCCTCCGCGAATCGTAATGCAGTTCCCGAAGGATCCTAACGACATGCTTCTTTCAGGCACATTAACCGGCGGCCAGGCGATCTCCGAGCGACCTCTTGTGCTCGATGCAAACGTTGGAAAAGGTCACGTTGTGATGTTCGCGCTACGGCCGTTCTGGCGCTGGCAGACGCAGGGAACCTATTTCCTGGGCTTCAACGCAATCCTAAACTGGAATCATCTCGACGCCGGCAAGCCCGAACCTAAGACCGCCAATGCTGCGGGCAACGTATCGAAGTAGTTGTGGGCACGCCGGCAGTATTGAGGGACGGCGAGCTATCGCCAGCCCAGAGCGGGCGCGACGTGGGTGAGGATGGCCTCGATCACGTGAGCGTTGTACTCAACGCCGAGCTGATTGGGTACGGTCAAGAGTAGGGTGTCGGCTTCTGCGATTGCCTGATCTCGTTTCAATTCCTCGATCAGTTTGCCGGGTTCTGCGGCATAGGAGCGGCCAAAAACGGCGCGCATGTTGTCGATGACGCCGACTTGATCGCTGCTGCCGTCTCGGCCGAAGTAGGCGCGGTCGCGGTCGTCCATGAGCGCGAATATGGATCGCGAAACCGACACACGCGGTTCTCTCTTGTGCCCAGCCTCGGTCCACGCTTGCCGGTAGGCGCGGATTTGACGGGCCTGCTGGACGTGGAAGGGCTCGCCTGACTCGTCAGCCTTCAATGTGGAACTTTGCAGGTTCATCCCCTGTTGCGCAGCCCAAATCGCAGTCGCGTTGGACGCTGAGCCCCACCAGATCCGATCGCGCAGACCCTCCGAGAGAGGTTCCAGACGCAAAAGGCCGGGTGGGTTCGGAAACATCGGTCGCGGACTGGGTTCAGCAAACCCTTGCCCCTTCAGCAATTCAAGGAAGATCTCGCCGTTGCGCCGGCCCATATCGGCGTCGGATTCCCCTTTGGCAGGCGCATAACCGAAGTGGCGCCAGCCCTCGATCACCTGCTCAGGCGAGCCACGGCTAATGCCGAGCTGGAGCCGGCCGCCGGCGATCAGGTCCGCGGACCCTGCATCCTCCACCATGTAGTAGGGATTTTCGTAACGCATGTCGATCACTCCGGTACCGATCTCGATACGCCTGGTCTTAGCGCCGATCGCCGCGAGCAACGGAAATGGGGAAGAGAGCTGGCGCGCGAAATGGTGCACGCGAAAATACGCCCCGTCCGCACCGAGCTCCTCCGCCGCCACGGCGAGGTCGATGGACTGCAGCAGCACATCGGCCGCGGAGCGAGTCTGCGATTGCGACGTGGGAGACCAGTGCCCGAAAGAAAGAAAGCCGATTTTCTTCATCTTAGTCTTCAAAGACCCTCATTTAAGATCTAATTCCGCAGACGTCGTCACTCAAATGAGGGCTGTCGACGCAGATTCAATAGACCCTTTGTCTCGCGGTCATAGGTTTGTGCTGGAAGCACGCCCGCGACTTGATACAGTACGACGATTAGCCCGCACGAACCTGAACTGAACCACATATGGGCAAATTACCTTCCCGTGCTATGCCGGGACCGCGGAGTTTTCGGTCATCGAAAGAACTTCGCGCATGGATGGCGAAGCAGCACGCCCGAGCCCGTGGTCTGCTCCTGCGAATTTACAAGAAAGACTCTGGTGTTCCATCGGTCACGTATGCCGAGGCACTTGACCAGGCGCTGTGTTTCGGTTGGATAGATGGGCAAAAGCTGCCGTTTGACGCAAACTCCTGGGTGCAAAAATTCACACCGCGCAGGGCGAAAAGCGGCTGGTCCAAGATAAATGTTGCGCATGTGGGTCGGCTTATCCAGGAGGGCCAAATGACGCCTGCTGGTCTCAAGGAGGTAGATGCGGCCAAAGCCGACGGGCGCTGGACCACTGCGTACGATTCTTCCGCTAACGCAACGGTGCCGCCGGAGTTCGTCAAGGAGCTCGCACGTAACGCCAAGGCAAAGCAGTTCTACGCGACGCTCAACAAGGCCAATCTGTATTCGATTGCCTACCGGTTGCAAACGGCAAAGCGCTCAGAGACAAAGATCAAGCGCATAAAGCTGATTATCGAAATGCTCGCGCGCGGCGAGAAATTTCACTGACTGCCCAGGCCCGTGCCTGGAGGCACTGCAATTCGCCATTTCCGCGTCCATGACCGCCTCTCCCAACCTGCTCTCGCTAGGTGCGGCCGCCGACAGGCCGCTTTGGGTCCCGTGACGCGCCGGTGGGTCAGGGACGCAACGAACACATAGACAGGCCTGCAAAAAGGGATATCTTTGGCATCAAGTATCGATCGCTCCCAATTTGGAGATACATAAAATGCGCCGTACTCTTCGGTTTAGTCGTAGGGATATGCTCAAGGCGACTGGTGTAGCGGTCGTCCTCACGGTCCTGCCGGTCACAGCAAGCATGGTCAACGCAGCCGACGATAAGAAGATGAAGATCGGCATCATCGGGTCCGGGCATGTTGGAAGCGCTCTTGGCGGCGTTTGGGCGAAGGCTGGCAATGAGGTGATGTTCTCCTCGCGCAATCTCGACAATGACAAGAAACTCGCTGCCGAGGTCGGAGCCGGTGCGCGCGCGGGTACGCCGCAGGAGGCCGCGGCGTTCGGCGAGGTAATCCTGTTCGCGGTTCCCTACAGCGCTTTTCCGGAACTCGTAAAGAGCCTTGGGCCTTCCCTCAAAGGAAAGGTCGTCATCAATGCCAGCAATCCATTCCCGCAACGCGACGGTGAGATCGCCAATCAAGCGCGCGAGGAAGGGGCGGGACTCTTCGACGCGCACCTGCTGCCAGGCGCACTCGTCGTTCGTGCATTCAACGCCGTAGGCGCAGCACGCATGGCCAGCGCACACGAAGATCCGGGGAAGATCGGCATGCCGATGGCAGGTGATAAGAAAGCCATCGAAATCGCTTCGCGGCTGGTTCGGGAAGCAGGGTTCGAACCTGTCGTGGTCGGCGGGCTCGACATGGCCAAATATTTAATGCCAGGAACGCCGCTGGCGGGCGAGCACACGCCGGACGAAGTACGCCGCGTCGCGGCAACACTGAAGCCCTGACGGCGACGTGGATCGCATTTGTTTTCCGGGCCGCCGAGAACCCATCCCTGGCGGCTGCGACAATAACTTCCTGTTTTTGACGCCTCCGCTATTTTGATTTCGTCGTAGCTTGCTGGGCGATAGCGACGTCAACCGCGCAATCACCAGGATAGGGAGCAATATGGTCCGCTGAATCGAAGTCGAAGATCGATCGCCACGGTTCGACGTCTGAGTACATGTGCAATTTGCCGGGCATGGCGATACTGGTCTTTGTCGGTCCCCCACCCGTCAACACTTGATCATCGATGGTTTTGAGATTGCTATCGGCGTCTATCACAAGGAACGTGAGTTCCCTTTCACCCAGATCTGCCTCCGGTCGAGGCCGCTTCACTTTCAAGATGGACGCATGGCCACTGGCACCGAGTACACGACCGTCCTTCTTTTGCGGGCCAGTGGGGAAAATGGGTTCACCATTGACGTAGGACTGAAGCAATCGTCCGTCGGCATCGTAATCCGCGCTGATATTCCATCTCCAAACGTAGTATCGACAAAGATTGATGTCGTAGATGTATTTCTCGACACCTGCCTGACTCGGGTGGGTGATAAGAGTGCCTTTACCATCCGCCACAAAAGTATGTCGAAGTGCTTCGCGGCGTGACCCTGGTGGAAACTCCTTCTCGAGGAAGTGTTTCATCTCGTCAAAATCAACGAACGATTCGTACCGGAACGATTTGGAGGGCTCCGCCTTTGCGGCAGCAATATTGGCTGAGCAGAGCCAAATGAACGAAAGCAGCGCCGTCAATAGCCTACAGAAGCCTCGACCTTTACTGGCGGCGTTCGCGGATCCCCTCGTCCCTGACACTCTTTAACCCCTGCATTCTGATTTACGGATCAGCGTTGGAGTCCAGTCAGAGGGTCAACCGCACGCTAACAATGGCCAGAATATTCGCACCGTAGTGGGCTCCCGGGATCGACTTTGCACTTCTTTGCTGACAGCGCCCTTGTCTCGCTACCCCACCGCGTCCAATTATCGAGCCTATGAATGAAGATGCGGGAGCCACATGGACGCGCAAGCCGTGCTCGAGGCAATGGTGCGACGCTACGCCGCATACAGAACCTATTCCGATACTGGCCGGGTGACGTTCACTCACCCCAACTTCATCACCAAAACACCTTTCTCGACCTATTACAGTGCGCCATCACTTTTTCGCTTCGACTTCAGAGTGCGGCATCCTCACCCGCCCCTGAGCCACGTGGTGAGCCAACACGCAGTTGGCTTTGACGGAGAACCAAGGCGTATGCAATCAGGAAGGCATCCAAAGGCAATGTAGAAATTGAATGGCTTGACAGCATTGGTTTGGCAATGGCAGGGGTCGTGATGATAGGCCAAATACGGTGCTGGAGCGTGCGGAGCGCGAACTGCGGTTTTAAGGCTTTCTTATATCCTGCGTGCAAAGCGGTAAGGATTCGGGCATGCTTTGTTGGGAATGAATCTAAATCTTCTCATTGGGGCGAGCATTAGCTGCCCGGCTTCGCTGCGAAGCCGGGTGTCGATGGTGTTCGTCGCGTCCAATGGTATGAGGAATGTGGTTCATGGATTCGTTAACAGTTTCGCTATTTCGTCTTCGAGTCGTCGCCGACGCTGATCCCGGCGCTGTCGCTCGCGTCATCGAGCGATTTCAAAACATCAATATTCTCCCGCGGCGAGTTATCGCTGAGTTCGGAATCAATGAGACCATCCACATTCAAGTGGATGTGTGCGGGATTCCGGAGGAGCAGCTAAAAACCATGGCGGCGAAGATTGGGCAGGCGACCAGTGTCGTGAGTGCCTATTGGCATCGGCTGTAGTACAGCGACTTCGGAGAAGGCTGACACCGCGAGTGGGCCGCGCTACGGTTTCCGCGTTTTTATGGAATAGGCCGTCGTGCGAGTCGTTACAATTCCGCTTGCGAGCACATCGAATCGCGGGAGCTGGTATGGACGCTGTGGTGAAGCGGTGTTTCACGGTGATTTTTGTTGGCGCATTTGGGTTTTCGCAGACGGCCGAAGCAATGCCGCGGAGCGATACGACTCCTCCCTCAGGCGTTTCCGCGGCCGATTTTGCAGTGCCGCGCGATAGGGTACACCTCAGTGCGCAAGCCCTGCAGGCGATCTATCTCAACGGGCTCAGGTTGGGCGCGCAAAAGGCGGCGGGCTCAGCCAAGGTCACATCGTGCTTGTTGTCGGTGTGGTACACGGATACTGGCACCGTTCAAGTGGTGCAAGTGATCAAGTCAAGCGGCATGCCCATGGTTGATCAGGCGTGCCTGCAAGGCTCGATTGGTCAGAGGCTCGAGGGGATGTTGCCCGGCAAAAGCGGTGGGCGAGGACACTTTGCCATTTATTGGGTATTTGACGCCAAAGAATCGAATGCAGCGCAGCGGCCCCCGATCAAATTAGACCCGTCAATCCCGCAATTGCCGGCGGATGGCGGTATTCACCCATTGCCTACATATCCGGCGGACGCTCTGGCGCGACGTGCCCATGGAATCTGCAAAATGCACATTAGCGTATCGGCGGGGGGCGTAGTGTCGTCCATCGAGATCACACAATCGACCGGATCGGAGTCGCTTGACGATGCGTGCAAGGAAGCGGTCGCTAAATCAGCCTTTGTACCGGCGACAGACGGTGAAAAGCCGGTTAGTGGCACGACGGATGCTGCGATTCTTTGGCGCCTGCCGCGATCGTGAGTTTCTAGACAAAGAACGCCCGCACACGGATGTGCGAGCTGGACCGCAGCGAAGCAGTAGAGGTGATGCGCGAGGATCGTCAGATCGTCTTTTTTAGGCTTTCGCGGAAATCGCACTCAGCTCTTCAAGATCGAGGTCTCGTTCCAATTCCCGCATCGTTGCGTCATCGATGTCGCCGGTGCGATGCAGGCGGATCAGTTCGCGACGTCCGGTGGCAACGGCCTCGAGGACCACATCGAAGTGGGCGTGGAGCAGTGGCCGCATGTCATCCGTTTTCTCTACGTACTTGTTAATCGCCGTGGCTCTGCGCTGATAGCGATCCAGCAACATCGGATGAATTAGTGTGCCTGCATCGTCGTAGGCCAGCTTCTCGATGGTTATCAATTGCGCTTGCGCCATGGCGGCTTCTGCCTGATTGAGACTGAGACGTGGCATCTCTTCGGCCGGTTCGGTCAATCGTGCCCGGTTGATCACGAGTCCCAATGATGTCCCCTGGACCAACACGGTGACGAGAATCACCGCGAAGGAGGTGACTAGAATGAAGTCGCGACCGGGGAAGCCTTCGGGCACGCTCAGCGCCAAGGCCAGGGTGACAACGCCGCGGACTCCAGCCCAGCTAAGCACCGTCGAGCCGGCGATGCCCAGCGGCTTGTAGCGCTTGAGCCCCATCAGATTGCCGATCTTGATTGCGATGTCAGATCCGAATATCCATGCAAAACGGGCGAGGGTAATTGCTACCAGGACGATGAGCATCTGCCAGCCCTCGGTGGCCAGCACGACACTTAAGCCGCCGCCGCGTTCCACCACGCCGCGCAATGACAGTCCTATCAGAATGAAGACAGCTGCCTCCATGAGGAACACCATGACCGTCCAGAACGATGTGCCCCGCATGCGGGTTGAGGCGGAAAGAACGGTACTGTGGTTCCAACTGGCGATGAGCCCCGTCGTCACCGTGGCGATCACGCCAGAGACGTGCGCGAATTCTCCCAGCAAATAGGATGTCCAGCACAACAACGTCGTGGCGGCGATCATGAGATATTCATCGCGTAGACGACGTACCAACACGACCCAGGCGGCGCCGACGACGGCCCCAACTAAAGCGCCGCCAAAGGCCAGCAAGAAAAGATCTCCGATGGCGGCGGTGGCGCTGAACATCCCCGTCACGCCGGCGGCGATCGCAAATCGGAACAGCACTAAACCGCTCGCGTCGTTGAGCAGACTTTCGCCTTCGAGCAGAATTTGCAGGCGCGTTGGCAACTTGACTCGTTGCAGCACCGACCGAGCCGACACAGCGTCCGGTGGCGAGACGATCGCCCCCAGCGCGGCACATGCCGCCCACGGCAGCGACGGAAACACCAGATGGGTGGCCCAAGCCACGACTACGCAGGTGAAAAACACCGCACCTACGGCCAGCGAGGTGATGCCAATCATGTGACGGCGCAGGCGGGTGAGGGGGAATGTCCAGGCTCCATCCAGCAACAGCGGCGGCAGGAAGATCACGAGCACCAAGCCGGGATCGACCGTAATCGCACGCAAACCCGGGATGAAGGCGAGAAGTGCGCCGCCGACGATCAATCCGACGGACGGGGGCAGCCCGAGCCTTTGGGCAAGGTAGTACAACGCGATAATCGCCAAAAACATCGCGATGATCAGTTCGAACAAATGGGTTGGATCCACCTAGAACTCTCCCGGCGGCGCAACGTCTCGTGCGACTACCAGCATAACGCGAGTCCGGCAGAGCCGGTGCCGACTCTTTTTGCCCCACTTAGCGCAGCGTCATGCTAAATCGTCGACCGCGAGTTTCCTCCCCCAGGGTATTCACGGTGAGTTCGGCCGTATCTGGATTCCAGCCGAAAAGCTTGCCGTCGACCGGATGGGTGGACCATTCGGGGTGGGTTTTAAGAAATGCGGCAACATCGGGTGTCGCGATGTGCAGGCGCTTGAGTTGAAATGCGAGGTAAACCAGGCGCTGATAGGCGGCGACGTCATAAGCGCGCAGCGGATAGTTTTCATACTGTGCGCCCGCCAGACTTGCGAGAATCTTGCCCATCGGGTTGTAGATATAGTTGGGCGCTAAATGCGGCCCTTGCTTCTCGAGCCACTCGCGGTAGGCATGTCGATTACGCTCAAACTCGCTCGGTTCAGAATCGCCGAGTGCCACCCAATGCGCCGCGAGCTCGGCGCCCATGTTCTCGGTGGCGTTTACTTTAAAGAAGTGCGCTTGAAATGCATTCCATACTCTGTGCGGCCAACTTGAGGAGGCCGTTGAACCTGTTAGTCCGTTTGCTGCGCTAATCGTTTGGTAGAAAGGAGCGGTGGCGCGAAACTCAGCGGCAAAGGTGTTGCCGATCCGGTAGTCCTTGGGGTCGAATGGTAAGAGCATAGGATCCAGCGGTTCGTCGAGAGAGCTTGAGTCAAAACCGGTGTCGTTGATCAGGTCCGCCGTGAGAATAAGATCTGTATGGAGAAACGCGGCCGCGAGCATCTTAGATATCAACGTTCCGTCGCCCTTTAGGACCGTGCGCCACATTTGGAGATCGCGCTGAAGATCAGTCAGCGCTTCGCGTTGTTGCTTGGAGGAACCGGTTTGAATTCGGTTCGCGACGTCGCCTAGGAATAAAGAGCGTAGCTGCGGCGGGAAAATCACCACGGGTGCCATATAGCTTGGCCGTGCCGTTTCGTAGTAGCCCCGTAAGCGATGCAGGGACAGATAGCGTTGGTAGAGTTGCTGGTTGGCGGCGAGCATTGCCGCGATCTCTTGGCGATGGCTTTTGGTACTGGCCCAGATCGAAGCCGATCGTGCGGAGCCGAGTTCCAGCTTGCCGCTCAATTTTAGTTTGGTGGCGTCCCATTGGCTGCTAAGGCCAAAAGCAGAATCGGGATTGAGCAGCATGGAATCGAGGGCTTCGTTGTAAGCTTCGATCCTTTCTTGTCCCATTTCGGTTATCGATCGCTCGCCGGCGCCCTCCAATCCGGCCATGGCGAGGTAGATGTTTTCGTCGGCCGGGAAAGGGTTTGGCGGGGGCATCAGCAGGGCCTTGGCTTGTTCGCTCAAGGGTACGTCGAAGGAATTGATAACCGCCCAAACCAAACCAAGCAGCAGGACGAATGCGATGAAGGCGGCGGCAGTCTTAGCGGCTATTCGCGCGATCCTGGCGAGTCGGGACTTCCATGGCATAGCGACACGCTACGTTGCCGCCACGAAGGGTGTCAATGCGGGGGGGGCACAACTCAACACGCCCTCAATTCATACCCGAGCGGTGGAAGGTATGAGGATCGGCGGGGCCGACACGCTCTCCGGATAATGTGAGCTCGGTTGTGCTGAGGCGCAGGGTGACCGCGCTTACGCCATGCATGACAAATGTGACCGGCCCCGGGGGCCAGGAACGTACCGCGAAGCTGCCATTATTTTGTTTCAGGAGGTGCACGGGGGTTTCTCCGAGGGCCTCGATCATCAGGCGTCCATTCTCGTCGAACACACGGTAGGTACGACGGAACTGCGCGAATGAGTCGTGGTACGCGCCCTCCGCCACTTTAAGGACGTAGGTTCCTGCCAATTTTTTTCGCTCGTCGGAGGAGACCGGCTCATCGGTCAGAGTTGGTTGCTGCGCTTCTGCGGCCGGCGTGGGATTAGGAGCGAGGGCAAGTACTTTTCGCGCCAATGCGCTTCCGATGAATTTGGCGTTCTGGTCGGATGTGTTCGTGAGGACGATGACGGTCAGATCATCCCCGGGGAAGTGGTACATGCTGCCGCTGTAGCCGAGTAGCGAACCGTTCTGGCCGATGTCCCGATGATCGTCTTCATGGCCAAGGATGAATGCCATGCCGTAGTGCGTTTCGGGATCTCTGGCCGTCATCTTGATTCCAGGCCCCTCCGCAGTGGTCATCAGCTTGAGCGTCTCAGGTTTGAGCAGTTTGCCCAGTTGAACGGCGCGCCAAATGTGGAATAGATCGGAAACAGTGCTGCAGAAGCGGATATCGTAGCTGACTGCATTGCTGTCCTCGGTGGCAGCCTCATAGTGGTTGCCGACGCGCTGGTAGGCATGGGCGAGTCCGTGAATGACAGAGGTGTTGTCGCACGGTGTCGTTGCGGCGGCGCCGGCGGGCGCAAAGATGTTCTGCTGCATGTACTCGGGGAAGGACAGGCCGCTGACGCGCTCGAGAATCGCCGTGAGGAGCTGAAAATTGGAGACCGACCAATCCCACTGGGTTCCAGGTTCGTGGATCCACGGGACGTTGGCGAAAAGTGCGACAACTTCATCCATCGCTTTGGGCTGGCGATACGTGGATTCGAGCGGGTCGCCGAGGTAGTGGTAGTCCGGGACGCCGGAAGTGTGACTGAGAAGCTGGCGTACGGTGACGTGATGTCCCTGAGTGGGAAACTCGGGCAGGTATTTTGCGATGTCGTCGTCGAGGGAGAGCTTGCCTCGTTCCACTTGCTGCATGACGGCGACTCCCGTAAACGGCAGCATGGGACCGACGATGTGATAGACGGAATCCGGTTTTGACGGTGCTTCCAGTCCTAAGTCGGATACACCGTAACCCTTGAGGAGAAGGATGCGATCTCCTTTTGCGACCAACACAGACGCGCCCACTACGTGCGATTGCGCGACCGCCTGTTTGGCAATTGAATCGAGATCCGATTGCGAGCTTTCAGCCAGAGCTACGGCATGGAAGCTTAGCGATAGGATTGCGGTTGCGAATAGCGAGTTATTAATACGTTTCCCCATCTTCAAAGGTCGCATGATTTTATTAAAATTGCCGCACTCAATGTACATTTTTTCTTAAATAGAAACATTGTTTTCGCGCTCCCATCCCGGCCTGTGGCGCTCGCACACATGCTCTTTGACTCTGCGGCGGGAACATTCCACACTTCGCCATCAAAAGGAGAGGATCGCACGCATGGTGAATCAACGCGAACGCCCAAGGATCGGCGAGAAACTCAGATCGTTGCGCAAATATCGCAGGCTTACGCTTCAGGCGCTGAGCAAGCGAGCGGGCTACTCGGTTTCGGCGCTCTCCAAAATGGAAAATGAGCGGCTCGGCCTGAGCTACGACAAGCTGGCCCGCCTTGCGGTTGCGCTGGAGGTCGACATGAGCACACTGTTCGCCGATGCAGAGCCAATCGAAGGCCCGCAGGCGGTCGGCCGGCGCAGCATCGCCCGAAAGGGCAGCGGCAAGAGTATCTCAACGGGAAACTACGACTACCTTTATGTCTCGACGGAGCTCAGCAGCAAGCAGATGGTTCCCATCGTAGTGAAGATCCACGCAACCAGCATCGAGGAGTTCGGTCCCTTGGTGCGCCATGGCGGCGAGGAATGGATTTATGTCACCAAGGGGCAGATCGAGGTCCACAGCGAGTTCTACAAGCCCGAACGGTTGCAGGTGGGCGACAGCATCTATCTCGACAGCCGCATGGGACACGCCTTCATCAGCATGAGCAAGGGCGGGGCCGAGGTCGTCTCGGTTTGCTCGGCGCCCGAAGCCGAGCTTATCGGCACCGATGAGGAGGGACCCAAGCCGCGCAGACCGCGCCGAGTTTCGCGGGCGAACAGCCGGTAGTACTCACCCGAAAGGCTGCACTACTTCTTCACCTCTCCTAGCGGTGTGAACAATAGGTCCTGATAATCGAAACTGAAGTCCGCCAAGGGTGACACGGCCTTCATGGTGAAGTGATCGATGGAGCCATCCGGCTTCAGCGTGAATGTCAGGAACGCATCTTCCATCGACCGGTCGCGCCAGTGGGCCTTGAAGGTATCGTACTGCCAGTACTGCAAGTCCCCGACCGCGGCCGGCGTGTGATCCAGCGTGAAAACCAGTCCGCCGTTTTCCTGACGGACCGTGGCCGATCCGTACCACGCGTCTTGATAGACACCGGCATATTTCTGAAGCGCCAAGGCCGGCTTCGCCTCGGCTGAACGATGAGTGTCTTGACCCTTCATGAAGGAAGCGGCCTTCGCGGACTGCTCGTCCTCGGTCGATTTGAAAGCCGCCACCCAGTCGGTCTTCGGCACGCCGAGATACTGGTCGAGAACATGGTAGAGAAGGGCATCGAACGCGCCGCTGCTCTCGGCGTTGGTGAGAATGACCACACTGAGATTCTGCTCAGGAACCAGCACGACCCGTGATACGAATCCAGCCACGCCGCCGGTGTGTTCCACCAATTGGCGCCCCTGATACTCGTGCAGAAACCACCCTAGTCCATACGCGGCGTAATTGGACCTCAAGTGACCGAGCGGTCCTGTGTATTCGCGGTTTGGCAGGATCGTCTGCGCAGTCCACATTTCCTTCGATTGCGCCGCGGAGAACAGCCGCGCGTTGCCGCCCGGAAACGCTCCTCGGTTCAGCTGCAATTGAACCCACTTCGCCATTTCGACCACCGACGAACTGATTGCTCCGGCCGGCGCGGCATTATCCAAGGACACGAAGTCGATGGCCCGCAAAACACCATCCAGGCGCTGGTGGGGATACGCGTGGTTGGCGCTGGCTTTGAATTCAGCCGCGCTCAAAGTCGTGGTCTTCATCCCCAGTGGATCGAGTACTTTGGTGCGCACGTAGCTCTCCCACGTCGCGCCCGCGACTGCGGGAATGATCTGTCCCGCCGCGATGTACATCAGATTGTCGTAGGCGAAGCCGCTGCGAAAGCTCGTTGCCGGCTTCATGAACCGTAGCTTGTAAATGATCTCATCGCGGGTATAGGTCGTGGTGGGCCAAAACAGCAGATCGCCCTCGCCCAGACCCATGCCGCTGCGATGAGTCAACAAGTCCCGGATGGTCATTTCATGCGACACATACGGGTCGTACATCTGAAATCCAGGAAGGCGCTGATACACCGGGTCGTCCCACGAGAGCTTACCGGCGTCCACCAGGGACGCGAGCAGCGCCGATGTGAACGCCTTGGTGTTCGAGCCGATGGGGAAAAGCGTGTTCTCATCTACCGGGGCGGATTCGCCGAGCTTGCGCACGCCATAGCCCTTGGCGAACACCAGTTTGCCGTCCTTGACAATGCCGACCGACAATCCCGGCACGGCAAAGCTCTTGAGAACCCGGGCGGCGTAGTCGTCCATGTCTCCGGGCGGCTTAGCCTCCGCCCAGACACTGCTCGCCGCTCCCAAAGCCCACGCCACCAATGCAAGACTCGCTAGGCGCAACATTCGCTGGCTCCTGTTATTTCTCAAGCTTGCATTTAATCAAAAATGGTACAAACCCGTTACTCCAAACGTGCGCGGGCGAATCGCCGTCGCCGAGTACAGTGAGTCGGTGACGCTGGCGTGCGTGAGCCCCAAGATCGGATCGGAGTTGGTCAGGTTGTTCACGAAGGCGGAGATATCCACCCCTCCATGCACCGCGCCGAGACGCAAGTTCAGCATGCCATACGCTGAATTGGGGGCGTTGCCGATGGGGCCGCCGGTGGTGGGGTCGTAGCCCCCGATGGCGGGATTGCCCCGAGGCGTCGCATCGATCCAGCGGTAGTCGAGTCGAAAGTACGACTTCGCGCCGTCCCAGAGCGGGCTGATGTCTCGCGAGTAGTCCGCGTGCGCCGACGCGCTCCAGGGCGCAACGTTCGGCAGCTTGTCGCCCGCCCCAATCAGCAGCGGCGTGACGCCGTCCACCGTGGCGCCGAACTGCGCGAGCGGATAGTACGCATCCGTGTAGCCGACATTGGCGCTCACCTTCAAACCCTCCATGAGTATGGCCGCCACCTGGAAATCGAATCCCTGGCTGATCGCCTTGCCGCGATTGGCGGTGTAGAACGCACCGCAGGAAGGGAGATTGACGGTGGTTTGGATGCCGCTCCAATCGATGTAATAGACACTGGTCTGGAAAGACAGTCGATTGTCGAACAACGAATCCTTGGCGCCGATTTCGTAGCTCCACAGCGAATCGGATTCATACGTGCTGGGCACGGAGGTCAGGCCTAAGGCCTGGAATGAGGGCTCGCACAGGGGATTGGCCGTGGCATTGGGTGAATTGCTCCCGCCCGGCCGATAGCCTTTCGACGCCGTCGCGTACACCATGTCCTTGTCCGTGTATTGCCACGTCAGGCCGAACCGCGGCGTAATGGGTGTCTGCTTCTGATCCGGCAGCACTGTGGTGGCAAAGGCGGTTCCTTGCAACGGGCCGCCATACTGTTCGATCTGATCTTCTACTGAGGAACGCTCGACCCGCACGCCGACGTTGACCTTTACGCGCGGAACTATCTCGTAGGTGATCTCGCCGAACAGGGCTTTCTGCTCTGTAACCGTCGTGAAGCGCGAAAAGGAAGCGACCGCCAGCCCGCCCGTGACAAAATCCGGATTGCCGAAGGTATCCAGACTGTTTGCGCCGAAAAGCACCTGAGTCAACGGACTCAGGTCGGGCGCGATGAACTGCTGCACGCCGTCCAGGGCATGCCGATAGTAAGCACCGACAACCCAGTTGAAACGGGAGGTGGTGTCCAGCGACGAGAGACGAAACTCCTGTTGCCATGCCCGGGTCCATACGACGTTCTGGTCGTAAGAATTGAACGTCGACAGCCTCGGGTCGAGGGAGGTATCGCCGAGAAACGCCGGCAACAGTTGCGAATAATCGTCATAGCCGGTGTAGCTACGGTCCACGAACGACGTATCCGACTGCAGCGACAAGCCGGCAAAATTGAACTTGATGGCAAGGCTCGGGAGGGTGAGATCGTCAGTCGCCGGCTGGCCCGGGCTCCTGAAGCCGTAGCCCGACGCATGGGCCCCCTGCTCAGGATTGGGAAGACCGGTGCGCCAGTACTCGTCCGGGTTCTCGGTGTGCTGGTGCTGGATGAAGACCGCCGGCGTAATCGTCAAATTATCTGTGGGCGCAAAGGTAAAGGCGGGTCGAAGCGTGTATGAAAGATCGTGATTGGCATTGCGGTTGAGAATCTCCCCGGTGTAGGGATTTTCAATGTCGATAAACCCGCCGTCCGAGCGAAACCACCCGCTCAGCCTGAACCCGGCCACTCCCTCAACGATCGGCGCTCCATAGGCCACTCCCACCGCGTAGCTCGGGTTGCCGCGCTCGGTGTAGCCGAATTCCGCTTTGGCGTAGCCGCTGGAGGCTTCCAGGTTTGGCTGCGGGGTTATGAAGCGGATGACGCCGCCCATCGCGCTGGAACCGAACAACGTACCCTGCGGACCGCGCAACACCTCGATGCGATCCAAGTCGAAGATATCGGGACGGGGGCTGCCGGAAAAGCCGGCCGCCAAATTCTGTCGAACGGCAATGGGCGTCTCGTCGATATAGATGCCGGTTGTCGGCGAGTTGCCGCCGCTGAATATGCCGCGAATGGCAATGTCCGTATTGGATTGCTGCTGGCTCGTTCCCGGGGTGGACAGAGCCAAACCCGGCACCACGCTGGCGAGGTCCTCGAATGACGTGATGTGCAGCTCATCCATGGTCTTCTGCGAGAACGCGGTGACGCTGATAGCCACCTTGTCGAGCGATTCCGCACGCCTCTGGGCGGTGACGACGATTTCATCGAGCTTGGTGTCATCCGCAGCTACTTGGGCATTCGCTGCCGACATGCCAAGCGGTGTCAGTAAAGCACTCAACGCAGCAACCCTGTAGCTGTAGCGTCCGCTCCGATTCGGCTTCCCTCGCGTCAAACTCATTCCCGCCTCCCATTTTGGTATTGGTCACTGGTGCTCGATGTCATCGCATTTCTATGCGCGCTCTGCCGCCACAATTGGGCGGACATGCATGCATTAGAGTGTCAGAGGGTTTTTCCGAGTATATCCGTGCATTTGCCATTTTGGATATTTTAGTTTCCATTCACACAACTTTGCATTTCATTGGGCATTGGTTGCAGGTATCCCTACTTGCAGCAGGGCGACACGGTAGAGTAAAGAGGGAGCGGATCGTCATTTCCTTTCCCGGACGGCGGTAAATACCGTGCATCGCATTTGTTTTTCGGGACGCTGTGAATCTGTCCCTGGGTCGGGCTTGCGCGGCTCACCCTGCCGACAAAAGAGTTCGCGCGATCGAGCCGCGTTCTAAGTTCGCGGACCAACGCCCGGAGTAGAGTTCGCACACGTCTCGCGCCGCTCCTTGCGCTTTAGCGCGGGTGTAGTATTCGGTGGAACGGCTCGATAGGACGAAGGGGAGGAGGTAATCAACGATGAAAACCATCAAAACGTATTCGACAAGCGTTGAGGCAGAAGTGGCGAGGATCGCATTGGATGCTGCGGGCGTCGCTTCCGTCGTCGTCGGTGTTGGGGCGGGGATGGAGGGCGGGACGGGCGGTGTGAAGTTGCTCGTTGAGGATGATCACTTCGAACGGGCCCTGAGAGTGCTCGGGGACGAGTGAGGGGTGAAGCGTCATTTGTTTTCTGGAACGCCGTGGATCCGTCCACGGGAGCCCAGCGCAATGCTCCGGGGCAAACTTTCTGCGCTTTTGCTATCGCGCGGCGCGCAGAAAACTAGTGATTTGCCGATCCCTGGCGGGTCCCCGCATCGTTTTTCGTGCCCGCTTCATCCTCGCGACTCCAATTGAGGCAAATCCAAGCTTGACAGGCACGCCATCAAAGCTCGGGAAATAGCGTCAAGAGCATCATTGCGGCACGCGTTGCCAAATGGAATACGCAACACTGCCATTGCCCGACGCGCTAGCGGGCACCGAATAGGTCAATGTGTCATTTTTGAACGTGTAGTTGCGAACCTGCTCAGTCCCCTCCCAATTTGGATAAACGGCCGTTTCAATCTTGAATGTCAGTTTGCCGTTGACCGTATCAACCACGACGCGACCGGTGTTGGTGCTCGCACCCAGCACGGCCTCGCGATATTCTTCAGGCGTCCCGCGTCTCTTGTCACCCGAGGCAAACTTGGGCCTATTGGGGCGAAAAATCTGAATTGAATAGCGTCCAACCTTGTCCACCATCATCAGTCCATTGGGATGTTCGCCGTAGTTTGTGGTACGCGCGCCATCCGCAAGAATCTCGTAGGCGGAGGTCATAATCCAAGTGCCCTCCAGCGAAAGTAGTTGTGTATCGTTCGCCAAAGCAGATGCTCCAAACACTAATAGAGCGGCGGCGATGCTGATCAAACCCTTGCTGGTGCGCCATTGGAACGACATTGCGTTTCTCCGTACTAAAATGGTGAAACCGGTTTGGTTGGTTACCGATGGTACCTCAGTCGTGTAACCTGTCAAGTAAGTTACGGAGTACCGTCAGTGAACGATGATTGACCTATGGGCGAGCCGACATGAAAAATGAAAGGCCAGAGATCCGAGATGGATTTAAGTTTCGCGCCGGGCATGTGGCACTAGATTTGCCCGCCACGATGGCGGCACGACTTAAGCCCTCACCGCGGGAGCTCTTAGCCCTTCCCAGCGATTTGGGGCGGTGGCTGCGCGCAGCCGGAATGGCCGACGAAATGCTCGAGGTGACGCAACCCGATCTCTTACTCGCGAGGATCATACGGGAGAGTATCTACAGTTTGGCTCTAGCACGCATTCATCGAAACGCTTTGCCCGACGAAGCGCGACGCCGGCTAAACCGGATCGCTGCAGAGGTATCTTCGGTGCCGCAACTTGCCAAGGACAGCCGGATTCATTATTCGGGAAAGTCGCGAAGCTTCCTCGTCAGTATTGCGCGTGACGCTATAGTCTTGTTCGGTTGCGAAACGAGTGAGCGGATACGTCAATGTGAAGGCGAAACTTGCGCGTTACTGTTTCTCGATATTTCGCGCTCGGGCGATAGACGCTGGTGTTCCATGGCAGGCTGTGGCAATAAGGCAAAGGTGGCCGATTTTCGTCGCCGTCAGCGTTTGAATCCCTGATTTATACTTTGCGACACGACGCAGCCGCCGGGTGAAGGCTTGTGGGAGAAGAGTGGTTGCGGTCATGCCTGGTAACGAGCTGGCTTCGAGGCACCAAAAGCCATCCCGTGGTTTGAGGTTGAAGCGGTCGTTCAAAGCGGTTTGGTAAACCGCAAAGCGCTTGACGCCCCCTGTCCGCCCTGTCCGCGGACACTGTCCGCGGTCACTTCCACGCGATCTCTCCTTTGAAAATTTGCTTGAAATGGCGCTTTTTCGGCGGTTCCTGCAACTGGCACGACCCTTGCTGTGTATTCAGGGTAAGGATCGTACGGCCATTTACTTTAAGGAGACGCACATGACTACCCTCTCGTTCAAACTCACCGCTTTCACTGCTGCCCTATTGATGAACGGACTTGTCATGGGCGCTGTGGGGTACCTGTTTGAGATTCAGTCGCACCCGCATCTGTCGGTCATCTCGTTCGCTAAGGCAGTTGCCACCCACCAATGGCTCAGCTAGTTCTGAGCCTTCGCGGTGATGTTGCGCGGGATCAATCCGTTCAGAGCAGGGACGAATTCGAGGTTGCGGAAGGCTTAAAAGGTACTGCGGCTGGTAGAGTTATGGGGTTTCGCCTCGAAGGGAGCACGGGATGACAGAAGCGGCATTTTCGACTATTCGGCTTTTCGAAGGACGCGCTGCGCGGCAGTGGTGGAATGCCGGCATTGGCATCGCCTCCGGGTTGCTGGTTGCCATGAGCGCCTGCGCCAGCGATTCCTACAGCACGATCAACGGCTCAGTCCACGTCGCGGCGGGGAGGCCAGCCGAAGCGGCCAGTACCGTCAACGGTTCGGTCACGATTGACGAGGACGCGGCAGTCGATTCGGTCGGCACCGTCAATGGAGGCATTCATGTCGGAGCGCGCGCAACCGCCAGGTCGTTGACGACCGTTAATGGATCGATCACGGTGAATGAGGCTGCACACACCGCGTACATCAAGTCGGTCAATGGCAATTTGACTGTCAATGAAGGCGCGGAAGTCGACGGCAGTTTAACCACGGTGAACGGCAGGATTGGCGTTAATGCAGCCCATATCGTCGGCCGCGTAAGCAATGTGCAAGGCGACATTTCCATTTTGGGAGCCGCTCGTGTCGATGGTGGCATTCTGGTCGAGAAGCAGCGCGGCTTCACGATTTCTGTCCATCCCCGCGATCCGACGATCATCATCGGACCCGGAGCAAAAGTCCTGGGTGAACTTACATTTGAGCGGAAGGTGAATTTGTTCGTCAGCGACCGCGCGACTATTGGTACGGTGACAGGCGCGACGGCAGTGAGGTTCAGCGGGGATAGTCCGCCTTAGCGCGGATAGAGCGAGCCAATGTCTCCGGCGTTCAACGCGGACAGAGGTCGGCGTTAATCGAGCGCCAATTGCTACAAGGAAGTAGCAACGGACGGCAGTCCGTGCGGCGAGTCGGGCCCGCGCGCCTGACTCGCCGTGCCGGGCGAGTACAAGGACGTACGAACGGCCCGGCCGACGGAGAAAACCATCGATGGCCTCATTGCGGCTGAGCAACCAGACTAGCTGAGCCACTGATGGGCAACGACTGCCTTGGCGAAAGCGATCGCTGACATGTTCGGATGAGACTGCAGCGCGAAGAGATATCCGAGGGCGCCCAAAACCAAGCCGTTCATGGCGAGAGCGGCTGCAAAGGCGGTGAGTTTGGAAGAGAGGGTGTTCATGTGTGTCTCCTAAGTAAAAGTAGTAGTCATCGATCCTTACTGCCGGGCGAACACACCGCGTGTGAACGGCCCGGCTGACAGCAAAGCCCTCAATCGGCTTTCGCGAGCTGCACGAGGCCGGCCTTATCGCCCGTGCTTCGCAGCTGACTGTAGGTTGTGAGCAGTGGAGCATTGACGCGGGCAACGGCGTCATTGACCGCCTTTTGCACACAGGCGTCGCCCTCTTTCTTACCCCAAGTGGCGGCGCTCTCGCAGAGCTTGTCCGCGGCGTAGCGAATGCGCCAATACAGTGTTTTTGCGCCTTTCAACTTCGATACATCAAGGTCCGCATATCCGACGCGATACGTCACCGACCGACTCGTCGTTGATGCTGCCGTGGGCTCAAGTGCTCGCGCAGTTCCGCCGAAAGCCGTGCAGCCCAAGCTTAGGAAGCCCGCGACAACAATGAATTTCGCCGCGTTGGCATGAGTTTTGATCAGGTTCTTCATGACTTTCTCCGTTGGTGAGACTTGGTTTCCTTCGATGGCGGAATATTGAGCGCGATCCTGCAGGTGCTCACGCGATATTCGGCGAATGATCGGCAATTCCCGGTGAATGACCGGTCGCTGTTCACCGGGAAGTCTCATGTATTCGGCGGAATCGACGACATCCGGGTGGTTCAATTCACGGGGGGACTGCATGCCCCCGAATCGATTGTTCATCGGATGTTAGACGAATGACCTCTACGAAACGTTTATACCGGCGCCTGGCTGGTTGAGCTCAATCGGAGCGTGACCATGAGAGGGACACCGCGAAGCGCCAGCTTGGCGCTGCCGCGCCAAGAGAAGAGGGCCGCCAGGGTAGGAACGGAATTTGGAGTAGATCAAGCGCATTGCGACATGCAAGTCGCAATGGATTGAAGGGCGGTTTCGATCGAGATCCACATGGGTCGTGGAACAAATGGTCCGTTGATCTAGATTCGTTCGGGCCCTTACAGTCAGTAGGACGTGCACACGTGAGTTGATGCGCCGCATGTGGATGCGATGCGCGAGAACTTGTTGTCTATAGGACGACACCGCTTTCTGCGTTTACGTTCATTGCGCGGTCTTCTTTCGCCCGCGCAATTCCTGACAACTATTCGATAGTGCGTGCGCGATTCGCAGAAGAAAGTTGTCGTCGACGACAAAAATTAATCGCATGCCGTTTGCCGTTTCTCTGCATATAGTCCTCATGCGCGATTAACAGATGGCGCAATCAACTCTTCAACATTTTTTAAGGACAGATGCAATATGAACAGGTATTCAGGAGCAGTAAAATGCTTTGCAGCGAGTTGTGCATTATCTATCTTACCGTTGGCCTCGTTTGCGCAGAACTACGTGCAAACCAACTTGGTGTCGGATATTCCGCAAGTGCCCAAAGCCGATGGAACGAACGTCACCATCGACGCACATCTGAAGAATGTGTGGGGAATGTCGCGAGGCGCAGCAAGCCCATGGTGGGTGAGCAATAACGGCACGGGCACGTCCACTCTTTATTCGGGCGCCGGCGTGATCACACAGTTGGTCGTCACGGTTCCCAATGCCATGGGTGTTAACGCTCCCTCGAGACCGACCGGGCAGATATTCAATGGCAGTACGGAATTTGAAATTGCGCCTGCCAGCAATCCCGCGGCGAAGAATCCCGCGGCGTTCATCTTTGCGACCAATAACGGCACGATTTCGGCCTGGGGACCGCCGGCAACACCCGTTGCGGCGAACGGCGCGTCAACCGCTCTCCAAGAGGTGGATGAATCGAAACAAGGCGCCAACTTCGTCGGTCTGACGTGGGTCGAGTCCGAG
>DATHKV010000155.1:0-16704 GCA_035488895.1 Steroidobacteraceae bacterium
CTGCGTCCCAAATGAGCGCGCGCACGTGCGCGGCGCGCACCAAACAGATGCTTAGGACCGGCTCCGCATGTTGCGGCTTAGGCGCTTGATCAGATTGAAAGCCGCCTCGATTCCAGAGGGCGAGAAGCCCTCCAACAGCCGCAGCTCGCGGCGTCGCACGACGATATTCAGCGAATTGAACAGCGCCCGCCCCTTGTCCGTGAGATATACCTCAACGCAGCGGGCGTCTTCCCGCCGCAGGACGCGGCGGACATAGTTTTCCTTTTCCATCCGCATCAGGGCGCGGCTCAAGGCGGACTGCTGCACCATCGCGCGATCGATGATCTCGTTGATGGTGATCCCATCCCCCATGGCGAGCACGGCCAGGATGCGCCAACGGGTGACGTTGATGCCCTCGCGGCGCAGTTTCTCGATCAGGTCTGCGTTGAGTTGATAGGCCAGCCGCGCGATCAGATGCGGCAAGAAGTCGTCAAAAAGCGCTTGCTCCGCCGATTTCGGCGCCGCTTTCAGGACTGCAGCAGAGGCCTTTTTCTTGGGTGGCGCCATGCTCTTAGAAAGGACTCTGACCGGCGAGGATAGCGCCCAATTTTTCGGGGTCGATGTTGCCACCCGAGACGATGCAGACAACATTGCCCTTGGGCCCGGAAGCGCCAAGGGCCGTGGCGACCGCGACCGACACCGCGCCGGCGGCCTCCGCGATGACGTGGTGCCGGCCGGCGAGCAGACGTATCGCCTCGGCGATCTGCTCGAATGACGCGCACTCCGCTTGATCCGCCACGGCGCGCAGCAGCGGCCACATTTCCGCGAGTACCGTGGTACTACCCATGCCGTCGACAAAACTCTGCCGATGGGGAACCGTCACGGGCCCGCCCTGCCGCAACGCGGCGGCGGCCGGTTGGGCGGCTTCCGATTCAGCCACGATCATTCGCACTGTCGGCCTGAGGCGCCGCATCACCGATCCGATGCCGCAGATCAGACCGCCGCCGCCGAAGGGTACGACCAGCGCATCGCAGACCGGCAGCTCTTCGAGAATCTCCGCAGCCATGGTCGCATTGCCCGCGAGCACGCCGGGCTCGGCAACCGGATGAACGAAGACGCCTTCTTCGCCCGGGCAGGCGCGGCTCGTGAGAACCGTCCACCATTCATCGAAGGAGCGCCGGATGACCTTCGCGCCAAGCTCGAGCAACGCTTTGACCTTGGTCTCGGCTGCGCCGGTGGGAACGACCACCGTCGCCGGCACGCCCAGGGCGCGTGCGGCAAAGGCCAGACCCTGACCGAAGTTGCCGGCGCTCGCCGTCAATACGCCGCTCTGCAGTTGCACCACATCCATGGTCTTCAACGCATTGACTGCGGCCCGGATTTTGAACGAACCCCAGGGCTGCAGATTCTCGAGCTTCAGGAAGATGTTCGTGCCCGGCACATCGACGTTCAATCTCAACAGCGGCGTGCGCAGCGCAAAGAGGCGAATATTGTCGCGCGCGGCGGCGACCTGCGCCGCGCTGGGCAACGACAAGACGCTAGAAATCAACGATCTGCCCCACGCCGGCGGCACGGGCCTTCTCGAGCACATGATGCGCCGAAGCCAGATCTTGCGGCGCGATGCCGAGAGATTTGTAAAGCGTCATATCGAGGGGCGAGCAGCGGCCGGCCTTGGAGCCGTTGGCCACCTCGCCGATCTCGCCCAGGATATGTTCGGCCGTGATGGCGCCGGCGCGTAGCGCCCGCAAATACTCGCCGCCCTCGTTCACGGTGGAGTTGCGGCAGTCGACGAAGAAGCGGGATTTCACGACCGCCGCAATATCGATTTCCGCGGCCGCCGCGATGCTCGAGCCGACCACGTTCAAATGCACGCCCGGAGTCAGCCAGTCGCCGTGCAGGATCGGCTCGCGCGCCTTGGTCGTGGTGCAAATAATGTCGGCGCCGGCAATCGCCTCGCGAACCGTGGCAGATGTTTCAACGACGATTCGATGTCGCGCACCTTCCGCCTCCGCGAACAGCTTCGCCTTGGCAGCATCGCGTGCCCAGACGCGGATGCGCCGCAGCGGCCGCACGCTGAGCATCGCCTCCAAATGGCTGCGGGCCTGCTCGCCGGCGCCCAGCAGGGCCAAGTCGCCGGCGTCCCCACGCGCCAACAGACGCGTGGCAAGTCCGCTGGCGGCGGCAGTGCGAATGGCGGTGATCTCCGCCGCGTCGAGCAGCGCCACGGGCCGGCCGTGCTCGGCCTCGAATAATAGAACCAATCCCAAGTGCGATGAATACTGCGGCGGCTTGTTGCGCGGAATCAGACTGACCAGTTTCACGCCGAAACACTCGGGGTCCGCAAGATAGCCCGGCATCATGCCCATCATGCCGCGATCGCCGGGCATCACCAGAATCGATCGCAGCGGCAGGACCACCCGTCCCTCGGAAACCGCGATCATGGTCCGCTGCATAAGATCGATGCACTCCGCCATGGGCAGCAATTCACGCACTTCCGGGCCGCGCAGTATCCGAATCTCCATGCTAGCGGGGTCCGAACGAGGGGCGCAGCTCCTTCATCGACGCAATGAAGGATTCGACATCATCGTCGTTGTTGTAGAAATGAAAGCTGGCGCGGACATTGTCATCGCGGTAGGACGTGACAATGTCGTGCTTCATCAACTCCGCGGACAGCCCTGCGCTGTTGCGCGAGGGCACGGCGACGGTGGCGCCGCGGCGCTCATCTTGCACCGGCGTGATGCTGGGCCACCCGATTTCCTCGAGCCTCTGCATGCAGCGCCGCGTCAACGCGAGATTCCGCTTCGTGATTGCCCCGGTGCCGACCCGCAGCAGCATCTTCAATCCTGCTTCGGCGGCATAACAATTGACCACCGGGGGCGTGCCCGCCTCGAAGCGGCGCGCGTTGGGCGCCGGACGATTCGCGGTGATATCCATCGCCGTGATGTCCGCCTGGGCGAACCAGCCGCTGTTGGTGGGCACCAGCGTGCGCACGCACGACTCCTTTGCATACAGAAATCCGATGCCTGCAGTCCCAAGCAAATACTTGAGCATGCCGCCCGCCGCGAAGTCGACGTCCAACGCCTTGACATCGATATCGAGCGAACCCACAGACTGATAGCAGTCCAGCAGCACCATTGCGCCCTTGGCACGGGCGAGGCGCACGATGCCCGGTATGTCGAGCTTCGCGCCGTTGCGGAAACACACATGGGTGATCGCCACGAGCAGCGTTTGTTCGTCGATGGCTTTCTCGAACATCTCCGCCGGAATGTAGCCGTCGGCGTCACGGTGCACATGAACGACTTTCGCGCCGCGAGGTTCCTGCGCGTGCCAGATTTGTGCATTGGTGGGAAATTCAAAGTCGCTTATCACGACCTTGTTGCGCGGTCCGGTGAATTGCAGCGCGCTTGCCAGCGCATTCAATCCGGCCGAAACAGAAGCGGTGACCGCGATTTCATCGGGCGTGGCGTGCAGCAGCGACGCCGTTAAATTCCGTACCGACTCGTTCTTCGTGACCCACACGTCCCAGTTGGCGCCCACCAGCAGGCGGTCTTCCATGTAAGCGTTGAACGCGGCTCGCACCTCGTTGGCGAGTGCGCAATAGGAGCCGCTGTTAAGATAGGTCTTGCGCTGCAGGACCGGAAATTCCTTGCGCAGTGTCTCGAAGTTTTGTTCCATGTCGAAGTGTCCCTGCCGCAAGAAATTCAGGCGCTGAATTATATGCACAGTCATATAAACATGCAATTATGGGCGGCATGCAAGCTGCGCTTGCGCGTTTGTCACGAGGATTGCCAGTGTTCGCCGAAGTGAAGCCGGTCGGGATCGCGCAAATCGACGCCGCGCGCGAGCGCATCAAAGACTTGAGCCTCTTCACTCCATTGGTTGGCTGCGACGTCGCACCGCCGGGCAAGACAATTCGATTGAAGCTGGAAAACCTGCAGCCGATCGGCTCTTTCAAGATCAGACCGATTGCGAATGCCGTGTTGAGCAGGAAACGCGGGGACTTGAACGCGGGCATCTATACCACGAGTTCAGGCAACAGCGCGCTCGGCGTGGCATGGATGGCGCGCCGCCTTGGAATAAGCGCAACCGCTGTCGTGCCCGCAAACGCACCTGAGGCGAAACTGGAAAAACTGCGGCGCCTGGGAACGCGGATCGACATGCGACCCAATGATGTTTGGTGGCGTGCAATCGAAGCCGGCTCGCTCGACGACCAGGATGGCGCCTACATCGACGCGGTGCGGGACCCGGCCTCGCTGGCCGGCGACGCCACGATAGGCGTCGAGGTGCTGGCGCAGTGGCCCGAGGTCGAGGCCATCCTCGTTCCGTTCGGCGGCGGCGGCCTCGCATCCGGAATCGCATGCGCCGTTCGTGCCTTGCGGCCGGAAATAAAGATCATCGCCTGTGAACTCGCCAGCGCGCACCCGCTGCGATCGGCTTTCGAGGCGGGCAGCCCCACACCCACCGCGCACGACGCGGGTTTCGTCAGCGGCGTGGGCTACGGCGCGGTGCTGCCGGAAATGTGGCCATTGGTGAGGTCGATGGTCGATGAAGTGGTCACCGTCTCGCTCGCGCAGGTAGCACAGGCAATCAGGCTGCTCGCGGAACGCAACCGTATCGTGGCGGAAGGCGCCGGCGCGCTGTCGGTCGCAGCCGCGCTCGCGGCACAGTATTCGCCATCCAAGGTATGCGCCGTCATTTCCGGCGGCAATATCGACAGCGATGTGTTGGCCGCGATTTTGCGCGGACAGATGCCCTAAGGGTGCCGGAAGCTAACCAGCGTCCGCCTTCAATGCCGGCGCGCCGGCCGCGGCGATGCGCGCGCGCCGCGCCCGCATGATGAAGTAGCCGGCCGACAGCAGCAGCAGCCAGGGAACGCCGACTACCCAGGAGATGTACCAGATCTCCTTATCCAACCCCATGGTCACCAAAATAGCGACGAGCAAACCCAAGCCAATGATCTGCACGACGGGAAACCCGGGCGTGCGCACCGGTAGGTCGGCCAAATTATGGCGTCGCCTGAAACTCAAATGGCTCAACAGGATGATGATCCAGACGATCATCGCGTCGAACAAGGCCACGCCGAACAGGTAGCCGTATGCCTTCGGCGTAAGCTTTGAGAGTCCGGCGGCGGCAAGGATGCAGGCGCCGGACACGAGAATGGCGGTGATCGGCGTGCCGTTTTTGCCCAGTTTTCCCAGAAATCCCGGCGCGAAACCTCCGCGTGACAACGAGAACAGCATCCGCGAGCACAAATAGACATTCGTGTTCATGCTGGATAACGCCGCGCTCAACACGACGAAGTTCATGATTCCGGCGGCATGGCGAATGCCGGAGTGCGCAAAGATGCGCACGAAGGGACTCTGCGTCACGATGGTCGCACCCGTCTCCGTCCAGGGAACGAAGGTAACCACGATGGTGAGTGCGAGGATGTAGAAGAGGAACAGACGCAGCGCCATGGTGCGCAATGCAGCCGGGATGGTTCTTACCGGATCCTTGGCCTCACCCGAAGTCACCGCAATCACTTCGATGCCGTTGAAAGATAAAACTCCTAAAATCACCGCCAGCCACACGCCGCTGAAGCCCTTCGGCATGAAGCCACCCGGCAGACCGGTGAGATTGTGAAAACCAACCGGCTCGGCCCAGAAGCCAAATATGGTCGCCGCTCCCAAAATGATGAAGATGACGATCGCCACGACTTTGATCAGCGCAAACCAATATTCGATGGAGCCGAAATTATTTACCGAGCGCGAATTGAAGTAGAGCAGGACGAAGGCGAAGCCCAGCGACCACATCCAGACCGGCGTGCCGGGGAAATAGAACGTCATGTATAAGCCCGCAGCCACCGCTTCGGCGCCAACGGCAATGACCTGGGCCATCCAGTACGAGTAGCGGGTAATGAAGCCCGCCCAGGGATTCAAGTAGATCTCGGCGTAGGTACCGAAGGATCCTGCCGTCGGGTGCATCACGGCCATTTCCGACAAACTGAGCACGATCGCCGCCGCCGCAATCGCCGCGATGGCGTAGCTGATGATCACAGCGGGGCCTGCGTAACCGATGGCCTGGCCGCTGCCCATGAATAAGCCGGTGCCGATGGCGCCGCCCAGACCGATCATGATGAGCTGCCGGCGGCTCAAATCCTTGTGCAGGCCGGCCTCGCGGCTGGCGATTGCGGATGCGTCCAATCGCGCCCTCGCTTGCGGTGATATATTCGAACTCATATGCAGTCTAGCACGCGAGAGATTTACGCCTATGAATCGAGAATCATTCTATGCAGAAATGGACGGCGGCAAGAACCTGGACTATGAGATCTATCTCAACACGGCGGAACTGTTTGCCTGCCAGAAACCATTCAACGAGTTTTGCAACAAGGACGAACTTCAATTTCAAGTGGTGCATCAGGTGGAAGCGTTGTGGATGAAGCTGATCGCCTACACGCTGCTCGATATCGATGAATACATGGAGCAGCAACAGGCGTTTCGAATTCTCAAACTGTTCGAACGCTGCAATCGCACCATGCGGCTGATGATCGACCAGCTTGATCTGCTCGAAACCATGTCGCCAAAGGAGTATCAGGAAATCCGTTTGCAGCTCGGCAACGGCAGCGGCCGGGAATCGCCGGGATTTCGGGTGCTGCTGAAAATCATTCCCAACATATGGCGCACGTTTGAAACCGTTTATTTAAAGGGCCGAGCGCGCACGGTTGAGCAGATCTACGATTCAAGCTATGTGCACGACGATGTTTATGCAATTGCCGAAGCCATGCTCGACTTTGACGAGCAGTTACAGAAGTTTCGCCAGCATCACATCCTCCTGATACAGCGATCGATCGGCATGGGCGCGGCGTCGCTCAAGGGGCGTTCGGTGGATTTGCTGCAGGCCGGCGCCAAGAATCGTTTTTTCCCGGGGCTGTGGGATATTCGCGCGCGACAGCATCAGCGCTCACGGTGCTGGAGGACGAGTACCGAATGGCTACCATCCGTCGGGTGGCCGGCATGTGATATCGATCGGCTCGAGTACTCGTCAGGAAGGGTAAGAAGAATCAAGGCACTGCCTGCCTTCGTGCCTTGATTCTTCTTACCCTCGCTACGCAGCCTGGTTGCGGCCTGATTTTTTTGCGAATTGCAGCTGTTGCTGGGCTTTCTGCAGGAGATCCGAGGGACTGTCGGCGGCGACGGGCGTGGTCGCGCACACGCCCACGCTGATGCTGATATAGCGCAGCACCGCGGAGCGGGGATGATGAATCCGCAGATCGCGCACCCTCTCGGCCATGAGTTGCCCAATGCGCAAGGCTTGCTCGGTCGAGAGTCCGGGCGCGAATGCGATCAGGCTGCCGCCGTCGATGCGCGCGGTCACGTCGCTCGAGCGTCGCAGGCATGCCGATACCACATGCGCCACGCGCCGAATGGTCGAATCGCCCGCGGCACGGCCGAAGGTCGTGTTGTAGAGATCCAATGCATCGATGTCGATGGCGAACACTGCGATGTTGCGTTGCTCGCGCTGTGCAATCGCCCAGTCGCGTTTCAACAATTCTTCCAGGTACGGCAGCGTATAAAGGCCCGTCAAGCGGTCGTCGCGAACCGCAATCGCGGTCGGCTGATGGGCACCGCTCAAGCTGTCCTTGGCGCCTTTGGGATCGATGCGCAAACGCTCGCCGGCATCGCGATGATGACCCACGAAGTGCGTCACGCAGCCATCCGGGTGACGCAGCGGCATGACCGTCATTTCGTTCCAAAACACGCTGCCGTCTTTGCGGTAGTTCCGCAGCAGCACACGGCAGGTTTCGCCCCGGCTCAACGCATCTCGTAGGCGGTGGCGGCCATCCTGCTCGCGGTCGTCCGCCTGGAGCAGGCGTAGATTTCGTCCCATGAGCTCAGCTGCCGAATAGCCGGTCAGAGACTCGAATGCGGGGTTAACATAAATCACCGGATGGTCCTTGCCCTGTGCATCGATCAGCACCAAGCCCTCCGGCGAGCTTTCAACCAGCCGGCGGTATAAATCCGGATCAAACCCCGTCATGACTCCCCTCCGTCAGCACCAACGGGGGAGTAGCCGAAAGGCTCGCGATTAATATGACGGTTTGCTGCCACTGCCGGTCTGCTCCAAGATTGCTCGGGGCTTCTCCACGCGCCCTCATTCGTACCACTCGGGCCTGCGAGGCCGGCGAGCCTAAATCCGGCCCAAAGTGATCGAGCACAGACTTTACCGCTTGTCTATCGTTGCAAATGGGGAGGACGTCGCAACCTGCAGCAAATGCCAGTTCCGCCCGTTCAATCACGCCCCCAAAGGCTGCCGCGCCGGCCATGCTCAGATCGTCGGCAAATACACAGCCATGGAATCCCATCTCGCCGCGCAGCACCCCGGTGATCCAGCGCTTGGACAGGCTGGCCGGGAGGGGGTCGACGGTGGGAAATACCACGTGTGCCCCCATGATCCCCGGCACAGTATTCTCGATCAGCAGCCGGTACGGCCGCATATCAGGCTCCAAATCCGCGAAATTGCGGCGATCCACGGGTAAGGCGACGTGGGAATCGGCGATCACCGCACCGTGGCCGGGGAAGTGCTTGGCGACAGCCGCCATACCGGCCTCGCGCATGCCCCCCATGTAGGCCACGCCCAAGGCTCCTACCGTATCCGGATCGCTGTGGAAGGCCCGATCCCCAATGATCTCACTGACCCCGTAGTCGAGGTCCACACAGGGGGCAAAGCTGAAATCCACGCCCACGGCGCGCAGTTCTGTGGCCATGAGCCAACCGGCCGAATGGGCCAGCGCAAGCCCTTCGCGCCGATCCTCGTCGTAGCGGCGGCCCAGCGCGCGGGCCGGCGGCAGCCGCGTAAAGCCCTCGCGGAAGCGCTGCACGCGTCCGCCTTCATGGTCGACCGCAATCAACAAATGCGGAGTGCGTATGGCGCGGATCGCCGCCGTCAGGCCGGCAACCTGCGGCACATCGCGATAGTTGCGGCTGAAGAGAATGACGCTGCCCACCAAGGGGTGCGAAAGCACCCGGATGTCCTCGGCGGTGAGCTCCGTCCCGGCGATATCGACCATGAGCGGACCCAGGCTCATTGGGACTTCTCGAATACTGCGATCGATTCGACGTGCGTCGTATGCGGAAACATGTCCATCACCCCCGCTGCGATCAGCGTGAAACCTTGGTCTGTCACCAAGATCCCCGCATCCCGCGCCAAACTGCCTGGATGGCAGGAAATATACACGACCCGCCGCGGGCGCCAATCGCCCATGCGGCGCATCAGCTCGGCCGCTCCCGCGCGCGGCGGATCCAGCATCACCAATTCGTAGCGATCATTTGCCCACGCTCCGAAGCCCTTCGGCTCGAACAGATTTTCCACCGCGAACTCGACGTTGCCAAGCGAGTTGCGCGCGGCGTTGGCGCGCGCCTTGGCAACCAGCGCCGCGTCGCCCTCCACTCCCACGACCCGCCGCGCGCGGCGCGCCAGCGGCAGCGTAAAGTTTCCCAGGCCGCAAAATAAGTCGAGCACTGCGTCGTTGGCACCGGGCTGCAGATGCTCGACGGCGGCGCTGACCATCGATGCATTGATCTCGCGGTTGACCTGGATGAAATCAACCGGTCCGAATTCAATCATGACGCGGCCGCCGTCCACCGAGTAGCTGAGCGGCGCATAGTCATCGCGCACCGGCCGCACGCTGTCGAGGCCGCCCGGTTGCAGGAAGATTTGCAAGCCGCGCGTCTCGCCGAAGGCCGCAATCCTCTGCAGATCCCCCGCCCCCGGCGGCTCGAGCACGCGAAACACCAGTGCGGTCGCATTGTCTCCGGCCGCTACTTCCACCTGCGGCAGTTTTTCGCGAATGTCGAGCGTCTCGACGAGCGCCGCCAGTTCCTCCGGCAGCTGCGCAAGCGGCGAGAGCAATACCTCGCAGCGCCTGATGTCGGCGATATAAGGCTTTTCGCGCTCGCGAAAGCCCGCGAGCACGCGACCTTTCTTGTGCACGTACTTGATTCCCAAACGCGCGCGCCGCCGATAAGCCCACTCGGGCCCACGCAGTGGTTCGAGCACGCGTGCTGGTTCCACATTGCCGATGCGCTGCAGATTCTCCAGCAGCTGGCGTTGTTTCGCCGCCAGCTGGGCGGACGGGGCAAGATGCTGCAGCGAGCAGCCCCCGCAGACGCCGAAGTGCGCGCAACGCGGCACGACGCGATCGGGCGATGCCGCCAAAACTTCCACCAGGCCCGCTTCGTCCATGTGCCGGCGCCGCTTGTGAATGCGCAGGCTCACGTGCTCCGAGGGCAACGCGCCGTCGACGAACACGGCCTTGCCGTCGACTCGCGCCACGCCGCGGCCGTCGTGCGCGAGATCGACGATATCGGCCTCCTGAACTGCGCTTAAGTCTCGGGCCACGCTGTCGCGAATTCTTTGAGATGGGTCGCGCTCGACTCGCCCAACAATTTGCGCACACGGCCGACTTCGTGCGCGTGCTCGGCCGCGTTCAAGTGCCCGCGTATCAGCTGAAATCGCAGGTAGATGAGATAGGTGTTCAAGACATCGGTCTCGCAGTAGTCGCGGATCCTTGCCAAGCCGCCCTGCAAATACGCGCCCCAAACCTCCGAGCCATGCATGCCTAATTTTCCGGGAAAACCCAGCAACGTCGCGATGTCCTGCAGGCTGGCGCGGCCGCGGCCCTGGAAGCCCGATAAGATGTCCATCAAATCCATGTGCCGCCAATGAAAGCGGCTCAAGTAGTTGCTGTACCTGAAGCTCTGATCGGAGTCTCCCAGTTCCCAGTAGCGGGCGGCGGGCACGCTGTGCAGCAGACTTCGGTAGTGCAGCACCGGCAGATCGAATCCCGCGCCATTCCACGACACCAGATCCGGCGTGTATTTCTCGAGGCCGTCGAAAAACCGCTCGATCAGATCCTTTTCCGATGACGACTCATCGCCCAAACTCCACACCTTCAGCGATTCCCGTGTACGCATGACCACCGAGATGGCGACGATGCGCTGCTGTTCATGCGACAGGAACTCGCTGCCGGTCTCCTGCCGGCGCTTGGTGAACATGATCTGCCCCACGTGTTCGTCGGACAGATCATGCAAGTCATGGAGACGTCTGCCCAATTCCGTGTCGGGCACGGTCTCGATGTCGAACACCAGGGTATTCAAGAAGCGCGCCGCATGAGGATGGCGACGGCAACCACCAACCCGGCCTCGTCGGTCAGCGTGACATGGCCCTCGCCTATCCCCAAACCATCGCGAACTTTGGCGCCGCGCTCCGAATAAATCACTTCCGGCTTGCCCCAGGAGTTTTGCACGATGCCGACATCCCGAATCCACACGCCGTGCGCGAACCCCGTCCCCATGCCCTTGACGATGGCTTCCTTGGCGGCAAAGCGCATGGCGAGAAACCGCACCGGCCGCGCCGTGCGTTCGAGCTGCACGCGCTCTTCGGGCAGCAGCAGATGCCTCACGAAGCGCTCGCCGTGTTTTTGGTACACCCGTTCGACCCGATCAACCTGCAGAACGTCGATGCCGATGCCGAAAATCATTGGGATCAGGATCCGGCCCGGGCGCGGCGCATCAATTCCTTCATGTCGCGTACCGCCTTGGCCAGCCCATCGAACACGGCCCGCGCCACGATCGCGTGGCCGATATTCAGTTCGATGATTTCAGGAATCGCGGCGATCGGCTCGACATTGTGATAGTTAAGACCATGACCCGCATTCACGGTCAACCCCAACGAAGCCGCCAACTTTGCCGCCGTCCGCAGCCGCTCGAATTCCCGGGCGCGGGCGCCGCCGGCGGCCTCCGCATACGCCCCGGTGTGCAATTCGATCACCGGCGCGCCAACGCTGCGCGCCGCCTCGATCTGTCCTTCATTCGGGTCGATGAACAAGGACACGCGGATTCCCGCGCCGGTCAGCGCGGCCACGGTATCCTTGACCCGCGTGCTTTGTCCCAGGACATCGAGGCCGCCCTCGGTGGTGACTTCCTGGCGCGACTCCGGCACCAAACACGCGTCTTGCGGGCGCACCCTCTGTGCGATCCGGACCATTTCCTCGGTCACCGCCATTTCGAGATTCATGCGCGTCTGCAGCGCCTCGCGCATCGCCGTCACATCGCGATCCTGAATGTGGCGGCGGTCTTCGCGCAGATGCAGGGTGATGCTGTCGGCGCCAGCCTCCTCCGCCAGCAGTGCGGCATGCATGGGATCCGGATAGCGGGCCCGGCGCGCCTGGCGCAGGGTGGCCACGTGATCGATATTCACGCCCAGCGCAATGCTGCCGTGAAGCCTGGGCTCCTTCACGAGCCCTCCCGGGAGCCTGTCTCCTCTCGCAGCGGCTCTCGATGGCGCAGAAGCGCCCGCATGACCTCGCGGGACTTCAAAGAGCGCCCATCCAGGCACACATCGATCGCGGCGCGCAGCACGCGCTTGGCGTCGCGCAGCGTGCGGGCGTCCTCGAAGCTCTCTGCCTGTAGGTCGGCGAGAGACTGGCCGTAGACCGCGCCCGGCGCCTCCGCCACGCACAACTGCGGCCCGCTTTGCAGGGCAAATCGATAATACTTGTCTTGTTGCACCGGCAGCCCGTCGCCTGTCTGAGTCAATTCCAATCCGTAGCCCAATTCGTTCAGCAAGCGCTTTTCGAAGCGCCGCAACGTGGGTTCTTCGACCTCGCCGTGGCACAGTGCCTGGACGCAGGATGCGTACGAGAAGAAAATCTCCGGGTGCGGATCGCGGCGCTCGGTCAGCTTCAAGAGCAACTCGTTCAAATAGAAGCCGCTCATGAGCCGTTCCGGCGCGAGATTCGTCATCACGCCGTCGGTTTCCGCCGTCACCAGAGGGCATGCCTCGGAGGTGCCGGACCAGGAAACCAACAGCCGCTGAAACGGCCGCAATACCCCTTTAAGAGCCGACTTCGGACCGTTGGCGCCGCGCGCGAACAGGGTGAGGCGCCCATGTTCGGCCGTGAACACCTCCACGATACGGCTGGTGTCCCGATAGGCGTACTGGTGCAATACGTAGGCCGGTGCCAGCCATACGCGCCGCGTGCTCTTCACAACGTGTCGTACCCGAATTGGCGCAAAGCCATCTCGCTGTCAGCCCAATTTTCCTTGACCTTGACCCAAAGCTCCAGATGCACGGAGCGTTGCCAGAGGTCGTTGAGCTCGATGCGCGCCAAGCGGCCGATTTCCTTCAAGCGCTCGCCGCCCTGACCGATCACGATGGCTTTCTGCCCGGCGCGCTCGACCCAAATGACCGCGTTGATCATAATTCGATTGTCTTCATCCGCAAAGCGCTCGATCTGCACGTTGATGCCGTAGGGCAGTTCCTCGCGCAGCTTCAAGGTCAGCTTTTCGCGTACGATTTCGGCGGCGTGAAACGGCTCGTCGCGATCTGTCACGACATCCGGTGCGAACAGCGGCGGCGATACCGGCAGGCGCGAACCGACCAGGTCCACCAACCGATTGAGATTGTCCGACTCCAGCGCCGAGACCGGAATGATTCCCGAGGCCGGCACCCGCGTGGTCATGTCTTCCAGGAAAGGCAGCAGCTTATCCTTCGGGAACACCCGGTCGACCTTGTTGACCACCAGGAAAAGCGGTTGTTTCAGCCCCCGCACCCGCTCCCACACCCACATGTCCTCCTCCGTGAATCGCATCGCTTCGATCACGAACAAGATCACATCGGCGTCCTGCGAAGACGAAATCGCCACGCGATTCATATATTGATTCATGACCCGGCGCGTCGATTCGTGCAGCCCGGGGGTATCGACCAGCACCAGCTGCGCCTCGGGTCGGTTGACCAGGCCCAAAATACGGTGCCTCGTGGTCTGCGGCTTGGCCGTCACGATGCTCACCTTGCGGCCCACCAAGGCGTTGACCAGGGTGGATTTGCCCACATTGGGCCGGCCAACGATGGCCACGTGACCGGCGCGAAAATTAGAATCGCTCATACGTCAGTGCGTATCTCAGCTGGTAGAAGGTCGATGACTTTGGCCGCGGCCAATTGTTCCGCGCGGCGCCGGCTGCCGCCCTCGCCTGTCGCAGCGACGCCGAACACCGGAACCTCGCAGTTGACGATAAAGGATTGCGCATGCGCATCCCCGCTCACGGCGGTCAGGGTGTAGAAAGGCAGCGCCAGCCCGCGCGCCTGCAGCAATTCTTGTAATCGGGTCTTGGGATCCTTGAGAGAGCCTGCAGCAGGCAGGTCTGAAAGCCTCGCTGCGACGACGCGCGCGACGGCCGCTGCCGCCGCGTCGTATCCTGCGTCCAAAAAAATGGCGCCCAGCACCGCCTCCAACGAATCCGCCAGAATGGACGCTCTACGAAAGCCGCCCGTTTTCAATTCGCCGGACCCTAAGCGCAAGTGTTCTCCCAGCCCCAAATCCGCAGCGATCTGCGCCAGGCTCTCGCCGCTGACCAGGGAAGCCCGCAGCCGGGACAGAGCACCCTCGTCCGCCAGCGGGTGCGCGTCATAAAGCAGCCGCGCCACGGCGCAATTGAGAATGGAATCGCCCAAAAACTCCAGGCGCTCGTTGTGATCCGCGCCCGCGCTGCGATGCGTGAGCGCCGTATGGCAGAGCGCAGGCGTCGTAAACACATGGCCGAATGATCGCTCGACCCAATTCGAAAGATCGTCCGGCTTGGGCAGCGGAATCACCGCACCTTCACTGTCTTTTCGAAGTGCACGCTGAGCGAGACATTTGCCACATAGGGCACGGCATCGTCATAGGCAACATGCATCTGGACCCCGCCCTCGTCCTTGGTGATCTCGATATCCTTGGCATCCACCCCGGTCGGATCATCGATCGTGAAGTGGCGGTCGATCAAGCCGCGAATCGCGGCCGGATCGGGATTATCCCCCTTGATCTCGGTCGCCACCGCATCCATGGCTTTCGCAACTTTCATGTAATTCAAGTACAGGGGCGCAAGCCGTATCCCCGCGTAGACGACCACGCCGACCAACGCGAGAATGCACAGCAATCCAATGAACGTCATGCCTTGCTGGTGGTTACGCATAAAATCCCCCTAAAAGAGCCCTATTCAATCTTATTTCCGACCCGTCTCCAGAGAGGTCCGTCACGAGTATCGAGATTAAGCCAGATTCGCACCGCTTTTCCGACTAGATTCTGCTCCGGAACGAATCCTGGCGCATCCGGCTCATCGAGCCAGCGGCTGTCCTTGCTGTTATTGCGGTTATCGCCCATGAAGAAGTAGTGCCCCGCCGGCACCACCCATTCCCCGGATTTCACGCTGCCATTGGCAAACATGACGCGGTGACGCTTGGCGTCCAGCTGCTCAAAGGCCGTCGCAACGTTCGTGTAGTTCCACAGGTCTTGCTTCGGTCCGGTGTACGGCGGACCCGACTCCTGCGGCATCTGCTTGCCGTTGACGTAGAGCAGGTTGTTCTCATCGACCCGGATGCGGTCCCCGGGGAGTCCCACCAGGCGCTTGATGTAGTTGATCTTCGGATTGGGCGGCAGGCGAAAGACGATCACGTCGCCCCGTTGCGGCGAGCCCGTGGCGAGTACCAACGTGTTGGTCACCGGCAGACGCAATCCATAGGAGTACTTGCTGACAAATATGAAATCGCCGTCAAACAGGGTCGGCATCATCGAATCGGAGGGAATACGAAACGGCTCGAACAGAAACGAACGGATGACCAGGACCAAAATGATGACGGGAAAGAACGACCTCGCATACTCCACCGCGAGGGGTTCGCGGACACGTTCCGCCGGCGTTCCGGCGGATGCCGCGGCGATTTTGCGGCGGCGTGCGAAGAAGGCGGCATCCGCCGCCCAAACGACGCCGGATACCGCGCCGACCACGACCAGCATGAGGCTGAAATCCACGGCCTCGTAGCGAAACAGCCGCCACAGCATCGCCAACGACAGTCCCACCAGCGCATAGCCCGCCAATCTAGGCAACATCGGTTCCTCGGCGCTGGTTGCGCCCGGGTCGCGCCGCGGCCGCAAAAACCAGCCGTCGATCAAGATCACCAGCACGCAAACGGCAGCGGCGCACAGCAGCGCGAAAAAAATACGATCACCATCAGTCACGAAATACCCCCAACATGGACAAAGTGGAAAGGCCGGATCAGTTGGCCTTCTTGCCTACCTGGAGCACCGCGAGGAAGGCCTCCTGCGGTATCTCGACCTGACCGACCTGCTTCATGCGCTTCTTGCCGGCCTTCTGTTTCTCGAGCAGCTTGCGCTTGCGCGTGATATCGCCGCCGTAGCATTTGGCCAGCACGTTCTTGCGCATCGCCTTGACGCTGGCGCGCGCGATGATATGGCTGCCGATCGCCGCCTGCACGGCAATGTCGAACATTTGCCGCGGTATCAGTTCCTGCATTTTATCGACCAGTTCCCGCCCGCGGTTGTAGGAGTTGTCGCGATGTACGATGAGAGACAGCGCATCGACCGGCTCGCCGTTGATCAAGACGTCGAGTTTGACCAGCGGCGCCGCCTGAAAATGGCTGAATTCGTAGTCAAACGACGCATAGCCGCGGCTCGAGGACTTCAAGCGATCGAAGAAATCGAGCACGATCTCGGCCAGCGGCAACTCGTACTGCAGCGATACCTGGCTGCCCAGGAACAGCATCTTTTTCTGTACGCCGCGCTTCTCACTGCACAGCGCCAGCACCGCGCCCACATGATCGGGAGGCACCAGAATACTGGCAATGATGATCGGTTCGCGAAGTTCCGAGACGCGATCCTGGGGCGGCAGCTTCGATGGGTTGTCGATATTGATG
>DATHKV010000156.1:0-2559 GCA_035488895.1 Steroidobacteraceae bacterium
TGGTTGCATTTAAATTGAATCAATGTGCATTGAGCGGGTCATGGGTAGTAGCGAGCTGTCGTGTGAGGGTAGGTCATGAGCGAAGCTGCGAGCCGCCGTTTTTTTGTCGCGGGGTTGACTGCACTGTCGGCCATTTCTTTCATCGACAAAGCCTCGGCAGCAACCTTGTCCGGGCCAATGCAAAGTAGCGACGTGTCGATCGAAAATTTCTCGCCGGCCGGCAAAAGCCAAGGCGTCGTGCGGGTTGCAAAGATCGTGAAGACCGACGCTGAATGGCGTGCGCAGCTCTCGCCGCTCGCCTACCGCGTTGCGCGCCAGGCGGACACCGAAGTCCCCTTTAGCGGTGAATATGACCACAATAATACCGATGGCCTGTACCACTGCGTGTGTTGCGACACTGTGTTATACGACTCGAGGACCAAATTCGATTCGCGCACCGGTTGGCCGAGCTTCTGGGAACCGATATCGAAGAGGAATATCGTCAAGAGCGGCGACAAGAGTCAGGGGATGCAGCGCGAGGCGATCTCCTGCCGTCGCTGCGATGCTCATTTGGGCCATGTATTCAATGATGGCCCGAAGCCTACGGGTTTGCGTTATTGCATGAATTCGGTGGCGTTGCACTTTGCGGCCCGCGCCTAGGAGCCGATATGTCATTTTGGAAACTGGAAACTCCGCGACTCACGGCGCTGCTGGGTGCGACGGTCATGGGAGCTCTTCTGTGGCATTCTCCGTTGTTCGGGGCCGAGGCGCCGGTGATCATCGCACCGCCTGCCGTTGACAATCCAAAGGCAACGGGCCCCATGCAGACTGCGGTATTGGCGGGCGGTTGTTTTTGGGGCGTGCAAGGGGTGTTCGAGCACGTCCGGGGTGTGCGGAAGGCAATTGCCGGTTATGCGGGCGGTGAAAGATCGACGGCGGAGTACAAGAGGGTCGGCACCGGGGGCACCGGTCACGCCGAATCGGTCAAGATAATCTTCGACCCCGCAAAGATTTCCTACGGCCAGATATTACAAATCGCATTTTCGGTGGTGCACGATCCGACTCAGCTGAATCGACAGGGTCCCGATGTCGGCACGCAATATCGTTCCGTGATTTTCTACGCCGACGACGATCAGAAGCGCATAGCCGAGACGTACATCGCTCAATTGGATCAGGCCCATGTATTTGCGAGACCGATCGTTACCCAGGTAACTCCTCTCAAAGGGTTCTATGAGGCGGAGGGATATCATCAGGACTATTTGATACACAATCCAACCGACCCCTACATCGCCACGTATGACGTTCCCAAGGTCGAGAATTTCAAGCGTACGTTTCCGGAGCTGTATAGCGGCCAACCGGTGTTGGCGCACAATTAGCGCTAGCTCGGACCCGTTGCGGTCCGCCTGAGCGCTGCGCCGATGACTTTCCCGTAACGGGATTCCTGCACGAAGCCGATCACGCGAAGATTGCCAGGGTCCACACCGGCTTTCACCGGCACTCGAAAATCTTGGCTGAACTGACCGCCCGGTGTCAGCGCACCCAACTTGACGAGTTCGAGCAGGACGGCCACATGCGTGAGCGTCTGGCCGCGATTTTCCCCGCGCAGCACCTTCGACTCGAAATGATCCAGGGCCAGCCCGAGAAAAACGTCGCTCTTATGTCCTTGTGTATTGCCGTCGGCCGTTACCTTGCCGCTCAGGTAGGCCGGTGTGCCGGGTTCTATCCTGAGCGAGTCGATACTCACCGGAATCTTGGGGGAGGCCGCCGCATCCTTCAGCAGTTGCGCGATTTTTGGCCGGTCGCTTAAGCGTATCTCTGAAGTGCCATCGACGATGAACTGAGGCGTGTAGGGCTCGGCGCGCCCAAGGGCGCGCTCGTAACCGCGCTGACGGTCGGTGAGCGGCGCCGAGGAGAACGGGTCGCGCCAACCCTGGTTATCCCAGTAGTCGACATGCTCGCCAAGCATGATCAGCTGAGCTCCCGGAACCGGTTGAGACTCATCCAATATCCGAAGGAAGGCATCGGCGGAAGGACAAGAGGAACACCCTTCTGCCGTGAACAGCTCGATGAGTACGGGCGATGCGGAGCGTTGCGCATCGGTCGCCGAGGCAATTCCACCGCTCACCGCCGAGAGCGTCGCAAGGAGGATCATCATGGCCTTTATCGTTCCAGCGGGCATCTTGAACACCTTGAGTTTCGAATTGACGTTCCGCATGACGGTATCAGCGTACTCCGGACCCAGTCCCCAGCAAAGGGAAAAAAGCTGAAATCGCCACTGGACTCCTCAAGCTGTTCGCAACTGGACTCCTCACGCGTTGCGCATCAGGCGGTTCGCAAAGCACAGGGTTACATCCAAGACGGAAAGCGCTGGACGGTGGACATCTACTGGATGCGGCGCACTCGGTGAGAGACCTTTGAGGGCGTCACCATCAAGAAAGAACCCAGGGTGGCGCGCTGAATGGTCACGGTATCGCCGGCGGCCAGCAACCGATCCGGCGCGTCCTCGATCTCCCAAAGCTGCCCGTTGTCGAGCGACACGCGGCTGCGGCCGCTGGGGCCGGTAGACAGTCCGGCAACCTT
>DATHKV010000157.1:0-27455 GCA_035488895.1 Steroidobacteraceae bacterium
TGAGGGATTGCGGACCGGCTAAGGCCGATCTGAAGTTTTTTTCCAAGTTGGGGTGTCGCCAAGTGGTAAGGCAGCGGGTTTTGATCCCGCCATTCGGAGGTTCGAATCCTTCCACCCCAGCCATTTTGAGCAAGGTCGATGCAGCAAAATAATGAATTCGATTCGTTGTCGATCGCGGTGTTCACGGGTAACGCCAATGCGCCGCTTGCGCAGGAGATCACCCGGCACTTGCACGTGCCGCTGGGGCGCGCCGATGTGGATCGATTCAGCGATGGCGAGGTCAGCGTTGAGCTGAGAGAAAATGTACGCGGGCGCGACGTGTTCATTCTGCAGCCGACGCATCCGCCGGCCGAGCATTTGATGGAATTGTTGATGATGGCGGATGCCTGCAGGCGGGCCTCCGCGAAACGGGTGACCGCGGTCGTGCCGTATTTCGGCTATGCACGTCAGGATCGCCGCCCGCGGGCGACCCGTGTGGCGATCACCGCCAAATTGGTCGCGAACATGATGACGCGCGCCGGTGTGGATCGATTGCTGACGGTGGATTTGCACGCGGATCAAATTCAGGGATTTTTCGACATCCCGGTGGACAATGTGTACGCATCGCCGGTGCTGCTTGGCGAGGTCTGGAAACGGAAGTACCAGAACATGATTGTGGTGTCGCCCGATGTGGGCGGCGTGGTGCGCGCCCGGGCGCTGGCAAAGCGCTTGGATGATGCGGATTTGGCCATCATCGACAAACGGCGGCCGAGGCCGAATGAGTCGAAGGTGATGAACATCATCGGCGAGGTCGAAGGCAAAACCTGCGTGCTCGTCGATGACATGGTCGATACGGCGGGCACATTGTGCCAGGCCGCGCAGGCGCTGAAAGACGAAGGGGCGCTCAAGGTCGTGGCCTACATTACGCACCCGGTATTGTCGGGCCAGGCGATCGAGAAGATTTCGAAATCGGTGCTGGATGAATTGGTGGTCACCGATACGATACCGCTGTCGGAGGCCGGCATGGCGTGCAAGCGGATTCGCCAGCTGAGTGTGGCCGGATTGTTGGCAGAAACCATCCGCCGCATCAGCGATGAGGAGTCGGTGAGCTCGCTGTATATCGATTAGTTTTGGTTTAGGTCGGTGCCCAGCAATTGGTCGCGATGCTGGGCGCTTTGGTTTGTGATTCAACTGGAGAAGATTATGAAAACCTCTTTCGAACTCGTTGCCGAGTTCCGCGAGACGCAAGGCAAAGGTGCGAGCCGCCGCCTGCGTCACGACGGAAAAGTGCCGGCAATTCTTTATGGCGGCCATGTGGCCGCGCGCACTCTCACCTTGAGCCATCAGAAGCTTCTGATCATGCTCGAGAACGAGCGCTTTTATTCGACCATCCTGAATTTGAAGGTGGGCGATCAGTCGCAGGCGGCGATCTTGAAGGATGTGCAGCGGCACCCGTTCAAGAATGCGATCGTGCACATCGATTTTCAGCGCGTCGAAGAGAACGAGAAGATCCGCATCAGCATTCCCTTGCACTTCACCGGCGCGGCGGTTTCGCCGGGCGTCAAATCGCAAGGCGGCATCGTGTCGCACATGCGCACCGAGGTGGAGGTTTCCTGCTTGCCGAAGGACTTGCCGGAATTCATCGAAGTCGATATTTCGGGACTCTCACTCAACGAGAGCATCCACTTATCGCAGCTGAAGGTTCCGCAGGACGTCGTCCTGGTCGAGTTGGCGAAGGAAGACGCGGCAGTGGTCGCGATCCACAGCCCACGTGCTGAAGAGCCTGAACCCACGGCAGCGGCAGCGGCTGTGCCGGGTGCGGAAGGTGCGGCAGTCGCGCCGGCAGCAGCTGGGGCAGCGGGAGCACCGGCAGCAGCCGGGGCTGGAGCGGCAGCGCCTGCGAAGAAAGAGGAAGCCAAGAAGGAACCGGCAAAGAAAGACGCGAAGAAATAATCTTCCAAAAGCGTTGTGTCATGAGGGCCGTCGGTTTGACGGCCCTTGTCTTTTAAAGGCTTTGTCTCATGGCTGGTTTACCGTTGCGAATTATCGTTGGTCTGGGCAATCCAGGGCCTGAACATCAGGTGACCCGGCATAACGCGGGTTTCTGGTTTGTGGACCTGCTTGCGCGCCGTCACGGCGGCGAGTTTCGCGACTACCGAAAATATTCAGGCGAAACCGCGAAGGTCAACATCGAAGGACATGAGATCGTGCTGCTCAAGCCCACGACCTATATGAATCGCAGCGGCCTGTCGATCCGGCAATTGAGCGACTTCTACAAGGTGCTGCCACCGGATATCCTCGTGGCGCATGACGAGCTCGACCTTCCCATCGGCGCGGTGCGCCTCAAGCAGGCCGGCGGTCATGGCGGGCACAATGGCTTGCGCGACACGATCGCCCACATCGGTGAGACGTTCTGGCGCATGCGTTTGGGTATAGGCCACCCTGGCAACAAGGCCGACGTCATCGACTATGTCCTCACACGCGCACCGCGCGCCGAAGAGGATCTGATTCTGGACGCCGTCGGCACCGCGGTGGACTGCATACCGCTGCTGCTCGATCAGGGCGCGGAACGCGCCATGACCCGCTTGCACAGCCGGGCAGGAAAAGCGTAATGCCCATCCGCTGTGGAATCGTTGGTTTACCGAACGTGGGCAAGTCCACGCTGTTCAATGCGCTCACGCGTGCGCAGATCGCGGCCGAGAATTATCCTTTTTGCACCATCGATCCCAATGTGGGCGTGGTGCCGGTGCCCGACCCGCGCCTCGAGAAACTGGCGGCGATCGTGCACCCGGAAAAAATCCTGCCGACCACGGTGGAATTCGTGGACATCGCAGGATTGGTGGCGGGGGCCTCGAAGGGCGAGGGGTTGGGCAACAAGTTTCTGGCACACATTCGCGAAGTGGATGCGGTCGCTCATGTCGTGCGCTGCTTTGAGAACGATGACATCATTCACGTCGCGGGCAAGATCGACCCGGCCAGCGACATTGAAGTCATCAATACCGAGTTGGCGCTGGCGGATCTGGACAGCGTCGAGAGGGCCTACCAGAAGGCGCTGAAAGCGGCGAAGGCGGCCGACAAGGATGCCGTGAGAATGCGGGACCTGCTCGAGAAGGTGCGGGCCCAATTGAATCAAGCGAAAGCGGTACGGCTGCTCAAGCTCGATCCCAATGATCATGCGCTGTTGCGTGATCTGCACCTGCTCACCGACAAGCCCGTGATGTATGTCGCCAATGTGGATGAAGCGGGTTTCACCAATAATCCGCGCCTCGATCGGGTCCGGGAAATCGCGGCCGCCGAGGGCGCCATCGTCGTGCCTATTTGCGCGGCCATCGAGGCGGAGATCGCGCAACTCGAGGAAGCCGACCGGGCTGAATTTCTGGCCGAGTTGAAATTGGACGAGCCGGGGCTCAACCGCGTGATCCGCGGCGGCTATTCATTGCTGGGCCTGCAGACCTATTTTACGGCGGGCGTCAAAGAAGTGCGTGCCTGGACGGTGCATGCCGGGGCGACTGCGCCGCAAGCGGCCGGCGTCATCCACACCGATTTCGAACGCGGTTTCATACGCGCCGAAGTGATCGCCTACGATGACTTCATCAAGTTCAAGGGCGAGGCCGGCGCCAAAGAGGCAGGCAAGTTGCGTTTGGAGGGCAAGGAGTACATTGTCAAGGAAGGCGATGTGATGCACTTTAGATTCAACGTCTAGGCGGGAGCCAAAATGAAGGGACGCACGGGATGGAATCCTTGGTGGGTGTCATTGGCGTTTGTCGCGATGAGCGGTGTCGCAGCCGATGAATCATCGGATGACGAAGCCAGCATTCGTCAAGTGCAGGCGTTTCAGGCTTATGCATGGAATCGGCACGACGCGGCGGCTTATGCCGGCTTGTTCACCGAAGACGGTGATTGCGTCAATGTCTTGGGCTGGTGGTGGAAAGGCCGCGCGCAAATCGAGAGCAAGCTCACCGCCGCGTTCGCCTTCGTGTTCCACGAAAGCCAGCTCACCATTACCGATACCTCAGTGCGCTTGTTGTCACCGACGATTGCGATTGCGCACGTCAGTTGGACGATGACCGGCGCGAGGACCCCGCCCGGCATGCCGGAACCGAAGCAAGGCATCGAGATCCAGGTGCTGCAGAAAAAAGCGGGGCATTGGCTGATTCAAAGTTTTCAGAACACCAATGCGGTGCCGGAGAGACCATTCCCCCTCGGGCCGCCGCCAGCCCCGGCCAAACCGTAGCTCAGGGGTTGAACATGGATCGAGTCAAGGGACAGGCGAATCCACTGGTAAGCAAAGTTCACGGCAAGGAAAAGCGCTGGAGCGCTGAATTTGCCGCACTCCGAGAACTTTGCCTCGCGTCGGGTCTCCATGAAGAGCTGAAATGGGGTCAAGCTTGCTACGACCTCGATGGCGGCAAGATCGTTTTGATCCACGGTTTCAAGGATTATTGCGCACTGCTGTTCATGAAAGGCGCTTTGCTGCAAGACCCCAAGGGCATCCTCGTTCAACAGACCAAGAATGTGCAGTCCGCGAGGCAAATCCGATTTACTTCTCTGGCCGATATCAACAAGCAAAAAGGCGCAGTCAAGGCCTGTATCAAAGAGGCCGCCGCCATTGAAAAATCGGGTGCCAAGGTACAAAAGAAAAGCGTGGCGGACTACGAAATGCCCGCGGAATTTTTAACGCGGTTGGACGATGACCCTGAACTGGCCGAAGCCTTTCGTGAGCTCACCCCAGGAAGGCAGAAGGGTTATTTGCTGCATTTTGCCGGAGCGAAACAATCGGCCACTCGCGCCGCACGGGTGGAGAGACATGCACCGAGGATTTTGCGGGGTTTGGGGCTTGATGATTGAGGTCAGCTATGGGGTGAGCCCGTAGATCTCCAGCTCCCCAGGAGCGCTCGTTGAGCCATTGGGGCCACCGGTGTTATTGCCGCGAGTGGCCACATACACCCGGCCATTGGCCACTGTGGGCACTGAAAATTTGACGGCAAATCCGGCCGCATCCGCCGCTCTCATGCTGCTGTTCCACAGCTCGGTCGATAAATTGATGGCGTCGTAGGCATGCAGCACCGCCGGCCCGCACGCCGCGGACTGCCGCGTGCAATAGCTGTGCGTGTCGAGCACCCATACCACGCCGTTCTGAGTGCCTGCGGCGGAAACCGAGGGAGTGGATCCGGGGAAGCCGTACGTTTGGCTGGATGAGGTGGCCCGCGTGAATTGCACAGTCGAGGTGTTTAACTGATAGGAGGTCAAGGGACCCCCGCTGCCGGCCGCAAACAGTCGGTTGTTCCAGATGGCGGGTGTTGAAAATAAGGCATGGCCCAAGGCAAGCATTTGCACCGCGGCGCTGTCGCCGAAACCACCCAGCAAGTCGCGATTGAGCACGTAGAGTGTTCCGTCCTTGCCGCCGCAGACCAGAGCATGGGTCACGGTATTGCCCGCCGGTAAATCGGCGAGCACCGCGGCGCCGCCGGAGCCGAAGTCACGGTCGCTCTGAGCGTCGGACAGTTCGTCCGATGGAGTGAAATAGGAGGTAATGTTGAGCAAGGTGTCCGCTTGCAGCAGCGAGTCGCCGTAGTCGTTGTTCGGTGCGCTGGGGCTATTGGCGTCGAACCCGCCGTTACCGGTCAGGAAATACAAATGGTTTGAGGCATCGACGGACGGTGCACCGCCGCCCATCCAGATTCCGCCGCCCCCGACGTAGGGCGTGCTGTTGAATACGGCGGTTTGCGACCAAGCGCCGCCTGAATAGCGGTAGCCCATGACCCAGCCGTACCAAGGGCTGGCATCCTCATGGGATCCCCATGCAACGAACACCGTGCCGTTGACCAACGCCAGTCCGGGACGTTGGTTCTCCTGCTTAGGGCTGAAGGCCACCGAGCCGCCGACCGTGCGGGGAAAGTCGCCGGCGATGAGCACCGGCGACCCGGGTTTTTCGAGACCGTTGGTGATGTCGATGGCGTGTAAGCGCTGATAATACGTGCTGAGTGTCGAGTCGATGGACTTGGATGCAACATAGAGCGTGCCGCTCGAGGCATCGATCACGGGCGTACCGTTGACTCCCACCTCCGGCTGAATGTCACCGAAGCCGGTGCCGACCGAGGTGCCCGGCACCGGGATTTCGCCGCTGGTTCCACCGTGGGCCGCGTCGATCAAGCTGATCGACCAGAGCGTCACGCAGGTATTGGATTCGCCGTCGAAGGCAAACAATGTGTCGTGCTGCGTGGCGACGAAGACAACATTGTGCTTCGCGCCGCTCAACGTTACATTCGCAACCCACAGAGGCTGGCCATAGATAGCGCCGTCGACCGCGCATGCGGCCCGCTTGCCGAAACTCGTGGTATTGATATTGGCGGGCTTCAGTGCGTATTCCTGCGTGTTCGCGCCGTCGCGCGCGGCATCGTTGTGATAGGTATAGACGCCGGCTAGATCTGTGACCGCTGCGGTCGCACTCGCGGATTGCTTCGAATTGGCAACGCTGGTAGCCACAATCGTGTGAACTCCCGCCGCTCCAGCCGCATAAAGGCCGGTCGAGCTGATGGAGCCCACGGTGGCATTACCGTTCGCGATGCCGTCCACCGTCCACGTAGCCGCGCCGCCGCCCGGAACCGTCGCGGTGAATTGCTGAGTCCGGCTTAGAGTCAGCGCCGCGTTCTGTGGCGCAAGACTCATGCTGACGCTCGATACCGTGAGCGTGGCCGATGCAACCGTGCTGGTGCCGCCGGCGCCCGAGCAGGTCAAGGAGTAAGAGGTGGTCGTGCTCACCGCACTCGTGACCTTTGCGCCGCTGCTTGGCAAGGTGCCGCTCCATCCATCTCCGGCGGTACACGAACTCGCGTTGGTGGAGAGCCAGGTCAAGGTCGAGGTATCGCCCGGCGCAACGACGGACGGGTTCACGCTCAAGGTTGCCGTGGGAATGACGTTGACGGTCACGCTGGCGCTCGAGGCGCCCCCGGGGCCTGTGCAGGACAGAGAATACGACGTGGCGGCGGACACAGGTCCCGTGCTCTGCGTACCGCCGGCAGCCAGAGCGCCGCTCCAAGCACCGGACGCGGTGCACGAAGTGGCATCCGTGGAACTCCACGTCAGAACCGCTGACTGACCCGACATCACCGAGGAGGGTGCCGCGGATAGCATCGCAGTCGGCGCGGGAATCAATGCCACCGTTGCCAAGACCGGCGCCGTGACGCCTCCCGCACCGGTACATACCAGGGAATAAACGGTCGTCGCGGTGATCGGAGCGGTCATCTGCGTGCCGCTTGCCGCGAGCGTTCCACTCCAGCCGTCGGAAGCCGTGCAAGAATCGGCGTCGGTCGAGCTCCAGGTGAGCAGTGAGGTGCCGCCGAAAGCTACCGCACCCGGGGCTGCTGCAAGGGTCGCCGTCGGCAACGGATTCACCGCCACTGCGGCGCTCACCGGCGCACTGGTGCCGCCAGGACCTGAGCACGTCAGCGCATACGTGGCATCGTCGTTGAGCGCGCCAGTATTTTGAGAGCCGCCGGTTGCGAGCGTCCCGCTCCAGGCTCCGGTGGCGCTGCACGAGACAGCATTGGTCGAGGTCCATGTCAGCGTCGCAGACTCGCCGGCGTCGATTGTGGTGGGCGACGCCGTGAGCGAGACGGTCGGTGCCGGAGTCGGCGTGCTCGCGCCTCCGCCACAGGCAGGCAGCAACATCACCAACCCGATCATCAGGAAATAATGTAAGGAGCGCACGCCATCCCAATTTTTATTTTTCACTAGTTTAAGGGATCGGATGAAACTTAGGTATTCAATGCATTCGCAAAGCGAATTTCACATAATCAACGCCCTCCAAATATCAAGATCTTGAATGATCGAGGCGGATACTGCGCGTCAGCGCACGCGAAGATGGCGGCCACGATGTCCCCAAGGATAAGGGGCTCTGCAGGGGTAATATGAATTATATACAATGCATTTCGTTGATTTCTATAAATATGCAGTGTATACAGTGCATAAATGAACCTACAGCAAATTGGCGTCGTCCTGCGTGAAGCCCGAAAGGCGAGCGGTCAGTCGCAACAGGAAGTTGCGAAACCGCTTGGGATGAGCCGCGCCACGATCTCAGCAATCGAGAACGGCACAGTGAGCGAGATCGGCGTGCGCAAGCTCATGGCGTTGTGTGCGGCACTGGGCCTGTCGATTCATGTGTCTGTTCCCGAGAAGCGTCCGACGTTGCACGAGCTGAGAGAGGAAAATCGTGGCTCCAAGATCCGGTCTTGAGGTATTCGCGGGCACGACGCGCGCCGGATTCTTAGGTCGCAGCGACCTCTCTGAGGCGGAGTATCTTTTCGGGTATGAGGCGGAGTGTCCTGCCCCGAGCGCGATCTCGCTCACCATGCCGGTGATTGCGGATCAATACGACTCCATGGGTGCACTGCACCCGATATTCGAGATGAACCTGCCCGAGGGGGCTTTGCTCGAGCGATTGCGGCTCAGCTTCGCGAAAGTTGTGCCGGACCTCGATGACTTGCACCTGCTCGCGATCGTGGGTCGGTCGCAGATCGGCCGATTAAGATACGTCGTCGAGGGCGAGATGCCGGGCGAGATGCCGGCGCAGAATATCGAGGCCATCCTCAAATTCGACGGCGCTGAGGATCTCTTCGAAGACCTGATGGAGCGCTATGCCGTCCACTCGGGGGTCTCCGGTGTGCAGCCCAAGGTCCTGCTGCGTGAGGCCGGCTCGGCCCTTGAACGCCTTACCGAACGCGGCGCGACTCACATCGTCAAATCCTTCGACCCACGCCGCTATCCAGAGCTTGCCGCGAACGAATACTTCTGCCTGCAAGCGGCGCGTCACGCCGGGATGAAGACCTCTCATGCTCGACTCGCCGACAATCGGCGCATTTTGATAGTCGATCGCTTCGACCGGCAAGCGAACGGACGGTATCTCGGCTGCGAGGATTTCTGCGTTCTCAACGCGCTGCGGGCGCATGGCCGATACTCAGGATCGTACGAGCTCATCGCCAAACGCGTCGGACAATTCGTGTCCGGTTCCGAGCAGTCGCAGGCCTTCGAACAACTTTTCGCGCTCATCGCGCTGTCTTGCGCGGTCGAGAACGGCGATGCGCACCTCAAGAATTTCGCAGTGCTATACCAAGACGCCGAAAGTGAAGTGAGTCTCGCCCCGGCGTATGACGTGATAACCACGACCGTGTATCAACCACGCGATGTGCTCGCTCTCACGCTCGCCAACAGCAAGCAATTCCCGAGTCGTGACGCATTGACCGCCTTCGGACGCAGCGCCTGTGGATTGAGTGCGGCGCGCGTGAAGCAAGTGTTCGAGCGAGTGAATGAGGGCGTGAGAGCCGCTCAGCGCGACATGCGCCGCTACGCGAAGGATCGACCGGATTTTGCGCCGACTGCCGAGCGTTTGTCGGCGGCAATGGAGCGTGGGCTGAGGCGATCGATCCGAACATAGGTCAGGGTGTGCCGATGGTCGAGCACCATGAGGCAGTGAACGGCTCAAAGCGTCGGCCGCAATTGGGCCGAGATGTCCTGCATCGTGAATGTGCTATGCGGCGTGCGCTTTTGCTCAACGATCTTGTGGTTTACGAGACTCTCGTCGATCTCCGATTGATTCACGCGATTTAGCGTGGCTGCGTTTTGCAGTTTGTTGTCCGCGTATTCAAAGGAGGTGCTGGCGGATGCGCTGTCCTTGAAGGTGTCGATATCGTAATTGCCGCTCGCTATATCCAGCATCGCGCCGTTGAAACTCGGCTGAAACACTTGCTTTACGTATCGTAGTTATTGATCCGCCGCCGAACATCTTATGGGCGCTTCAGCTAGGCCAAGATGAGATGGTAGAACCCACTGCCAGCACTAAGAGTCGTATCTCTTTCGACTTTACCGTCGAGGTCGTCGAAGATTCTTCCCCGGCGGGGTTTCGCCTGCGCGGTCCTGCCGTTCAGGGGAAGCGTGGCGGGCGTTTCGTGTATCTGCGCATCGGTGCCTATGCAGGTCAGGCGGGCACCACCATGGGCCGACGCGCGAAGATTGGACTCGAAGGGATAAGCCGAAAGCTGGTAGAAGCGGCGAAGGCCAAGCGTTCGGGTGTGTTGGAAGCGCAGTTCGCCGGCACGGATCGTAAGGGTGAGCCGGCTTGCGCGACAGTGCCATTGTTAGGAACGGGCTGGCAGGTTGCATGAAGGTGTTACATGACCATTCGATCAGCAATACGCAGCGAAGTGGCTTCCATCCGGTGGTTTGACGAGCTGGAGAAGAGTCACCAATCCGATGCCCTGGCTTGGATCGATTCCGGGGCGCCCCTGTGTCGCACGGCCAAGCCGGCGACTCCGCCCAAACACCTGGTCTCATACTTCGTGGTCGTGGATGGAGACCATATCCTTCTCGTTGATCACAAAAATGCGCAGCTTTGGCTGCCGCCCGGCGGCCATGTGGAGCCGGAAGAACATCCGCGAGACACAATTGCGCGCGAGCTCTTCGAGGAGTTGCGGATTGTTCCAGAACATGAAATCGGCGCGCCCTTAATGGTGACGTGCACGACGACGGTGGGCCTGGCCGCTGGGCATGTGGATGTGTCGCTGTGGTATGTGGTGGTCGCAGATAAGAATCAGGATATTCAATTTGACGATCAAGAGTTTGCGGGGGTCAGGTGGTTTGAGTTTTCGGATGTACCGTTGCATCGAAGCGATCCGCATTTGGGTCGTTTTTTGGCGAAGCTCCAATCGCAATGAGTATCGAGCGGTCCGTGCGGCGTGCGGTCTTGGGGGACGAACCAATCCTTCGTGAGGTTCGGCTGCAGGCGCTATCCGACGCTCCCGATGCCTTCGGATCGACCTATGAACGCGAGGTGGCGCGCCAGATGCAGGATTGGCAGGGATGGATGTCGCCCGGCGTGGCCTTCATTCTTTATGAACCTGCGGGCGCGCGTGGCATGGTCGCCGGACTGCGAGATGAAACTGATCCGACAGTCGTTCATCTGATGGCAATGTGGGTGCATCCTCAGATTCGTGGATCGGGTGGCGCGAATGAATTGGTGGCGGCGGTGGTTGCTTGGGCGCGGTCTGAGGGCGCGAAGGTAGTGCGCTTGAAAGTGATTCAGGGGAATGATCGTGCTCGCAGCTTCTACGAGCGAATTGGTTTCCAAAGCACGGGGCAGGAGGAAATACGCCAGCGTGACGGCCGGATCGAGGTCCAGATGGAGCGTTTTATCAAACCAGCGTGCTTCAGCGGCGGGGATTTGGAACACAATTGATTAAGAGGCTCTTTGCGGAGGCGACCTCGAAAATCAATGAGTTACAGTTGCTGAGCTCTGGCAATTTGCGGGGTTTGACGGGACTTTGAGGCTCGCAGCCTAAGTTCGTTGTCTGGCGTCGTGTCCCTCGATAAACGAATGTTATGATTTGGTCACAATTCGTGCACGACAGAATTTATACATAGCAGTCTTAAGGCACGACACGGCTCACGCGTGCGAACTTAGCGCTTAGTCCTGGGAGATCGATCGTGCCGCGCCTGCGCATACTCGCACGTACCGCTACCTTGTCAGTGCTCATGGCGCCCTGGCTGCTGGCCGCATGCCACTCTTCATCAAAAACTTCAGCGCCGACGCTGGCTTTCAGCAAGGTTGCCGCCTCATATCAGGAGGGTCCCTACAAGACAGACATGTCCGAACGTGACTACAAGACAGACGTAGTCGAAGGTCGTGCCACAGGGGCACAACCCGGGCAGCGAATCGTGTTGTACGCAAAGACGGATGGACGATGGGGTCTGTGCCGTCAATCAGATCAGCCATTCGCGAATATCGAAACGGACGGCCGGTGGAAGGCGTCAGTCCACTTAGGAATTCAATATGCCGCGCTGCTGGTTGATCCAACCTTCAATCCGCCAGAACAAACTGAATCGTTGCCGCTCGTCGGCAACGGCGTGGTGACGCTGGTCGTGGTTGACGGGGAAGGCGCGGCGCCGGCACTCCCACAACCCACGATACTGAACTTTAGCGGCTACGAGTGGAAGACGAGCGCCGGGCCAATTTTTCACGCAGGGTCAAGAAACTTTTTCGAGCCTGCGAACGCTTGGACGGACGAAGGCGGCGCGTTGCACCTTCGCATTTCGGGAAGTCCGGGAAAGTGGAATACGGCGGAGGTGAAGCTCACGCGCTCCTTGGGCTACGGAACATACAGCTTCCAAATGCGTAATGTCTCTCAGCTCGAACCTTCCGCACTCTTAACCCTAATCACCTGGGACGGCCTGGGTACCGAAAGCAACCGGCACGAGTTGGACGTCGAGCTGGGCCGCTGGGGTTACCTTGAGAATACCAACGTTAAATATGTCGTTCAGCCTTACTACGTTCCAGCTGACTCTGTTGCCTTTCGGGCGCCGCCCGGTCCTTACACGCATTCGTTTCGGTGGGAACCGGGGAAAGTCACTTTTTCGACGGTGGCAGGATCGGGCAACACCACCGGCGGTCGCGTCATTAACCAGCACGTGTTTACCTCCGGCGTGCCTTCCCCGGGGGGCGAATCGGTGCGCATCGCCTTGTATGTTTTTTATCAAGGCCATATCCCGTTAGAAAAAGAAAATGAGGTCGTGATTGAGAAATTCGAGTACCTGCCGTGATCCGTGGGTTGAAGCAGGCTCGATGGACCCTCACGGGAATCGTGCTCGCGGGCCTTGGCACCGAGGCACTGGCACTCGATCCCAATCGCCTGCCTTCGCAGTACATCCGGGAGCAATGGACCGCCGAACCCCGATTCCCCGGCGGCGTCGTCAATGGCATCGCGCAAACCACAGATGGATACCTGTGGATTGGAACCGACCGAGGGCTGATACGTTTCGACGGCTTTAATTTCAAGCCCGTCTCTCTGACTTCCTTTGCGGTCGCTGCCAACGTTTCGATATTACAAGTGCTGACGGATGCCGGCGGAAAACTCTGGATCCGTCCGCAGGGCGCTGATCTCGTACGCCAGAAAGAGGGCGGGTTTGAGAGCGTCCGATACGGTCACGGCGCAATCACCGCCCTGTCCAAAGACAAGCACGGCGGAGTGCTGGTCTCGGACATCGAGCTGGGCACTTTCCGTTTCACGGCTGACGACGTTCAGAAATTGGGACCCTCTTCGCCCCCGGTCATCTCCATGACCGAAACCGCCGATGGCAAGGTTTGGCTGGGGACACTCGGCGATGGCCTGTTTTTTCTGACCGGCGGGCGAGCGACCAACGTCGACGCAGGATTGCCCGACCGAAAGATCAATGCTCTGCTGCCGATCGATGACGAATTGTGGATCGGCACCGACACCGGCTTGTATCACGGCAACGGCAACGGCTTTCGTCGGCTCGAACTGCCGCCGCTCCTCGGCAATGCCCAGGTTTTGCGCATGCTGCGCGATCATGACTCGAACCTGTGGCTGGGGACGACGCGCGGGCTGCTGCGCATCAATGGCAAAGGCATGTCGTTCTCCGAAGAAAATGAGCTGCGCGGCGACGGCGGAATCAACTCACTGTTCGAGGACCGGGAAGGAAATCTCTGGATCGGCGGTACGCGAGGGCTGGGCCGCATGCGGGACAGTACGTTCGTCACCTATTCATCGGTCAGTGATCCTCGTTTCGAACACAATGGTCCTGTCTATGTCGACCCGGAGGGCCGCACGTGGTTCGCTCCTGCTCAAGGTGGGCTGTACATTCTCCAGAATGGACGCGTGCAAGCCGTTGCATCGATACCGTCCGATGAGGTGGTCTATTCCGTCACCGGACGGGGAGATGGAGTGTGGGCCGGACGTCAACGCGGCGGATTGACCCGTCTGCAATTTCGCAACGGTGCGATGGCGAGCAAGAGTTATACCGACGCAAACGGCCTTGCCCAGAACAGTGCCTATGCCGTTTATGAGAGCCGCGATGGCTCTGCGTGGGTCGGCACGCTGAACGGCGGCGTCAGCAGATTCAAAGATGGACACTTCACCACTTACACGAGGAGCAACGGTCTCGCATCCAATACCGTCTCGTCCATCCTTGAAACACACGATGGTGCCATGTGGTTTGCCACACCCAGCGGCTTGAGCTCTTTTTCAAACGGCCAATGGAAAACCTATGCAACGACTGAAGGATTGCCTTCGCCGGAGGTAAACTGCCTGTTCGAGGATGCATCCGGAACTCTCTGGAGTGAAACCTCTGCCGGTCTGGCTTTTCTTGCCTCCGGGCGTTTTCAAATTCTTCGTGAGTCGCCCGACGTTTTGCGCGAACCGATAGTGGGGATGGCGGAGGACAAGAGAGGAAGGTTTTGGATCGCAACTGCGGACCATGTATTGCGCGTTTCGCGCGACAAATTGCTGAGCGGTGTGGTGAAAACAATCGATGTCCGCGAGTATGGTCAGGCCGATGGCCTTACGAGCACGGAAGGCGTGAAGCGAAGCCGATCAGTCGTCGCGGATTCGGCGGGTAGGATCTGGTTATCACTCAGCGGCGGCTTGTCGGTGGTTGATCCCTCCCAGATCGATGACAATTCGGTTCCCGCGCTGCCGCACATCGAGGCGATCACCGCCGACAATAACACCGCAATCCTGGCCGCCCCGGTTCGAATTCCTCCTGCGCCCAGGCGCATTACGTTTGAGTACACGGGCTTGAGCCTCGCGGTACCGGCCCGGGTTCGCTTTCGATATCTTCTCGAGGGTTTCGACAGTGGCTGGAGCCAGCCGGTTGCTGCGCGAGAAGCCGTTTACACGAACCTTGGCGCCGGCTCCTATCGATTCCGCCTCATCGCCAGCAACAGCGAGGGGCTGTGGAACGGGCCGGAAGCTGCGATCGGATTTGACGTTGAGCCGACGCTCTTTGAAAGCTGGTGGTTTCGGTCGGCAATGGTGTTGTGCGTGGGCCTTGTAGCTCTGGGGGCCTATCTCATACGCATGCGCCAATTGACGCGCTTGCTGAATGCCCGCTTTGAGGAGCGGCTTGCCGAGCGCGTGCGGGTGGCGCGGGAGTTGCACGACACGCTGCTGCAGAGCTTTCAAGGTCTGCTGCTGCGCTTCCAGACAGCTTACGCGCTGTTCGATACGCGCCCGGCGGAGGCCAAGGATGTGCTTGGGAACTCGATTGATCAGACCGCGCAAGCCATCACCGAGGGACGGGAGGCCGTGCAGGGGTTGCGGGCCTCGACGGTGGAGAGCAACGACCTGGCCCAGGCCATCACGACTCTGGGAGAGCAGCTCGCGGCCGAGGCCAGGGGCACGTCGGTCGGCATGTTTGTGGAGGTGGAAGGCACGCCGTGGGACCTGCACCCGATCGTGCGCGACGAGATCTACCGGGTCGCGAGCGAGGCTTTGCGCAATGCATTCCGACATGCCCGGGCGAAACAGATCGAAGTGGAATTCCGCTATGATGAGCGGCAGCTTCGATTGCGAGTCCGAGACGATGGCAAGGGCATCGACTCTAAGTTCCTGGCGGCGGAGGGCCGTGCGGGGCACTTCGGCCTGCATGGCATGCGCGAGCGCGCCAAGCTCATGGGCGGCAAGTTGACCGTCTGGACTGCGGCGCAATCCGGTACGGAGATCGAACTCATCATTCCGGCGGCCTACGCCAACGCCGCCTCTCCACGCCGTTCGTGGATTGCGGAGAAGTTTTTCCGGAAAAGAGCGCGGAGCAAGTCGTGAGCGGTGATCTTAAGCCCATTCGGATTCTATCGGTCGATGATCATCCCCTCATCCGCCAAGGTGTCGCCGGCCTCGTTGCAACTCAAGCGGACATGAATCTGATCGGGGAAGCCGCGAATGGGCGTGACGCCATCCAGCAGTTTCAGCGGCATCGTCCGGATATCACGCTGATGGATCTACAGATGCCGGAGATGACCGGACTCGATGCGATCACCGCGATTCGCGGCGAGTTTCCCGAGGCTCGGATCATCGTCTTGACCACCTATGCCGGGGACGTGCAGGCGCTGCGGGCACTGAAGGCCGGCGCGCGGGCGTATCTGCTCAAGGACAGTTTGCACAAGGAACTCCTCGCCACCATTCGGGCCGTGCACGCCGGTAGAAAATCCCTGTCTCCCGAAGTCTCCTTCCAGCTTGCCGAACATGCCACCGATGATGCGCTGACCCAAACGGAAGCCCGTGTCTTGCGGCTGATTGCCGAGGGGAATGCCAACAAAGAGATCGCGGCGCGGCTCTCGACCAGCGAGGACACGGTGAAGGGTCAGGTCCGGAATATCCTGTCCAAACTGGGCGCCAAGGACCGAACCCACGCCGCCATGATCGGGCTCAAACGGGGGATCATCGAGTTCTGACCGCTCGAAAGAGTCCTTGGCATCACCCTTTTGGGGGTCTCTGAGTGAGCGGTTAGCCCATAACCTTGTGGGGTGCGCCGACTATTTTCCACGTTTGCCCACGGCCCGCCCGGCGTCGGGCTCTTGCTCATGCGCCTGTCGGCCGGCACGGCGATCCTCGTTCAAGGGGTCTTGGAGCTTTTGGCCGGGCCGCCGCTCGGGGCGGTCGTATTTCAGATGGTGTCGATCGGTTTAGGGGTACTGCTGCTCGCGGGGCTGTGGACGCCGGTGGCGGGAACGCTGGTGGCGGCCGAGGCGCTGTGGAATGTTTTCTCGTCCGGACATCCGTCGCGCTGGATCATGCTGGCAACCTTGGGCGCGGCCCTGGCACTGATCGGGCCGGGTGCGTGGTCTCTCGATGCACGCCTGTTTGGCTGGAGGCGGCTCGAGATTCGCGATCGAGAGAGCCAGGACTCACCGCCTAAAGATGAGTGAGTTCCCACGCCCTTAAGTGGGTATCCCCTTGGCCCCAAAGGAGCCCCTTCGCGGCTCAACGGAGGCCATCGGTCATGCCGAAATGGCCGGAACACCACTCGAATTGAGGCTGCGCGGGGGTGGCAACCGGTTCCACGATGCACTCCAAGACGACAAGCGTTAGCAACCAGCGGAAAGGGCCATAAGTCATGACAAGCGCAACTGCAACGGAATTTCGCGAACGAATCAGGATTCATGTGCTGGGACGCTTTCGCTTAACAAAGGGGAATACCCCTATCGCCATCCCGCCGCGCTTACGCAAGCCGCGGGAGCTGCTGCAGGCGCTGATCGCGCTTGGCGGAACCGAAGTGGGCGCGGGTGTGCTGATCGATGCGCTGTGGCCGGATTCCGAGGGCGATGCCGCGTACCACGCGCTCGAAAGCGCGCTCTATCGACTGCGCCAGTTGCTCGGCGCACGCGATGCGGTACTCATGGAGGGCGGCAAGGTCAGCCTGAATCGGGATCAGCTGTGGATCGACATGTGGGAGTTCGAGCAGGAGCTTAATCCTCCACACGATCAAAAGGCCCATGGTGTCGAGAGGATCGGCCGCCTGCGGCTCCTCTATCAAGGGCATTTTCTCCAGCACGAGAGCGAAGAGCCCTGGGTGTTGAGGGCGCGCCAGGAGTTGCGTGATCGTTTGCTGCGCGCCATCCGCGATGCGGCGCGTGACTGTGAAGCCGCGAGCCGTTGGGAGGAAGCGGCGAGCTTGTACCGAGCCGGGATCGAGCTCGACACGCTCAACGAGGGTCTGTATCGGGGCTTGATGCTCTGCCACCGGGAGCTCGGAGATCTCGGCGAGGCGCTGCAGGCGTACCGGCGTTGTCGCGAGTTATTGACGCGCTTCCTCGGCATCGCGCCCAACGCCAAGACACAGGCCCTGTATCACAGCGTGCGCGAGCGCGCGGCCTACGCGCCGGTCGGAAGCGCAGGTTGAGTGCGCGGACGCGGCAACATTTGCATTTACTGCGTGACGGATACGTAGCTTTTTCACCAGACCGTAGAACATAGGCATCATGATGTCTTTTTGGTAGCATCAAGATGCATGAGAACGACGCTGACCTTGGACGATGATGTCGCAGCTCGCCTTCAGGCTGAAGCTCGGCGGACAGGTCGTTCATTCAAAACGGTGGTTAACGAACGACTTCGAATGGCCCTGGCCCGTACCGCCGCGGTACAAAAGAGAAAGCCCTTCAAGGTCGAGCCTCGAGCAATGGGTGGACCACCCGCCGGGTTCTCTTACGACAACGTCGCAAAGCTACTGGAAGATATTGAAGGTGCCCGTCACGGGTGAAACTGCTCGACGCCAATATTCCGCAAATTCTCGGGCGACGAAGCGTCACGGACGACGCGACCCAGCGGCGGCGGTTGCGCAAGAGCGTGGAGCAGAGCCGCCAGCTGCAAAGTGATGCTGGTTCATGCCGCCCTTGCTTCCGCATTTATCCATGATTGCCCTTAATATGACTCTTGTTGATCACAACAATGACGTCTAGATTGCTGTATGCAATCCGAGCCCTCCCCCTCGATTGTCCCGCCGATATGCCTTCGGACGCTGCGCCTCAAGGTAAAGCCCGAGAGCTATCCTTGGCTCAATGCCGCGGCGATCGAAGTCAATCAGGTCTGGAACTACGCGAACGAGGTGTCGGCACGGGCCGCCCGGCCTTTCGTAGGAGCAGCGAAATGGTTAACCGGCTACGATCTCGACAAACTCACCGCGGGCGCGACCGAGTACGGACACCATTCAGCGGGTCAATGCCGAGTTTGCGACCCGTAGAAAGCAGTTCAGGAAGGTACGGCTGCGCTGGCGGGTCAGCCGGGAGCCCAAACGATCTTTAGGCTGGGTGCCTCTTAAGGCAGTGCAGTTAAAGCGCCGGGGTAATTCTCTTCGCTTCTCCGGCAAATCGATCCGGGTATTTGAAAGGGAGCTGCTCGAAGATAGAAGGTGGAAATCCGGCTGCTTTGCCCAAGATGCGGTGGGTGATTGGTGGCTGTGTGTGGCGGTCGCCTTTCAGGCAGAAATATCGATAGCTCCGCGGGATGCTGTGGGGCTTAACGGATCCCACAGAGCAGAGCCAACTCGGTCAGTCATAAAGCGGAGGTCGAGGGTTTAGGTGCTACTCTTGGAGACACAAGAGTCTGTGACAAAGTGTGGTTCAAGGATAAATCAGGCATCTGTTGGAGGCTCGCTATGAAGAGGACCCCGAGCGAGCGCGACGCTCCGGAGATACAATCAAGGCGTGCGTTCAGCAGTACTCTCGTACACTCGCTACTGGCACTGCCGCTCATTGACGCCGCCGCCAAAGTGAATCCAGCCGCGGCTGCAACACGGACGTCGGCGTCGGCGTCGACTGAGAAACCGGTGCGCGTCGGCATCGCTGGACTGACTCACGACCACGTTCACGGCATTCTGCAAACCGTAAACCCGAGCGGATTCAATCTCGTCGGCGTCGCCGAGTCAAACCGCGAACTGGCGCAACGGTATCGGCAGCAATACCACCTAGATCAAACACTCCTGCATGCATCCCTGGATGAGATGCTCGACCGGGCCAAGCCTGAGGCGGTCTGGGTTTTCAACAGTACTGCGGAGCATCTCGAAGTGGTGGAGAAGTGTGCGCCGCGCGGCGTGCACGTCATGGTCGAAAAGCCACTGGCGGTCAGCGTGGAACACGCGCGGAAGATGCAAGCACTCGCCGAAAAGCACGGCATTCATCTGCTGACCAACTATGAGACGACCTGGTATGCGAGCCATTACGAGGCTAAACGGCTGATCGACGAGACAGGATCGATCGGCGAGCTGCGCAAGCTCGTCGTGCACGACGGCCACCGGGGTCCAAAAGAGATCGGTTGCAGCCAGGAGTTTCTGGAATGGCTCACCGATCCAGTCAAAAACGGCGGCGGCGCCCTGATGGATTTCGGCTGCTACGGGGCGAACCTGCTCACTTGGTTTATGCAAGGCGCAGCGCCCGACAGCGTCACCGCGATCACGCAGCAACTCAAGCCGTCGGTATATCCCAAGGTGGACGATGAAGCGACGATCATCGTGACCTATCCCAAGGCGCAGGGCATCATCCAGGCATCCTGGAACTGGCCTTACGGCAGAAAGGACATCGAGATCTACGGCGCTACGGGTGCCATCCGCGCCGACCGCGAATCGTTGACGCTGCGCAAGGGCGAAGAAGCGGTGCAAACGATACCCATGCGAAAACTGACGCCGCCCGATGACAGCCCGTTCACTTATCTGGCCGCGGTAGTCCGCGGGACGATCAAAGTCTCGCCGGTAGATTTATCTGCGCTGGGACTGAATATGACGGCGATGCGCATTCTCGAAGCGGCGAAAGATTCGGCCCGCAGCGGGAAAACCGTGTTGTTGGGCTGATACCGCTCGCCTTTACGCGGTATCGCTGCGCGTGCGGAGAACGAAGAATTCCGTCCATTTGGCCGGCTCAAGCAGCAAAACAGGGCTTGCAATATGATTTAATATCTTTGATCATAGATTTGTGATCACGAATTAAGGATACGCCGATGTCCATTCGTCCAAATCTTGGGTTGGCTCGCATAGCCCGTGAGACGGTGCAAGAGCGCGTGTACTGCACGCTGCGGGATCAGTTGATGCGCGGCGGTTTCGAGCCTGGGCAAAAGTTGAAAATTGCTGAACTGGCGGAGGCGTTTGGCACGAGTGCCATGCCGGTTCGAGATGCACTCAACCGTTTGACTGTCGAGCGGGCGCTGGAAACGCTGCCGAGTCGTACCGTTCGCGTACCGGCCCTGTCAAAAGATGCATTGCAGGACTTGCGGGAAACGAGGTTTGCGATCGAGGGACTGGCGATATCGCGCGCTGCGTCGAACATGACCGATGAATCCTTGGTCACTCTCAAGCGGTTGATCGTCGCCCAAAGCGAAACCGATGAGGAGCATGTCTCTGAAGAAAGCGCGGAACAGAACCGGGCCTTTCACTTCGCGATCTATCGCCAATCCGGTTCCACGGTTTTATTGCCGATCATCGAAAGCTTGTGGCTTCAGTTTGGGCCCTATCTGCGCGAAGCGTCCGAACTATTTGACGGCGGAGAGGGGCGCGGCACGAACTTTCATCTCGAAATGCTCGATGCACTGTCGCGGGGCGACGCGGTTGCAGCGCGAGCAGCGCTCGAAGCGGACATTGGCCGCGCGTTCGATCTCGTCATGAATGAAGAGTCGCTCTGGCAGCGGCGGGACGGAGCGGCGTGACGAGGCCACCCAATGGCCCGCAGGACCCGGAAGAATTCGAGCTTTATGATCTGCGTGTCGAAGTGACAGGGCCGCCTGGCCGAACGATCTACTGCGGCGCGCGATTGGGTGACTATTTTGAACTGCAAGGTGAGATGTTGAAGCTTCCGCCGGGGCAAGGATTTTCGATCTATTCACTGGCGGCATTGTTACCCTTACTGCCAGCGAAACAACGCGTCACCGATCCGAATGATTGGATGTCGACCGACGCGGAGGTCGCCTGCCCCGATCCGAACTGTCCTACGCGCTTTCGCATCACCCGCACGGGCCGCCGCCGCTTCACGCGCTCGCAAGTGACCGCAACTTCTCTGCCGGGCGAGAATCCGAGGTGATTCCCCGGATTTCCCTGTCCGGCGATTACGGCATTTCGCGCATCATCAAAGGCGGCTGGCACCTCGCCGGTGATCATGGCGAGATCGACCCCCGTCAAGCGCTCAAGGACATGGCGGCTTTCGTCGATGCGGGGATTACCACCTTCGACTGTGCGGATATCTATACCGGCGTCGAGCGTCTGATCGGCAGTTTTCGTCGGGCATACCCCGCGCACGCGAAGCACGTACAGATTCATACCAAGTTCGTTCCTGACCTCGCGGATCTGCGCTCTCTCGATCGCGCCCGCGTTGAAGTCATCATCGATCGATCCTTGAAGCGATTGGGGCAGGAGCGACTGGATCTGGTGCAATTTCATTGGTGGGACTTCGCCATACCCCGCTATGTCGAGACGGCCCTGGAGCTCGACCGGTTGCGTCGGGCTGGGAAAATCGCCCGCATCGGAGTCACGAACTTCGACACTCCACGTCTGAAGGAACTCGTCGACGCTGGGGTGCCGATCACATCGCATCAGATTCAATACTCGCTGGTGGATGATCGGCCGAATCACGGGATGGTGGCCTATTGTCGGGCGCAGAACATCGCCTTGCTGTGCTACGGCACGGTTTGCGGTGGCTTTCTCTCCGAGCGATGGCTGGGCAAGCCTGCTCCCGTGCGAGATTTGGCGAACCGCTCATTGGCCAAGTACAAGTTGATTATCGAGGATTTCGGCGGATGGGACCTGTTCCAAGAACTACTCGGAGTGCTTGGCCGCATTGCCGCAACACACGATACTGATATTGCTTCCGTCGCGACGCGAGTGATGTTGGATCGGGATCAGGTCGCTGCAGCAATCGTCGGAGCCGTCAATGCCTCCCACCTTCACGCGCATGCGCAGATCGGCAGGCTTCGCCTGCATGCCAATGAATTGGCGTCCATCGCGAACGTCATTCGCCGGCGACAAGGTCCTTCGGGCGACGTATACGAATTGGAGCGTGATCGCTCGGGCGCTCACGGTCGGATCATGAAGTATGAATTGAATGCGTTGCCAGAGCAGCGCGTTGCCGATCAGTAGTGACATAAGCATTGGGGTTGAATGTCCCAATCGAATCGCAATTGACCGATCATTAGAGGGGTGGGGATATGACGAAGCAATACTGCGTCAAGCAAGCGCTCGCAGCTTTGGGATGTTGTACGGCGTTGACGAGCACGGTGTGGGCACAGAGCGCACCGCCAAGCCAGGAATTGCTGGAAATTGTCGTCACCGCAGAGAAGCGCGAGTCCACCGTGCAAAAGACGCCGATCAGCATCACCGCGATCAGCGGCTCGGATCTTCAGGCCCAGGGATTGTCGGACATGGCGTCGGTCGCACAGCAGGTGCCGGGCGTATCTTTCAAGACGTCGGGCCCCGGGCAGACGGAATTCGAGATGCGAGGACTGACCTCCACCGGCGGCGAGTCGCCGACCGTGGGCTTCTATCTGGACGATGCGGTGTTGACTCCTGCCGCAATGGCGCAAAACGGCAAAACGGTCATCGACCCGAGCCTGTTCGACTTGAACCGCGTCGAGGTGCTTCGCGGACCGCAGGGTACTTTGTACGGCGCGGGATCGATGGGCGGCACGATCAAACTCGTGACCAATCAACCTGACCCGAAGGCTTTCGCCGCCAACGTCGAAGTCATCGGCTCCGGCACGACCAACGGCGGCGGCTTCAATCACACCGAGAACGTGATGCTGAACATCCCGTTGATCCAAGATGTGGCCGCCTTGCGCCTGGTTGGCACGGACAAATACATCGATGGATGGATCGACCGCAAAGTATTGAGCCCGTTTCCTCCCGAGGTCAACGGCAGCACGGCGCGCGGCGATGTTGCGGGGGCGCCCGTGGCGCAGGATTTTCGGCACTCGAACACGGAACACTTGCAGGCGGGGCGTGCGACCTTGCTGATTCAGCCCACCGATCGCCTGAGCATCACGCTTGGCTTCATGCATCAGTCGCTAACCCAGGATGGAGCGAGCACGATTGACAGTCCGCCGTTGACTGAAACTCATTACCAGCCGTTCGACGTGTCGGAGCCCTTCGAGGACAAATTCAATCTGTATACGCTGACGGGTAAATTCAACTTTGATTCCTTCCAACTGGTATCCGCGTCGGCCTACTGGGATCGCCAGCAGAACCAAACTCAAGATATCTCCGAGGCAATGCAGGATTACATCGGCGGATTTTTCGGACCGCCCGCGGCGTTTCCCTATTCATCGACGGAAACAGTGACGGAGGGCGGCAGTACGTTTTTCGGACTCGGCGCCGGATCGATCACGGAGGACGATTACACGCGTCAGTTCAGCGAAGAGCTACGGCTGGCGTCAACCGGCCCCGGACCGTTGCAGTGGCTGGTGGGCGGGTACTACAGCAGCTTCGGCGCGACTTCGCATGTGTTCTCGTTTTATCCCGACACCAATGATGGCTTCAACGCGAATTTCGGAACCACCAACCTGGCTGACAACCATCGCAAGGTCGACATCGACCAGTACGCGGCATTCGGCGAGGTGTCTTATATGCTGCCCGCCAACTTGAGAGCGAGCGTCGGCGCACGCTACTACCAGTACCACAGCAACTCCGTGACCAGCGTCAGCGGCGTTTCCGCCAATGGCACGAGCGACCCGCTGTTCGGGCTGGCGCAGAATTCTGGCGTGACCCCGAAGGTGGATCTGGCATACATCCCGGATAACAATACGACTGTCTATGCCACCGTGTCCAAGGGCTTCCGTCCGGGCGGCCCGAACTCGCCGATTCCCGTTCCTCCCTGCGCGTCGGCAGCGCCCACTCAGTTCGGTCCGGACAGTGTTTGGAACTACGAACTGGGTGAGAAATTGCGGTTCTTCGATTCGCGCGTCTCGGTCAATGGAGCCATCTATTACGAAGACTGGACGAACGTGCAGCAGCAAGTGGCTCCGAGCTGCGGCTTCAAGTTCACCGCGAATGCGGGCAAGGCCAAGGTGTACGGCGCGGAACTGGAACTGGCCGTGGTGCTGATGCCGGGCCTCGTCTTGTCGCAGAACGCCGGCTACACTCACGCGACGAACTCGACCACACTGCCGGCCGCCGGCGTCGTGGCGGGGCAGCGGCTCCTGGACGTACCGGAGGTAACCGCCAACACCTCTCTCATCTTCAAGCAGCCAGTCGCGAATGATATGAACTTTGTCTCGCGCCTGACCAACAGCTACGTAAGCGGGATCCAGGACATCACGTTCACGCGCAATTCGCTGCCGGCGTACGATCTCGTGTCATTGCGGGCGGGAGTCGAGACAGGCCGCTGGTCCGCAATGTTGTTCGCGGACAACCTCACCAACAAGATGGCGTTGCTGGGCGACACGGGCGCTCTGTCGGCGAACATCTCGATTTTGAACCGGGTCGCCACGAATCAGCCGCGAACGATTGGCGTCGATCTGAGCATAAAATTCTGAACGCTTTGGCATGACTGCTTATCCCAGCCGTCCCTACGCCTGGACCGTCGTTGCAATTTTGATTGCGACGGCGGTTCTGTCGTACACCGATCGACAGGTGTTGAGCCTCTTGGTCGATCCAATCCGCGGCGATATGGGTATCAGCGATACTCAGATCAGCCTGCTGTTGGGCTCGGCGTTCGCCGTCATCTATGGAATCGCCGGGATTCCGCTAGGGCTTTTGGCAGACCGCATTTCGCGACGCAACCTCATCTTCGCCGGCGTATCGGTTTGGAGTCTGGGCACGATCGCCTGCGGTTTTTCGCACAACTTCGGCGAGATCTTTGCGAGCCGCATTGTCGTCGGATTGGGCGAGGCAGCGCTTTCGCCAGCCGCCATATCGCTGATCAGCGACTATTTTCCTCCGTCCCGACGGGGTACTGCCGTCGGCTTTTTCTTGAGCGGCATTGCGATGGGCAGCGGTGTGGCGATTCTGATTGGGGGCGGCGTTCTGCACGCCATAGAATCGGGCGCTCTTGCCGCGACACCCCTGGCCAGTTACGCACCGTGGCGGATGGTGTTACTTGTCATTGGAGGGCCCGGACTGTTGTGGGCTTTGGTAATTTTGTTCATTCGCGAGCCGCTTCGCCAAACAGCGGAAGGCGAGTCGGCCGCCGCAGGCGTAGCGGATGGCAGCACCTGGCGGACTACGCCGTGGTCTCGGGTCGTGCCCATCTATATCGTATTGGCCGCAGCTTCATTCGTCGACAATGCGGTGGGCGCGTGGGCGCCGACGCTGCTCATTAGGGACTTCGGCAAAGACCCGGCCCAAATCGGGGTCCAGTTGGGTTTGCTTTTAACGGTAGGCTTCGGTGGGGGCGTGCTCATCGGCGGCGCCCTGGCCGACCGTGCGGGGGCACGCGGCGGATGGCCGCGCAAACTGCGCGTCTGTTTGTATTCCGGCCTGTTGATATTGCCGGCATCGCTATTTATGAACTCGTCGACCTTCAGCTACGCGATGGCCGGTGTGCCGTTGTACTTTGGTCTGTCGGGCATCGTGACTGCAGTGGGTTTTTCCGCGATTCTCGATGTCGTGCCGAATCGTTCGCGGGGGCTTGCGATGTCTATGAGCTTTTTTCTAAACGTGGCGCTGGGAGCGGGGCTCGGCCCAACCGCGGTGGCTGTTGCCGGTGCGCATGTCTTTAATGCGAAGGCGGGGCTGGGGCCACCGCTTGTCTTAACCGTGGTCGCGGGGTATCTCGTTGCCCTTGCTGCGGTCGGTGCGGCGCTGTCCAGTTTTCGAGCGCGCAGCGCCGCCACGACATAAAAGCGTGTCGTGCCTGCAAGTGAACGGCGGCGCATAACCGAGGCTTGAGATGAGGTGCAAATGAGTACAAGGGCAGAAGCATTCGAGGATTGGATTCGTACATCCTTTGTTCAGATGAACACCGAACTCGAGAATCTATATTTTGCGAATGAGGATCGCGCGCAAGTGATCGGCTGTGGAGATCCGATCAAGGCGTTGCTTCGCGACGAGGGTCACACGCACGTCGTCGCATTGCTTGCTGAGGGCAATACGGGGGAGGGATTTGACAGCGCCTATGGCGTGCTTGGCAGCGTCGGTCTCTACCTCGGTGCATTGCGGCGGCACGAACTGACCAATCCTGCGCGAGAAGAGCGGTCACCGTTTCCCGAGGCGTCATCGCTTGCGCTGTACGTCGGCTCATCGTTGGGTATGGCGCCGAGATTCTCGACCGGGCATTTGGCGACACACAATAGGGCGCGCGCAGGCGTTCGCAAGAGCTTTACCTCACTCCGCGACGAATTCTTGTTCATTGACGAGAACACGCGGGGAATTCTCTCGCTGCAGCGCGCGGCGGATGCGCTCACCCGCATCGTCCCTCTCGGAGTCTCCAGTCCCGTAGTGGATATCATGTTTGACGTCGCGAAGCAGGCGCTTCGCGACGTCATACGATTCAACGACAGGCTGATGACGCAACTGAATGTCGAGCGGTTTTTCTATTCGGTGCGGCCATACTACAAGCCTTATCGTGTCGGCCGGCAGGAGTATCGCGGCGCAAACGCCGGAGATTTTTCCGGCATCAACGAGATCGACTTGCTCTTGGGCCTGTGCCGCGCCAACGACCCTTACTACGCACAGCTGCTGGTGGACAAAATGCTGTTCATGTTGCCGTCCGATCAGGCACGACTGCGCGACTGTATGACGCGAACGAGCCTGTTGGAAGAGTTGCTGTCTTTAGTCGACGAGTATCATGCCGCCGATTGGTTCCAGCAGAACGCCCGCGCCTACCTCGAAGTCTGCGACTTGTTCGGACAGGCGGCGGCACAGCACCACGATGGTTTGGTGAGGCGGTTCATCGAGAGTCCAGCGGCCAATCTCAGCGCGCAAGGCCTCGAGGGAATCACGGCCAGTGGGCCGCCGCTGCCGGTGCTGTTGCGCTCACTCGAGGTGCTGCGTGACCTGCGGCTTGCGGCCGATCGGCGCGATATCGCAACGCGACACGATGATCTCGTCAGGCTTCGCCGCGTCGTCCAGTAGACTTTAGGAGCCGGGTTCAGGGGCTGGGTCTGAATTGCGACAGGACGTCGCAATGAAATTGAGCGGCCGCCGGGAGATTATCCGGCACTTCGTGCCTCGTTGCGCTGCGCATTCCTGCTGCGCGCAAGCCCCGGGGCATACGATCCCTG